>NZ_JAGPXU010000024.1:0-98111 GCF_018070385.1 Micromonospora sp. C97
CGAGTACCCCGAAGGGCCTTTCCGCTCGACTTGCATGTGTTAAGCACGCCGCCAGCGTTCGTCCTGAGCCAGGATCAAACTCTCCAACAAAAAATTAGTTGAACAGCTATCCCGACAACAAACAAATTGTTGCCAAAGGAATCCCAACCAGCCAAACCAAAAGGCCTGACCAGTCCGGGGTATAAATCATAATTGGCACTGGCTTTACAAGCACCCTGTTGAGTTCTCAAAGAACAACCACACACCAGCCGAAAGCCCCACCCAAGTAGAACCCCAACCGGGGCATTTCCCGCTCTCGCACCCGGCGCTTTCAGTACCAGGCACTTTTACTACGTTACCCGCTCGTTTCCACCCTGTCAAACCGATATTTCGCGGTTCGTCATGCTTCAACGATATTGCGGGCACCATGTCGCTACCGGCTTGCGCCGTTCTCGTCATGGATTCGACAGGCCGGCCAGTCGCGATTTCCCGCGACCCGCCCGGTGCCCCGCCGGCTCGTAACCTTACCCGGTCGGTTTCGCCGCGCCAAATCCGCCTCGCGGCGTTTCTGGTGGCACCTCCCGGTCGGGGGTTCCGGTGGGCAAGCCCGCCCGACCCCCAGGCCGTTGGCCCGCGCTCCGGCCGTTTCAGGCTTTCGCCTGTTTCGTCCGTTCCGCGCTGGCAGAGAGAAAGTTACGCGTCCGGCGGGATGATCGTCAAATCCGCCGGACGCGTCCCCCGTCACATCGTCGACAGACGACTATTCACCCAGCTCAACGCCCGCGAACGAGCGCTTCCCCCGGCGCAGCACCAGGTATCGGCCATGCAGCAGATCGGCCGGCGACACCCCGGCGTCCACAGCGGTCACCCGGTTGTTGTTGACGTAGGCGCCGCCCTCGGCGATCACCCGTCGGGCCTCCTTGAGGCCGGTCACCAGGCCGGAGTCCCGCAGCAGACCCGCCACATCCGGCAATTCGCCGGTGAGGCGTACGAGGCCCGCCTCGGTCAGGGCCGCGCGCAGGGTCTCCGGCGCCAGGTCGTCCAGTGAGCCGCGGCCGAAGAGCGCCTGGCTGGCGGCGATCGCCTGTCGGGCCTCGTCGGCGCCGTGCACCAGGGTGGTCAGCTCCTCGGCGAGCGCCCGCTGCGCCAACCGGGCCGCCGGCCGTTCGGCGGTCGCCTTCGCCAGCTCCTCCAGCTCATCGCGGGAGCGGAAGCTGAAGTACCGCAGGTAGCGGTCGACCTCCTGGTCCTCCACGTTGAGCCAGAACTGGTAGAACGCGTACGGGCTGGTCATCGTCGGGTCGAGCCAGACCGCACCGCCCTCGCTCTTGCCGAACTTCGTACCGTCGGCCTTGGTGACCAGCGGCGTGGTGAACGCCTGCACCGGCCCCACCCCCCGCCGGCGCACGTAGTCGACGCCGGCGGTGATGTTGCCCCACTGGTCGGAGCCGCCGAACTGGAGCTGACAGCCGTGCCGGCGGTGCAGCTCGTAGAAGTCGTTGGCCTGCAACAGCTGGTAGCTGAACTCGGTGAAGCTGATGCCGGTCTCCAGTCGGGCCCGCACCACCTCCCGCGCGAGCATCTTGTTCACCGGGAAGTGCTTGCCGACGTCGCGGAGGAACTCGACGATCGACATCTCGCCGGTCCAGTCCAGGTTGTTGACAAGCTGCGCAGCGTTGTCCCCGGTGTACGACACGAAGGGCGCGAGCTGCTCGCGGATCCGCTCGACCCAACCGGCGATCACCTCGGTCGGGTTGAGCGCCCGCTCGGCGCTCTCTTTCGGGTCGCCGATCTGCCCGGTGGCCCCGCCGACCAACAGCAACGGGCGATGACCGGCGAGTTGCAGCCGGCGGGCCATGAGAACCTGCATGAGGTTGCCGACGTGCAGGCTCGGCGCGGTGGGGTCGAAGCCCACGTAATAGGTGGCGGCACTCCCACCGTCGAGCAGCTCGCGCAGCTCGTCGAGGCCGGTCGAGTCCTGGATCAGGCCACGCCAGAGCAGGTCATCGGTCAGGGAGGCCCGCCCGGGGGGCGGGAGGCTGCTGTCGGTCACGGTCACCGATTCTCCCCCATCGCCGGCACCGACCCGTACCGGGTTTGGCGCAACCCGCCCCGGCTAGGCTTGCGCCCCGTTGATCGAGGAGGGCTTTTGCCATGGAGATTCCGGATCTGACGGGTGGTTTTGCCGCCCTGCTCGGCCTCACGTTCGAGGAGGCGAGCGCCGACCGGGTGGTCATCAGCTGGCAGGTCCGCCCGGACCTGCACCAGCCGTTCGGCCTCCTGCACGGCGGGGTGTACTGCTCGGTCGTGGAGACCGCGGCCAGCGTGGGCGGTGCCCTCTGGCTGGCCGACCGGGGCACCGTGGTCGGGGTGTCGAACCAGACCGACTTCCTGCGGGCCGTGCGGGACGGCGAGCTGACCGCCGTCGGCACCCCGGTGCACCGGGGTCGCAGCCAGCAGCTCTGGCAGGTGGAGATCACCGACGCCGACGCGCGGCTGGTCGCCCGTGGTCAGGTCCGGCTGCAGAACCTCTCGCCCGCCTGAGCGTCCGACCGCACCGGACGGGTCAGCTGCGGGCCTCGTCCAACACCGGCTCCGCGGCCTCGTCGACGTCCGCGTCGGTGTCCTCGGGTACGCGGCTGAGCCGTACCTCGGTGATCGCCCGGTGGTCGATGCCGGCCACCATCAGCACCCAACCGTCCAGCGTGACGTCCTCCCCGGCGACGGTGGGGATGTGCCCGAGCCGGGCCAGCACCAGCCCGGCGACTGTGGTGTAGTCACCGGCCGGTCGCGACGGCAGCTCCACGCCGATGTCGGGAAGGTCGTGCACCGGGAAGGTGCCGGGCAGCAGCAGCGCGCCGTCGGCGTCGCGGCGTACCGAGTAGCCGTCCCGGTCGGTCTCGTCGTAGATCTCGCCGACGATCTCCTCCAGGATGTCCTCCAGCGTCACGATCCCGTCGACGGCGCCGCGCTCGTCCACGACGAGCGCGATGTGCTGACGCTCGGCCTTGAACTGACGCAGCGCGTCCACCACCGGAAGCGAGTCCGGCAGCAGCATCGGCGGTCGGGCGATCTCGTCGACCGGCCGGTCGTCGGGCACACCCACCAGGTCACGCAGGTGGATCACTCCGGCCGTGTCGTCCAGGCCGCCGTGACGCACAACCGGGGCCCGGGAGTGCCCGGTGGCGGCCAGCACGAGCCGCGCGGCCTCCGCGGTGGTCCCGCTGTCGAGCGTGAAGACCTGCAACCGGGGTACGAGCACAGCCCGCAGCCGTCGGTCGGCGATCTCCACAGCGCCCGCGATGATGGTGCGCTGCTCCTTGGTGAAGCCGTGGTTGCCGGCGACGATGTCGCGCAGCTCGTCCGGGCCGATCTCCTCCGGCTCGTGCTTCGGGTTGAGCCCGACCAGGCGGACCACCACGTCGCTGGTGGCGCCGAGCGCCCAGACGGCCGGGCGGGTGAGGCTGGCGAGCAGGTCGAGGGGGCGGGCCACCAGCAGCGCCCACCGTTCGGCGGCCTGCATGGCGATCCGCTTGGGCGCCAGCTCGCCGAAGACCAGGGTGACGAAGGTCAGCGCGAGGGTGACGATCACGATCGCCACCGTCTCGGCGGCGCCGCCGAACACGCCGAGCAGCGGCACCAGGGGTTTGGCCAGGGAGACCGCCGCGGCGGCGGAGGCCAGGAAGCCGGCGAGGGTGATGCCGATCTGGATGGTGGCCAGGAAGCGGTTCGGGTCCTTGGCGAGGCGGGCCAGCACCCGCCCGCCCCGGCTGGTGCGCTCCAACCGTTGGATCTGGCTGTCCCGCAGCGACACCAACGCCATCTCGCTGCCCGCGAAGAGCGCGTTGATCACGACCAGGACTCCGACCAGGGCCAGTTGGCTCCCGTAGCTCTGCACGCCCGGTTCGCTCCCTCGTCGTGGTGGCACCGGCCGGTACGCGCGGTACCCGCCGGTCGGCGAGCCCGCCCGGCGTAGGCGTTGTCTTTGCCCCGTCCGGTGCCGGCCGAATCCTGCCCGGGTGACGCCACGTCGAATCGGACGCGGTGACGCTACCGGGCAGGGGGCGTCGAGGACGCCGGGAGATCGAGGACGTAGGAGTCGCCCTCCGGTCGGAAGCCGAGCCGGTGGTAGTAGGGGGCGACCATCCGGGGCGGGCTGACCACCCGGTGGAAGCCGCGTTCGGTGAACAGGTGGCTGCGCCGGTAGACGAACTCGCCCGGGGTGAAGTCACGGAACTTCGGGGTGACGTAGTCCAGGTCGATCTGGGCGACGCCGGGCGCCTCGGCGTGCGACAGCACCACCCCGACCACCTCGTCGGCAGTGACCACGAGGAACGCCGAGCGCCCGGGCGCGTCCGGATCCCAGTGGAAGCCGGGGTTGAACCGGGCGATGTCGGCGGCGTGCACCCGCAGCGTGTGCGCGAGGAACTGGTCGTCGACGCCGACCTCCACCACCTGGTACGTCTTGTCGTCGTGCCGGGTGGCGAGCATCCCGCGCAGGTACCAGATGTTGATCGCCGCGAGCACCACGTTGAGCCCGACCATGGGCCAGACCTCGATCGCGGCGTTGTAGCCGATCAGCACGACGCAGCCGACGAGGTTGATCGCGCGCAGTCGCAGGACGCGCGACTGCAGCAGCGACCAGACCAGCACCGCGGAGCCGGCCCAGCCGACGAGATCCAACCAGTTCACGCCGCGAGACTAGTGCCCGCCCAGGTCAGGAGCGTCGGCGGGCAGCTCCAGCAGCCACTCCTCGACGTCTTCGCCGCGGCCGTTGGCGTACCCCGAGTCTTCACCGACCACCACGAACCCGCACTTGCGCAGCACCGCGAGCGAGGCGGCGTTGTCCTTGGCGGCGCGGGCGTGCACCGGCCGGGGCAGCTCGCGCAGCAGGGCGGCCAGGGCCGCCGTGGCGTGCCCCCGACCCCAGCGTGCCGGGTCGATCCAGTAGCTGACCTCGGTCTGCTGGTCGACCGGGAAGGCGCTCACGTAGCCGACCACGTCGCCGTCGACCTCGACGGTGCGGACCAGGTTCGCCGGGTTGGTGAGCACCCGGGCCCAGTGCGCGGCGAACTCCCGGCGGTCGGACGGGTCCTTCGGGCCGAACGCGGCCATCCGGTTGGCCTCCGGGTCCTGCTGGTGCCGGAAGAACTCGACGAGGTCGTCCTCACCGACCGGGCGCAGCCGCAGATCAGACGTCATCGGCCGAGGGTACGCAACGGCGGGCCGGCGCGGCTCGCTCAGTCGCTCACGGCGGCGAGCGCCAGCACGGCGGCGAGCAGGGAGCTGGCCACCGACAGCAGGCGACGCCACGGCACTCGGGCGTCGACCACCGGCAGGGCGGACCAGCGGGTCACGGCCACTGTCGCTGCCGCCACGGCCAGACCGGCCCCGAGCGGCCACAGCCACGCCGGCACCACCGACCAGTCGCCCATCCGGTGCGCCAACCCGAGATAGGCGAACGCCCACACCACCGCCGCCACCACTGTGACCCGGTCCAGTTCGCGGCGGCGGGCGGTGCGGAGCAGAGACAGGCCGCCGAGGAAGGTGAACGCCACCGCGAGGCCCGCGCCGATCCAGACGGGAGCCACCGGTGCCGCGTCCCCCGCCTCCTCCTCCGGTACGCCGAGCAGTCGCCGGCCGATCGGCTCGACCCCCTTGTCGGTGTTGCCGAGCACCACCACGGCCCGGCCGGTGGCCCGTTCGAGCCCGAGGTAGGACCGGAACCCGCTCGTCGCGCCGTTGTGCCAGATGACCTCGTGGTCGCCGTGGCGGGTGGTGAACCAGCCGTACCCGACGCGGTTGTTCTCGTCCTCGCGGAAGCGGGCGGTGGTGGCGTCGGCACCGGGCGCGGTGCCGGCGAGGGTTGCGGCGGCCAGCCGTCCGAGGTCCTCGGCGGTGGACCAGGGGCCGACGCCGGCCGGCGCGTACCCCACCCCCGACCAGGGCTCGAGCGGCCGGCCAGCGGCCCGGCCGCCGTGGGCGCGGCCGGCCGGCAGGTCGTCGGCGTGGGTGGCGATCACCGTGGCGTTCATGCCGAGCGGCTGGAGCAGCCGCGCCCGCAGCAGATCGGGGTACGCGACGCCCGCCCTGGCGGCGAGGGCGTGGCCGAGCAGGGACGGCCCGAGGTTGGAGTAGTGGACCTCGCCGTGCTCGTCGGCGTCGGGGCTGACCCGGTCGGCGGCGTTCCGGATGGTGTCGATGTCCTGCCCGGCGTAGGGGTTGCCGCCGGAGACGTTGGACCAGAGGATGCCCGCCCAGCCCAGCACGGAGCCGGGGGCGAGCCGGGGCAGGCCGGCGCGGTGGCTGGCCAGCTCGGCGAGCGTCACGTCGCGGGCGGGGCCGGTGAGGGCGGGCCAGGTGGCGCCGAGCCGGTCGTCGGGGTGGACGACGCCGGCGGCGGCCTGGTCGGCCAGGAGCATGCCGGTGAGGACCTTGGTGACCGAGCCGATCTCGAACGCGGTGCCGGCCTCGACGGGTTGGCCG
Source organism: Micromonospora sp. C97 (assembly GCF_018070385.1). NCBI lineage: Bacteria > Bacillati > Actinomycetota > Actinomycetes > Micromonosporales > Micromonosporaceae > Micromonospora > Micromonospora sp. C97. The sequence goes on from NZ_JAGPXU010000024.1 coordinate 6,466, forward strand.
TCGGCGTCCCGGTCGCCCAGGCCGGCGGTGCGGATCCGGCCGTTCTCGACCAGGGCGACGGCGAGCCCGCGGTGCCCCTTCGGGTCGGGCACTGCCGTCCGGGCGAGGCGGGCGAGGTCGTCGTCACCGGTGACCTGCGCGCCGAGGCGGGGAACGCGGGGCATCAGCGCCGCCCCGACGAGGCTGGCGGCGAGCGCGACGACGAGGGCGATGACGACTGTTCTCCGCATGGGGGTCCTTCGGTCGAGCGGGCTGTGCGGGTCGGTGGCGCGACGATCGGTGCGGCGACCGGGCCGGCGTCAGCGGCCGGCGGCGGCGAGGATGGCCAGCAGTGGCACCACGCGTTCGGCGGGCACGGCGTAGCGGCCCCGGCCGACGCTGCGCAGCCAACCGGCTGCGGTGAGCTGGCGCAGGTGGTGGTGCAGCTGACCGGTGGTGCCCAGGTCCTCGATCTCGGCCAGCTCGCCGGTGCCCTGCCGTCCACCGAGGACCTCCCGTAGCAGCCGCAGCCGCACCGTGTGCGCCAGCGCGGAGAGTGCGCCGGCCAGTTCCGTCCAGTCGGCGGCGAGCAGGTCGTCGACGGTGCGCCCGTACTGCCAGTCGTACTGCTGGTCCGCGACGCGAACCGTGCCGGTGTAGAGCACGGCGCCGGTGCCGTCGGCCGGCAGGCGCTGCTTGAGGCCGTCGAGGGCCCAGAACGTGCCCTCCGGCGTGGGCGGCGCGTCGGACGGCGCGGGGGCCGACGTCAGGTGCTCGGTCAGGACGGCGACCTGTGCCTCCAGCGCGGAGAGTCGCTCTTCCACGGTGCTCATACGTCGATACTACGTACATACGTACTTCCGCACAAGGGAGGGTGTCGCGGACGGGTCTTTGGTCCCGGGCGCCACAGGTGCAAACGCCTCTGCCCGGGGGTGGTCGGGCAGCGCCATGGTGGGACCCGACGGCGGCCGGTGGCCCGCCGCGAGCGACGGGGAGGTCACTGGTGACGACGATCGGCGGACGGGACGGGATCCTGGTGGACCCCGTTGACCGGGACGTGTCGGTGGGGCTCGACGCGGCCGAGGCAGCCGCCCGTCTGCGCGCCACCGGCCCCAACACCGTCGCTGCGCCACCGCGCCAGCCGGTGACCGCACGGGTCCTGCACCAGCTCACCGACCCGTTGGTGGCGTTGCTGCTCGCCGCGGCGGCCGTCACCGCGGCGCTCGGCGACTACCCGGACACCGCGGTGATCTTCCTGGTCGTCCTGGTGAACACCGTGATCGGCGTGGTGCAGGAGGTACGCGCCGACCGCGCCATCGCCGCGCTGGACCAACTCGCCGCGCCCACCGCACGGGTGGTCCGCGACGGCCGGGAACTGGTGGTGCCCGCCGCCGACATCGTGCGCGGTGATCTGGTCCGGGTCGAGGCGGGCGACGTCGTCCCGGCCGACCTGTCCCTGATCGAGGCGAGCCGGCTGCACCTGGACGAGTCCGCACTGACCGGCGAGTCGGTGACGGTCGGACGTGTCGCCGGTGAGGAGGCGCTGGCCGGGACGGTCGTCACCATCGGCCGGGCGACCGGCACCGTGCTGCGCACGGGAGCAGCGAGCGCCCTCGGTCGGATCAGCGCCCTGGTCGCGGGCACCCGGCCGACCGGCACTCCGCTGCAACGCCGACTCTCCGCCCTGGGTCGGGTGCTCGGCCTGGTCGCGGTGGCAGTGTCCGGGTTGGTCTTCGCCATCGGGGTGGTCGGCGGCCGGCCCGTTGTCGACATGGCGATCACAGCGGTGAGCCTGGTGGTCGCCGCGGTGCCCGAGTCGCTCCCGGCGGTGGTGACGCTGGCCCTGGCCCTGGGCGCACGTCGGATGGCTGCCGCACACGCCATCCCCCGTCAACTGCACGCGGTCGAGACTCTCGGCTCGGTCACGGTGATCGCCTCCGACAAGACCGGCACCCTCACCGAGGGGCGGATGGCGGTGCAGCAGGCGGTCACCGGCGACGGCGCCCGGTACGGGGTCACCGGCAGCGGGTACGCCCCGACCGGCACCGTGCACCGGGACGGGCAGGCGGTGGCCGTACCGGACGGGCTGCGCCACCTGGCGCGGGCCGGGCTGCTCTGCAACGACGCCGCGCTGTCGCCGCCGGACGACGAGCGACCCGAGTGGGGCGCGGTGGGTGACCCGCTCGAAGCGGCGCTCGTCGCCTTCGCCGCCCGCTGTGGCCTCGACCCGCAGGCCACCCGCACGGCGTGGCCCCGGGTCGCCGAGCACCCCTTCGACCAGGCGCAACGCCGGATGGTCACCGTGCACCGCTCCTGCGACCAGCGCTACCTGGTGGTCTGCAAGGGCGCTCCGGAGAGTGTCCTCGGCGCGCCGCTGCTCGACGCCACCGACGAGGAGATCGCCGAACTGACCAGCACCGCCCACCGGTTGGCCACCGAAGGGTTGCGGGTGCTCGCCGTCGCCGCCGCCCTGGTGGAGACCGTGCCCGACCCCGCCTCCCCCACCGGGTTGCGGCCGGTGGGACTGGTCGCCGTGGGCGACCCGCTGCGCGAGGGCGCCGCGCGGGTCGCGGACAGCTTCGACACCGCCGGGGTACGGCTGCTGCTGATCACCGGAGACCACCCGGCCACGGCCACCGCGATCGGTGGTCGTCTCGGCCTCTGGCGCGCCGGCGACCCCCTCGCCAACGGCGACGACGACCAGGCGGCGCACCCGGACACCCGGATCTTCGCCCGGACCCAGCCGGAGCAGAAGCTCGACATCATCGCCGGTCTGCAGGCCCGCGGCGAGGTGGTGGCGATGACCGGCGACGGGGTCAACGACGCGCCAGCGCTGCGCCGCGCCGACATCGGGGTGGCCATGGGAGGCGGCACCGAGGTCGCCCGGCAGGCGGCCGACCTGGTGCTCGTCGACGACGAACTGAGCACAGTGGCCAACGCGATCGGCGAGGGCCGGCGCATCTACGACAACATCCGCAGGTTCCTGCGGTACGCCCTCTCCGGTGGGGTGGCGGAGATCCTGGTGATGCTGATCGGTCCGCTGTTCGGTCTGCCCGTACCGCTGCTGCCCGCCCAGATCCTCTGGATCAACCTGCTGACCCACGGGGTCCCCGGGGTGGCACTCGGCGCGGAGCCGGCCGAACCCGGGACGCTACGCAGAGCACCACGCTCACCGCAGGAATCGGTGCTCGGCGCCGGGCTCGGTCGCGACGTCCTGCTCACCGGCGCGCTGATCGCCGCCGTCGTGCTCGGCGCCGGGGTGTTCGCCGCCCAGCGGGAGCTGCCCTGGCAGTCGGTGGTCTTCGTGGTGCTCGGGCTCGCCCAACTCGGTGTGGCGCTGGCCGTCCGGGCACCCCGGCCGGCGGGCACCCGAAGCGGGAACCCCGGCCTGCTCGTCGCGGTCGCGGTGTCGGCGCTGCTGCAGGTCGGTGGGGTGCTGCTCGCTCCGCTGCGGGACCTGCTCGGCACCGAAGCGCTGGCACCGAGCGTGCTGCTGGCCTGCGCGGCGGTCAGCGTACTGCCGGGGCTGGTGCTGCGGCTGACCCGATCGTCGGCCACCGACGCCGACCGGGGCGATGACGGGACCAACGGCCCCCGCCCCCTTACCGTCCGCCCCTGATCGTCGGGCCGGCGCGCGACGAGGATGAAGGAGGACGAAACGAAGGAGGACGTGATGACCAGCAGATCCGGTGCCCCCGTGGTGGTGGCCGTGGACGGTTCGACATCCGCGCTGGAGGCGGTGCGGGCCGCCGCCCGGGAAGCCGGGACGCGAGGCCGCCCGCTGCGGGTGGTGCACGCGTTCATCTGGCCGCTCTACGACGTGTCGCTCGCGCCGGCGCCGGGCGCTCCCCCGCACGCCGGGCTTCGCCAACAGGCCGAGCAGGTGGTCGCCGAGGCGGTGACCGAGGCCGGCAAGGTCACGCCGGACGTCACCGTCACCGGCGCGGTGGTCGACGGCGCGGCCACGCCGGTGCTTCTGGCCGAGGCCCGGGACGCGGCGCTGCTGGTGCTCGGAAGCCGGGGCCTGGGCGGCTTCGGCGGACTGCTGATGGGTTCGGTCGCGGTGCAGGTCTCCGCCCACGCCGACTGCCCGGTGCTCGTCGTCAAGGGTGAGGCCCGCGCCGACGGGCCGGTCCTGGTCGGGGTGGACGGCTCGCCCCGGTCCGACCAGGCGCTGGGTTTCGCCTTCGACGAGGCCTCGTTGCGGGGTACCGAGCTGCTCGCCGTGCACGCCTGGATCATGCCGGTCCCGCCGAGCGACCTCCTGCCGGTGGCGTACGACGTGGAAGCGCTCGCCGCCGAGGAGGAGCGGGTGCTCGCCGAGGCCCTCGCCGGCTGGTGCGAGCGGTACCCGGACGTGCCGGTGCGGCGCCGCGTCACGTACGGCGGGCCGGCGAAGGTCCTCGTCGAGGAGTCGGCCGCCGCGCAGCTCACCGTGGTCGGGGCGCGCGGTCGGGGCGCGCTGGCCGGCATGCTGCTCGGCTCGGTGAGCCACGCGGTGCTGCATCACGCGCACAGCCCGGTGGTGGTCGTCCGGCGTCGCCGCGAGGGTCGGCAGAGCTGACACCGCACGGCCCGGGCGGCGCGCACCGGTGCTCCGACGCCGGCTCCGGGTGCTCCGACGCGGGCTCAGGCGGCGGCGGTCGGTCGGCCCGGGCCGGCGCGTTCCACGGCGCGGCGGCCGGGCAACGCCGACAATGACCTGACCGACCCAGGGAGTGCCGATGAACCGACCTGTCGTGGTGGGTGTGGACGGATCGCCGTCCAGCCTCGTCGCCGCCGAGCACGCGGCCCGGGCCGCGCAGCTCCGGTCCCGGCCGCTGCTGGTGGTGCACGGTTACCTGCATCCGTTCGGCTACGGCGTGCCGCTCAACCCGTACGAGATCGGCGTGCCGGCGCCCTCCGAGGAGGCGCAGAAGATGCTGGAGCGCACCGCGGCCGAGCTGGGCGAGCGGTGGCCCCGCCTCGCTGTCGAGGCGCGTCAGGTCACCGGGGGCCCGGGGGCCACCCTGATCGAGGAGTCCCGCCGGGCGGAGCTGGTGGTGGTGGGCAGCCGCGGCCGGGGCGGGTTCGCCGGGCTGCTCCTCGGCTCGGTCGGCGCGCAGGTGGCGGCGCACGCGCACTGCCCGGTGCTGGTGGTCCGCCCGGACGAGCAGCCGATCCCGGTGGACGGTCCGGTGCTGGTCGGCGTCGACGGGTCCGAGTCGTCAGGCCTCGCCGTGAGCGTCGGCGCCGACGAGGCGGCGCTGCGGGACGTGCCGCTGGTGCTGGTGCACGTCGTTGCGGCGGACGGCGGCCGGACGGTGCCGGAGGAGATCGAGGAGTCGCAGGCCGCGCACCAGGCCGAGGCGGTGCGGCTGCTGGCCGACGCCTCCGCCGTGGTGCGCGCCCGGCATCCCGACCTGGTGGTGCGGGAGCATCCGGTCTGGGCGGCCGGCGCGGCCCAGGGGCTCATCGAGGCCAGCGGCGCGGCGGCGCTGCTGGTCGTGGGCACCCGGGGCCGGGCCGGGTTCACCGGTCTGCTGCTCGGGTCGGTGAGTCAGGCGGCGATCCAGCACGCGCACTGCCCGGTGCTGGTCGCCCACCCGGTCAGCTGACCGTCGGGCCGTCGCCCCGGCCGAGCATCTGCAGGAAATCGGTCGTCAGGGCGAACGGGTCGGCCGGCCCGGTGGCCGGTGGTCGGCGCTCGATCTGGTCGGCCAACTCCCCGGCGGCACGCCGGATCCGTGCGCGCAGCGCGCCGTCGGCGGTGCCGTCGGACCAGTCCTCCGGGGCGGCGAAGACCGCCGTCGGGACCACCACCGACCGGAGGTAGGCGAACATCGGGCGGACGGCGTGCTCCAGAGCGAGGGAGTGTCGGGCGGTGCCGCCGGTGGCGCCGATCAGCACCGGGCGGTCGATCAGCGACTCGGCATCCAGCACGTCGAAGAAGGACTTGAACAGCCCGTTGTACGAGGCACTGAAGATCGGGGTGACGGCGATGATCCCGTCCGCCCCGGTCACCGTGTCGATGACCTCGCGCAGCGCCGCGGGCGCGAACCCGGTGAGCATGTTGTTCACCACGTCGTGGGCGTACTCGCGCAGGTCGACGACGTGCAGCTGCACCTCGGAGCCGCGCCGGACCAACTCGTCGCGGGTGGCCGCGGCGAGCTGGTCGGCGAGCAGCCGGGTCGACGAGGGCTGACTCAGCCCCGCCGAGATGACGGCCAGGCTGCGGCGGGTCATCGGGTCGCCCCCTCCGGTGCCTTGCCGGTCACGTCGTCGACGGCGTGCACGGTGCTGTCCTTGGCGCCGCCGGCGGCGGCGACCAGCGAGGCGTGCGTCGGCGCGGCCGGCACGTGCGCCGGACGCAGCGCGTCGAACTCCTTGCGCAGCACCGGCACGACCTCCTCGCCGAGCAGGTCGAGCTGCTCCAGCACGGTCTTCAGCGGCAGACCCGCGTGGTCCATCAGGAACAGCTGCCGCTGGTAGTCACCGACGTACTCGCGGAAGCCGAGGGTGCGGTCGATGACCTGCTGCGGGCTGCCCACGGTCAGCGGCGTCTCCCGGGTGAACTCCTCCAGCGACGGCCCGTGCCCGTAGACCGGGGCGTTGTCGAAGTAGGGCCGGAACTCCCGGACCGCGTCCTGCGAGTTGCGGCGCATGAACACCTGCCCGCCGAGGCCGACGATCGCCTGGTCGGCGGAGCCGTGGCCGTAGTGCGCGAACCGCTGGCGGTAGAGCCCGATCATCCGCTGGGTGTGCTCCTTGGGCCAGAAGATGTGGTTGGCGAAGAAGCCGTCACCGTAGTAGGCGGCCTGCTCGGCGATCTCCGGGCTGCGGATCGAGCCGTGCCAGACGAACGGGGGCACGCCGTCGAGCGGGCGCGGCGTCGAGGTGAACGACTGCAACGGGGTGCGGTACTTGCCCTTCCAGTCGACCACGTCCTCGCGCCACAGCCGGTGCAGCAGGTCGTAGTTCTCGATGGCCAGGGGGATGCCGGCGCGGATGTCCTTGCCGAACCACGGGTAGACCGGGCCGGTGTTGCCGCGGCCCATCATGAGGTCCACCCGGCCACCGGACAGGTGCTGGAGCATCGCGTAGTCCTCGGCGATCTTCACCGGGTCGTTGGTGGTGATCAGCGTGGTGGCGGTGGACAGCAGCAGGCGTTCGGTACGCGCCGCGATGTAGCCGAGCATGGTGGTCGGTGACGACGGCACGAACGGCGGGTTGTGGTGCTCGCCGGTGGCGAAGACGTCCAGGCCGACCTCCTCGGCCTTCAACGCGATCGCGACCATCGCCTTGATCCGCTCATGCTCGGTCGGCTCCCGACCGGTGGTCGGATCGACAGTGACGTCACCGACGGTGAAGATTCCGAACTGCATGACCAGCTCCTCGCGTGTCAACCAGGTGCCGTCGTGGTACCCGGACGCAGGCCACAACTTATTTGACGACGCAACTATTCCGCCGGCGGGACGCCCCGCAGTGGCGCCGGTCACTCGCCGCAACCCGACATCCAGGTCGACACCGCCCGGCGGTGCCGGCGCGGTCAGCCGCCCGCGACCGAGGGCAACACCTGCACCTCCGCGCCGTCGCTGACCGGGGTGGCCAGACCGCCGGAGTGACGGCAGTCCTCCCCGTCGACGAAGACGTTGACGTAGCGGCGCAGCTCGCCACGCTCGTCGCGGATGCGCCGAGCCAGCCGGGGGTGCGCGACGGCCATTTCGTCGAGGACCGCCCGCAGCGTCCCGGCGGCGGTGACGCTCAGCCGACTCGCACCTCCGGCCTCGCCGCGTAGCGGGCCGGGCAGCAGCACGGTGACCATGCTCAGACCTCCGCGGCGCGAACGCAGAGCACGTCGGGCAGGTGCGCCGCGACCGTCGACCAGGAGTCACCCTCGTCGCGGCTGGCGAAGACCGAACCGGAGCGGGTGCCGAAGTAGACCCCGCCGGGGCTGGCGTCATCGGCGCACATCGCGTCGCGCAGCACCGCCGGATAGAACGGCCCCTCGGGCAGCCCGACCGACAGTGGCTCCCACTTGCCGCCGGCGTCCGCGGAGCGGAACACCCGACAGCGGTGATCGGTCGGGAACCGCTCCCCGTCGGCCACCAGCGGGAAGGTCCACACCGTGCCGGCACGCCCCGGGTGGGCCACCATCGGGAAGCCGAAGTCGCTGGGCAGCCCGTCGGCGATCGAGGACCAGGTGCGGCCGTCGTCGTCGGAGCGGTAGACGCCGTGGTGGTTCTGCGCGTACAGCCGCTCGGGGTTGCCGGCGTCCCGGGCGACCTTGTGCACGCACTGGCCGAACTCCGGCCACTCGTCGGGCATGAAGTAGGCGCGGATGCCGGTGTTACCCGGCGTCCAGCTCGCCCCGGCGTCCTCCGAGCGGTAGACCCCACCGGTGGACATGGCGACCAGCAGCCGAGCCCTGTCACGCGGGTGGGGCAGCACGGTGTGCACGGCCTGACCGCCGAAGCCGGCCTCCCACTGCGGACGGTGCGGGTGGTCCCAGAGGGAACGGACCAGCTCGAAGCTGCGGCCACCGTCGGTCGACTTGAACAACGCCGAGGGCTCGGTGCCGGCCCAGACCACGTCCGGCTCGTCGGGGCCGGCCGGCGTCAACTGCCAGACCCGCCCGAGGGAGACGCCGGTGTCGGCCGGGAACGCGACCGGCGCCTGGTCGGGCTCGTCCCAGGAAGCACCGAGGTCGTCGCTGGTGGCGACACTCGGGCCGAAGTGTGAGCTGGTCATGCCGGCGAGCAACCGTGGGGTGGGACGGCGGGTGTCGATAGCCACCGCGTAGACACCGGTCATCGGAAAGTGTGGACCGGTGATCTCCCAACTGCGCCGGTCGTCAGTGCTGGTGGCGAGAAACAACCCCTTCGCCGTGCCGATCGCGAGCAGCGTTGCCATGGCGTCCTCCGTACCGTCGGTGAGCAGGTGCGGTGATTATGGCCACACCCACTGACACACTCCGCCGCTCACACGCCGCCGGGCGCGTTCAGCGCCGGACGCGGGGCACGTGCCGGCGGTACGCGCTCACAGTGGGATCGCCGTCCAGCCAGAACCGCCAGGGCAGGTCGTGCGCGCCGGTCACGCCCACCCGGGGACCCGCCGCCACCGCCTCCTGCGGCACCGGCCGGGCCGGCGGCCGCAGCCGGACCGGGCCGTCGCCGAGCAGGTACGCGCCGTACGCCTCGCGGTCGATGCCGAGCGCGGAGCAGAGCCGGGCGGGCCCCCGGGCCAGGTCCACGTCCCGCCGGATGGCCGGCCGGCGCTCCCGTGCGGTGGCCAGCCCGTCGACCACCTCACCGGCGCGCAGCAGCACGGCGGTGGCCGTCCCCTCGACCCCGGTGACCACGTTGACGCACCAGTGCATGCCGTAGGTGAAGTAGACGTAGGCGTACCCGGCGGGGCCGAACATCACGGCGTTGCGTGGAGTGCGGCCCCGATGGGCGTGCGAAGCGGGATCGCCGCCGGTTCCCGCGTACGCCTCGACCTCGGTGATCCGGACGGTGACCCCGCCGGCGTGCAGGCGGCAGCCCAGCAGCCCGCGCGCCGCCGGCAGCAGGGGCCCGGCGAGCAGGTCAGCCAGGGCCGCCAGGTCGGGGTCGCTGGTGCGGTCACCGGGCAGCAGGGGCATGCCCCCGACGGTACCCATCCCGCCGACCCGGCAGCCGAGCGGGCGATGCGCGCCCGGGGGTCGGCCGCGAGCGGACCCACGACGAGATTTGAACGTTCTGTTGACAACCGGACGTTGATGATGTGTGCTCGGGGTATGACGACGGACGATCCATTCACCGCGCCCCACCCGGCCCGCGCCCGCGCCCACCGCACGCACGAGGCGTTGCACCGGATCGCCGAGCGGCACGCCGGCACCGACGCCCAGCGGGGCCGCTGGGCCCACCCGTACGTGCTGGACCCGTGGGAGGCGGTCGCCCTGGTCACCGCGCTGGCCGCCGGCGGGGCCGAACGCGAACCGACGGAGGAGCCGGTCGACGCCGCCGACCTGACCGCCGCGCTGACCCTGCTGCCCCACGTCCGCGCCGAGCTGGACGCCCTGGAAGCCGGCCTGTTGACACTGGCCCGCGACCGGGGGCTGACCTGGCAGGCGATCGCGTACGGGTTGGGGTTGGGCAGCGCACAGGCGGCCCGACAGCGCTACGAGCGGGTCGCCGCCCGCTCGTCCGAGCAGACCGCCGGATCCGGCGCGTCCTGAGCACACACCCGGATCGGCACGTCGCGCCCGCGACGGCGGTCGGGCGGGCACACTGTGCGCACGACGAGGAGGCACCCATGGAGCGCGCGGAGATGCTGGCGTACTGCCTGGCGAAGCCGGGAGCATGGCTGGACCAGCCGTGGGAGGGCGACGAGGTGGTGAAGGTGGGCAGCCGGATCTTCGCGTTCCTCGGCAGCGCCGGGGGCAAACCGACGGTCGGCGTCAAGTGCGGGCCGACCCGGGAGGTCGCCGACGAGTGGCTGCACCGACACCCCGGCGACGCCAGCGTGATGGCCTACATCGGCCGGTCCGGGTGGAACACGCTGCGCCTGGACGGCGGGATCGGCGACGAGGAGCTGACCGAGGCGGTCGACTCGTCGTACGACATGGTGGTGGCGAAGCTCCCCAAGCGGGAGCGCCCGACGGCCTGAACCAGCCGTGGCGCCGGCGGCCGACGCCGACGCCACGGCACAGCTCAGCGCGGAACGACCCGCTCGGCGGCCCACTCCCGCCAACCGGCCAACCGGTCCGCCGCGGCGGCGAGCTGGTCGGCGACCGGGCCGGGACCGGTGGACCCGGGGGTGGTCCGGGCCGCGAGAGCCGAACGGACCGAGAGCACGTCGCGCACCGACGGGTCGAGGTGCCCGCTGATCGTGGCCAGGTCCTCGTCGGAGACATCGTTCAGCTCGCACTCGCGAGCCGCGCAGAGCGCCACCAGCTGGCCGGTGATCTCGTGCGCGTCCCGGAACGGCACGTTGCGTCGGACCAGCCAGTCGGCGACCTCGGTGGCGAGGGAGAAACCGACCGGGGCGGCGGCGACGAGGCGGTCCACCCGGACCGTCATCGTGGAGATCATTCCCGCCAGGGCCGGAAGCAGCAGCTCCAGGGTGTCGACCGCGTCGAAGGCCGGCTCCTTGTCCTCCTGCATGTCCCGGTCGTAGGTCATCGGCAGGCCCTTGAGCATGGTCAGCACTGTCATCAGGCCGCCGACCAGCCGCCCGGACTTGCCCCGGGCCAGCTCGGCGATGTCCGCGTTCTTCTTCTGCGGCATGATCGACGAGCCTGTGGCGAACGAGTCGTCCAGCTCCACCCAGCCGAACTCGTGCGAGGTCCAGAGCACCACCTCCTCGCCGAGGCGGGACAGGTGCACCCCGATCAACGCGGTGGTGAAGAGGAACTCGGCGACGAAGTCCCGGTCGGCGACCGCGTCCATCGAGTTGGCGAACGACGTCCGGAAACCCAGCTCCTTGGCCACCGCCACCGGGTCCAACGGCAGCCCGGAACCGGCCAGCGCGCCCGCGCCGAGCGGGCTGATCGCCGCCCGGTGGTCCCAGTCACGCAGCCGCTCCAGGTCGCGCAGCAGCGGCTGCACGTGCGCCAGCAGCCAGTGCCCGAAGGTGACCGGCTGAGCGTGCTGGAGGTGGGTCATGCCCGGCGCGGCGGTGTCGACGTGCCGCTCGGCCTGTTCCACCAGCGCCTCCGCCAGCTCGACCAGCCGGCTGGCCACGCCCCGGGCGTGATCCCGCAGGTAGAGCCGCAGGTCGGTGGCGACCTGGTCGTTGCGGGACCGGCCGGCGCGCAGCTTGCCACCGAGGCTGCCGAGGCGCTCCAGCAGGCCACGCTCCAGCGCGGTGTGCACGTCCTCGTCGTCGATGGTGGGCCGGAACGCCCCGGAGGCGCAGGCGGCCTCCAGGTCGTCCAGCGCGGCCAGCATCCGGCCCAGCTCCTCCGGGTCGAGCAGGCCGGCGCCGGCGAGGACCCGGGCGTGCGCCCGGGAACCGGCGATGTCGTACGGGGCCAGCCGCCAGTCGAACTGCACGCTCACCGACAGTCGGGCGAGCGCCTCGGCGGGGCCGCCCGCGAACCGGCCACCCCAGAGGCTCGTCCGGTTGGTGGCGGCACTGTTCTCGGTAAGGCTCTTGTCGTCCACGTCGCCCATCATTGCTCTGGTTGCCTTTCGCTCGCGACTGCGGGGCTCACTCGCCGCGCTCGGTCACTCTTCACGCTCCGCCGCGTCATGAGGCGGTGGTCCCGTCGATGGTGTCGTCGCGGCGGGCCCAGCCGGCGAGCTTCTCCCCCAGCGCCGCCCCGCCGACGGCCTCACGGGCCACGACGAGGATGGTGTCGTCGCCGGCGATGGTGCCGACGATCTCGGGCAGACCCGCCCGGTCCAACGCGCTGGCCAGGTACTGGGCCGCGCCCGGCGGGGTCCGCAGCACGGCGATGTTGCCGCTGGAGTCGACCCCGTTGAGCAGTTCGCGCAGCAGTCGTACCAGCCGGGCCGGAGCGGCCTCGGCGTCGCGCAACGGTCGCTGACCGTCCTCGGGGATCAGGTAGACGGCCGGACCGTCGCCGCCGCGCACCTTGACCGCGCCCAACTCCTCCAGGTCCCGCGAGAGAGTGGCCTGGGTGACGCCCACGCCGTCGGCGGCGAGCAGGTCGGCCAGCTCGGTCTGCGACCGGATCGCCCGGTCGCGGATCAGCTCCACGATCCGGGCGTGCCGGGCCGCGCGGGTCAGCGGTGCGGTCATCGGGACTCCCCGGTCGCGGCGTCCAGCAGGAACGTCAGCAGCGCCTTCTGGGCGTGCAGCCGGTTTTCCGCCTGGTCGAAGACCGCGCTCTGCGGGCCGTCGAGCACCTCGTCGGTGATCTCCTCGCCGCGGTGCGCCGGCAGGCAGTGCAGCACGATAGCGTCCGGCGCGGCCTGGCCGAGCAACTCCTTGTTCACCTGGTACGGCAGGAACGGCGTGATCCGGTCCAACCCGTCGGACTCCTGCCCCATCGACGTCCAGGTGTCGGTGGCCAGCACGTCGGCGTCGCGTACCGCCTGGACCGGGTCGGTCAGCACCCGCACCGACCCGCCGGTCTGGGCCGCGATCCGCGCGGCCCGTTGCACCACCGCCGCGTCCGGCGCGAACCCGGCCGGGCCGGCGATCCGCACGTGCATCCCGGCCGTCGCCCCGGCCAGCAGGTACGACTGCGCCATGTTGTTCGCGCCGTCCCCCACGTACGCCAGGGTGCGACCGGCCGTGCCACCGCACCGCTCCCGGACGGTGAGCAGGTCGGCCAGCAACTGGCACGGGTGGAATCCGTCGGTGAGCGCGTTGACCACGGGCACACTGGCCCCCGCCGCCACCTCGGCGATCCGCTCGTCACCGTGGGTCCGCAGCACGATCGCCGCGACGTAGCGGGACAGCACGCGCCCCGCGTCCGCGAGGGACTCACCCCGACCGAAGTGGGTGACCTGCGTGTCCACCACGAGGGGGTGCCCGCCCAGCTCGGCGATCCCGGCGTCGAACGAGATCCGGGTCCGCAGGCTCTGCTTGTCGAACAGCACCGCCACCGAGCGGGGGCCGACCAGTGGCCGGTGACCGAACCGGTCCGCCTTCATCCGGGCCGCCAGGTCGAGGACCGCTGACTGTTCGGCGGGCGAAAGGTCGTCGTCGCGCAGGAAGTGCCGGGTCATCGAGTCGTCCCCGTCGTGGTGGTCACTGTGGCTGGTGCGGTGTCCGCGCCGGCCGCTGCCGGGGCGGTCGCGTCCAGTGCGGCCGGCAGCGCCGCGAGGAAGGTGTCCGCCTGGGCGGCGGTGAGGATCAGCGGCGGCGCCAACCGGACCACACCCGGTTGCACCGGGTTGACCAGGAAGCCGGCCTCGCGCAGGGCCTCGGCCAGCACCGGCGCCACCGGCGCGGTGAGCACCACGCCGAGCAGCAGACCGGCGCCGCGTACCCCGGCGACCAGCGGGTGGCCCAGCGCCTCGATGCCGCGACGCAACCGCTCACCGACCCGCTTGACGTTGTCGAGCAGCCCCTCGTTGGCGATGGTCGCCACCACGGCGAGCGCCGCCGCGCAGCTGACCGGGTTGCCGCCGAACGTGGTGCCGTGCGAGCCGGGAGTGAGCAGGTCCGCGGCGGGGCCGAACGCCAGCGTCGCCCCGATGGGCAGCCCGCCACCCAACCCCTTGGCCAGGGTGACCACGTCCGGCTCCACCCCCTCGGCCTGGTGCGCGAACCAGTGCCCGGTGCGCCCGATGCCGGTCTGCACCTCGTCGAGGACCAGCAGCGCGCCGTGCCGGGCGGTGATCCGCCGGGCCGCCGCGAGATAACCGGCCGGCGGGACGAGCACGCCGTTCTCACCCTGAACGGGTTCCAGGATCACCATCGCGGTGGCGTCGGAGACGGCCGCGTCGAGGGCGGCGACATCGCCGTAGTCGACGTGGGTCACCTCGCCGGGCAACGGCCGGAACGGGTCGGCCTTCGCCGGTTGGCCGGTCAACGCGAGAGCACCCATGGTACGGCCGTGGAAGCCACCCCTGGTGGCCACCACCTGGGTGCGGCCGGTGCGCCGGGACAGCTTGAACGCCGCCTCGTTCGCCTCCGCGCCCGAGTTGGCGAAGAAGACCCGCCCCGGTCGGCCGGCGAGCGCCAACAGCAGCTCGGCGAGGGCGACCGGCGGCTCGGCCACATAGAGGTTGGAGACGTGCCCGAGGGTCGCGACCTGCTTCGACACCGCCGCCACCACCGCCGGATGGGCGTGACCGAGAGCGTTGACAGCGATGCCACCCACCAGGTCCAGGTACTCCCGGCCCGCGTCGTCGACCACCACCGCTCCGGCGCCGGAGACCAACGCCAACGGCGGCGTGCCGTAGTTGTCCATCATGGACTGCTTCCACCGCTGCGCCAACGTGCTCATGTCGCGTCCGTCCCGTCTCCCGGCACCACCATCGTTCCGAACCCTTCCGAGGTGAACACCTCAAGCAACGTGGAATGCGCCACCCGACCGTCGACGACGTGCGCGGCGGGCACTCCCCCACGCACCGCCCGCAGGCAGGCCTCCATCTTCGGCACCATCCCCGACTCGAGGCTGGGCAGCAGCTTGGCCAGGTCGTCCGCGGCGATCTCGGAGACCAGGCTGGTGGTGTCCGGCCAGTCGGCGTACAGACCGGCCACGTCGGTGAGCACGACCAGTTTGCGGGCCCGCAACGCGACCGCCAGAGCGGCGGCGGCAGTGTCCGCGTTGAGGTTGTGCAACACCCCGTCGACGTCCGGCGCGACCGTCGAGATCACCGGGATCCGGCCGGCGTCGATCAGATCCGTCACCGCCGACACGTCCACCGACTCGACGTCGCCGACCTGGCCGACGTCCACAGCCTGCCCGTCCACGTACGCCGGGCGGCGCACCGCGGTGAACAACCGGGCGTCCTCCCCCGACAGGCCGACAGCGAACGGACCGTGCGAGTTGATCAAACCCACCAGCTCCCGGCCCACCTGACCGACCAGCACCATCCGGACCACGTCCATCGCCTCGGCGGTGGTCACCCGCAGACCACCACGGAACTCACTGGCGATGCCGAGACGACCCAGCATGGCGGAGATCTGCGGACCACCGCCGTGCACCACCACGGGCTTCAGGCCCGCGTACCGCAGGAAAATCATGTCGGCCGCGAACGCCTGCTGCAACAGTGGATCGGTCATCGCGTTGCCGCCGTACTTGACCACGACCGTCGAGCCGGAGAAACGCGCCAACCACGGCAGCGCCTCGATCAGCGTCTCCGCCTTGGCCTGGGCCCGGGCGAGATCGGTGCTGAGGCTCATGTCGAGTAGGCCGAGTTCTCGTGCACGTAGGCGTGGGACAGATCGTTGGTCCAGATGGTGGCGGCCGACGTACCCGCGTGCAGGTCGATCCGGATCGTCACGTCCCGGCCGGTCAGGTCGACCTTCGAACGGTCCTCGGCGCCGGCACCGCCCCGGCACACCCACACCCCGTTGACCGCCACGTCCACCTCGTCCGGATCGAACGCGGCGGCCGTGGTGCCGACGGCGGCGAGGATCCGACCCCAGTTGGGGTCGTTGCCGAACAGCGCCGTCTTGACCAGGTTGTTGCGGGCCACCGAACGGCCCACCTCGACCGCCTCGTCCTCGTCCGCCGCGCCGACCACGTCGATGGCGACCTGCTTCGTCGCGCCCTCGGCGTCGGCCACCAACTGCTGGGCCAGGTCGTGACAGGCCGCGGTGACCGCGGCGGCCAGCTCGGCCGGCGTCGGCTCGATGCCGCTCGCACCACTTGCCAGCAACAGCACCGTGTCGTTGGTGGACATGCAGCCGTCGGAATCGACCCGGTCGAAGGTGACCCGGGTCGCCGCGCGCAGCGCCTCGTCCAGCACCGCCGGCCCTGCCACCGCGTCGGTGGTGAGCACGCAGAGCATGGTGGCCATCCCCGGCGCGAGCATCCCCGCGCCCTTGGCCATGCCACCGACAGTCCACCCGCTGCCCCGCGCCACAGTGGTCTTCGAGCGGGTGTCCGTGGTCATGATCGCCTCGGCGGCGGCCACGCCACCATCGCGGGACAGCCCACGGATCGCCGAACTGACCCCCGGCAGCAGCTTCGGCATCGGCAGCCGCTCACCGATCAGGCCCGTCGAGCAGACCGCGACCTCACCGGCGCCGAGGATCAACCGTGGGCTCACCGAGGTCAGCGCGGCGGCGGTGTGCTCGGCGGTGGCGTGGGTGTCCTGGAAGCCGGCCGGGCCGGTGCAGGCGTTGGCACCACCGGAGTTGAGCACCACCGCGCGGACCACGCCGCCCTGCACGACCTGCTGCGTCCAGAGCACCGGCGCGGCCTTGACCCGGTTCGTGGTGAAGACACCGGCCACGCCGGCGTCCGGGCCGTCGTTGACGACCAGTGCGACGTCCGCGCCGCCGCTGGCCTTGAGGCCGGCGGCCACACCGGCCGCCCGGAACCCCCGTGGGGTGGTGACGCTCAAGGGGTGACTCCCCACATCGACAGGCCCGTCGTCTCCGGCAGGCCGAGCATGAGATTGGCGTTCTGTACGGCCTGGCCGGCGGCGCCCTTACCCAGGTTGTCCAATGCGCTCAGCACGATCAGACGACCCGAGTCGACGTCGACGGTGGCCTGCAGGTGACACGAGTTGGAGCCCAGCGTGGCGGCGGTGTGCGGCCAGCGGCCCTCCGGAAGCACGTGCACGAACGGCGCGTCCGCGTACGCCCGCGCCAGCACCTCCTGCGGGTCGACGCCGCGCGCCGGCGTCGCGGTGACAGTGGCGAGGATGCCGCGCGGCATCGGCGCCAGCACCGGGGTGAACGACAGACCCGTCGCACCGGTGGCCTGCTTGATCTCCGGGACGTGCTGGTGGGTGCCGACCCGGTACGGCGACAGGTCGCCCATCACCTCGCTGGCCAGCAGGTGCGGCTTCGCCGCCCGCCCCGCGCCCGAGGTGCCGGAGGCGGCCACGACCACCACGTCGGCGGGGCTGGCCGCGCCGTCGGCGATCAACGGCGCGAGCGCCAGGGTGATCGCGGCGGCGTAGCAGCCGGTGTTCGCCACCCGGGTGGAGCCGGCGATCAGCTCCCGCTGACCGGGCAGCTCGGGCAGCCCGTAGGTCCACTGCCCGGCGTGCGTGCCGCCGTAGTACTGCGCCCAGGCGTACGGGTCGGCCAGCCGGTGGTCGGCGCCCAGGTCGACGATCCGCACCTCGGCCGGCAGTTGCGCCGCGAGGGCCGCCGACTCGCCGTGCGGCAGGGCCAGGAAGACCAGGTCCGCGTCGGCCAGGGTGGTCGGATCGGTCGTGCCGAGCACCAGGTCCAGCCCGGTGAGCTGCGGGTGCACCACGTCGACGCGGTGCCCGGCCTGGCTGTGGGCGGTGGCGGCGACCAGGTCGAACTCCGGGTGCCCGGCGATCAGGCGCAGCAGTTCACCCCCGGCGTACCCGCTCGCTCCGGCGACCGCGACTCGAATCCCCATACCCACCTCCGCATGACTATGCAGCGAAGATTAACAAGGGCGACCCGATTCCTGCAAGTTAATACAGCCCCCTGCATGATGATGTAGAAACCCCGCCCCATCCTCGCGATCTTGCACTTACTGCGCCCGCATAGCCGACCAAAGGTGCGAATCGGCAACACAAACTGCAAGATCGCGAGGGTGGGAGCGGGGGTGGGGTGGGGGTTAGGCGCCGCGCAGGGTGGCGCCTAGGCGTTCGGCCGCGACGGCGACCGCCGCGTCCCGTGCCGCGACGGCCTCCTCGACGGTGAGGGTCCGGTCCGGTGCCCGGAAGGTCAGCTTGTACGCCAACGACCGGCGGCCCTCGCCGAGCTGCGCGCCGGAGTACACGTCGAACAGCCGCACGTCCTCCAGCAGCTCACCGGCGCCCGCCTCCAGCGCCCGGCGCACCTGCTCCGCCGGCACCGAGTCGTCCACCACCAGAGCCACGTCGATCAGCGCCGGCGGGAAACCGGAGACCGTCGGCGCGGGCGTCACCGGGGTCGGCGGCAGCGTGTCGAGGTTCAGCTCCATCGCGCTGGTGCGACGGGGCAGTTCCAGCGCCGCGACCACCGCCGGGTGCAGCTCACCGGCGTGGCCGACGACCGCGTCGTCGACCCGCAGCTCGGCGCAGCGGCCCGGGTGCCACGGGGCGTGCTCGGCGGCACGCACCTCGACCCGCTCGTCGGGGATCCCGGCGGCGGCCAGCACGTCCCGGGCCGCCTCGATCGCGTCCGCCCAGCCGGCCTGCCGACCCGGCCCCCACCAGCCGGCCGGGTCGATGTCCCCGGCGAGCACCACCGCGACGTGCACCGGTTGCGCCGGCACCACAGCGTCGGCGGCCGCGAACTCCTCGTCGGTGGGCCGCCGGTCCACGCCCATCGCGGGCGGGCTGCCGGCGCCGACGCGCGGGTGGAAGACCGCGCCGATCTCGTAGAGGGCGAGGTCGCGGTGACCCCGGCCGAGGTTGCGCTTGAGGGTGCCGAGCAGCGGGCCGAGCAGCGTGGTGCGCAGCAGCGGCTCCTCCTCGGACAGTGGGTTGGCCAGCCGCACCGCGGGCCGACGCGGGTCGTCGGCCGGCAGGCCGAGCTGGTCGGCCAGCTCCGGCGACACGAACGGGTGCGCGAGCACCTCCACGTACCCCCGCTCGGCCAGCGAGTCGGCGACCGCCCGGCGGCGACGCTGCCGGGGGGTCAGACCACGACCGGGGGGCGCGGTCGGCAGCACCGACGGCACCTTGTCGTACCCGTCGAGGCGGACCACCTCCTCGACCAGGTCGGCCGGGTCGGTCAGGTCGGGCCGCCAGGTCGGCGGGGTGACGCTCAGCACCGTCCCCACGCCGCTGGCCACACCGACCGCGCCCGGGTCCTCGGACAACCGGTCCGCGCCCTGCGCGACGGTGCAGCCGACCCGCTCCAGCAGGGCGACCACCCGCGCCGGCGGGTACTCGACGCCGACCCGCCGGGTCGGCAGGTCCGCCGGCAGGCTGATCGGGGTACGCGGACGGACGTGGTCGATGTCCAGGATCTCCGCGCTCGGGGTGCCCCCGCCGTGCTCGGTGAGCAGCCGCACGGCACGCTCCAGCGCGACCAGCGCCACGGCCGGGTCGACGCCCCGCTCCCAGCGCTTCGCGGCCTCGCTGAACAGCTTGTGCCGGCGGGCGGTCCGCCCGACCATCGCCGGGTCCCAGTGCGCCGCCTCGAAGAGCACGTTCGTGGTGCCGCCGGTGACGACCTCGCTGGTCTCGCCGCCCATCACCGCCGCCAGGGAGATCGGCCCAGTGTCGTCGCAGATCACCATGTCGTCGGCGGTGAGCACCCGGTTGACGCCGTCGAGGGTGGTCAGCTTCTCCCCCGCCTCGGCGCGGCGGACCACCAGCGGCCCGACGATCCGGTCGGCGTCGAACGCGTGCATCGGCTGGCCCAGCTCCAGCATCACGTAGTTGGTGATGTCCACCGGCAGCGAGATGCTGCGGATGCCGGCGGTGACGAGCCGCTGAGCCATCCACGACGGGGTGGGCGCGGTCGGGTCGACCCCGCGGACCAGGCGGGCGGTGAACCGGTCGCAGCCGACCGGGTCGCGGACCTCCACCGGGTACGCGGGCGTCTCGGTGCCGCCCGGTGCCGGCGTCAGGGCCGGGTCGCGCAACGGCACCTCGAACGCGTGCGACAGCTCCCGGGCCAGGCCGCGCAGGCTCAGCGCGTACCCCCGGTCGGGCGTGATCTCCAGATCGAGCACGACGTCGTCCAGGCCGACCACCGGGCGCGCGTCGTCACCCGGCTTGGCCGTCACGTCCGGCCCCAGCACGATGATGCCGGAGTGGTCGTCGCCCAGACCCAGCTCCTTCGCCGAGCAGATCATGCCCGCCGAGTTGTGCCCGTACGTCTTGCGGGCGCCGATGGCGAAGCCGCCGGGCAGCACGCCGCCGGGCAGGATCACCACCACCCGGTCACCGACGGCGAAGTTGCGCGCCCCGCAGACGATCTCCTGCGGCTCACCGGTGCCGTTGGCGGCACCCACGTCGACCCGGCAGAACCGGATCGGCTTCTTGAAACCGGTCAGCTCCTCGATCTCGCGGACCTCACCGACGACCAACTGGCCGGTGACCGACGCGGCCAGGTCCACCACGGACTCGACCTCGATGCCGAGGTCGACCAGGGCCTGCTCCAGGTCACCGGTGGGCAGGTCGGCGGGGAGATCGACGTACTCCCGCAGCCAACTGACAGAAACTCGCATGACTTCAGACCACCGTTCCCGTGTCTCGTACCCGCATCGCCTACGCCCCGGTCCCGAGCGCGCGGCTGAACCGCACGTCGCCCTCGAAGAGATGGCGGATGTCGCTGACCCCGTGCCGGACCATCAGGGTCCGGTCGATGCCCATACCGAAGGCGAATCCGGAGTAGACCTCCGGGTCGACGCCGCAGGCGCGCAGCACCCGCGGGTTGACCATGCCGCAGCCGCCCCACTCGACCCACTGCGGGCCGTCCCGGTGCTCCGGGAACCACACGTCGAACTCCGCCGACGGCTCGGTGAACGGGAAGTAGTGCGGCCGCCACCGGGTCTTCGCCTCCGGGCCGAACATCGCGCGGGCGAAGTGGTCGAGCGTGCCGCGCAGGTGCGCCATCGTGATGCCCTTGTCGACGACCAGGCCCTCGGCCTGGTGGAACACCGGGCTGTGGGTGGCGTCGATCTCGTCGGTGCGGTAGACGCGGCCCGGCACGATCACGTAGATCGGCGGCTTGCGGCTGAGCATGGTGCGGGTCTGCACCGTCGACGTGTGCGTGCGCAGCACCAGGCCGGAGCCCTCCGGTGCGATGTGGAAGGTGTCCATCAACCCGCGCGCCGGGTGGTCGGCGGGGATGTTCAACGCGTCGAAGTTGACCCACTCCAGGTCGACCTCGGGCCCCTCGGCCACCTCGTAGCCCATCCCGACGAACAGGTCGCTGATGGACTCCATCAGGGTGCTCAGTGGGTGTCGCGCACCGCGCGGCCGCCTGTCGTAGGGCAGCGTGACGTCCACCCGCTCCTCGACCAGCACCCGCTCGGCCTGCTCGCGCTCCACCACCTCGGCGCGCTCGGCGTAAGCGGACTCGATGGCCCGGCGGGCCTCGTTGACCCGCTTACCGGCGTCGGACTTCGCGGCCGGTGGCAGCGCGCCGATCTCCCGGCGGGCGAGGGAGACCGGTGACCGGTCACCCAGGTGCACCGAACGCAGCGCGGTCAGCGCGTCCGGGTCGGCGGCGGCCTCGAACGCCTTCGTGGCGTCCGCGACGGCCTCGGCCAGGGCAGCGGGGTCGAGCAGGGCGACCTGCTTCGGGTCGTACGGATCGTTGCGGTAGCTCATGGCGTACGGGCACTCCCTCACGGCGGCGCCAGCCCTCCACGGGCGGCTAGGCGAGTCTACGGACGCGCGGCTGTGCCGCAGCCCGCCGGTAGGAGTTGCGCAGGGAGCAGGTCAGGCCCGCCGCCCGCCGACACCGGCGGGCTGGCTAAACGAACGCCGTGTCGCGTTCATGGACGGAGCATCTCCCCTGCTGTCAGTCGCGCCGGGTGTGGACACCGTCAGCGCTGTGCTCTCGCTGAAGCGTACAGGCAGACCGCGGCAGCCGCAGCCAGGTTCAGGCTCTCCGCGCGCCCGTACAGCGGCACCCGCACCCGCGCGTCGGCGGCGGCGGTCAACTCCTCGGGCAGGCCGTGCGCCTCGGAGCCGAACAGCCAGGCCGTGGGCCCGACGAGCCGCCCGTAGTCGGTCAGGTCGTCCAGATCGCTGTCGCCGTACCCCGTGGTGGCGAAGATCGACAGCCCGGCGGCGCGCAGCGCCTCGACCACCGCGACCGGGTCGGGGGCGCGCACCACGTCGACGTGGAAGAGGCTGCCGGCCGAGGCCCGCACACACTTGCCGTTGTAGGGGTCGACGGCGTCTCCGGCGAAGACCACCGCACCCGCGCCGGCCGCGTCGGCGGTGCGCAGCACCGTGCCGGCGTTGCCCGGGTCGCGGATCTCGGCGAGCACCGCCACCAGCCGGGGCGCACCGGCGAGGGCCTGCTCCAACGACACGTCCAGGTGCCGGCAGACGGCCACCAGCCCCTGCGGGGCGACGGTCTCGGCCAGCGCCGCGAGGGCGTCGTCGGTCACCTCCGAGACCGGCACGTCGGCGCGGGCCGCCGTGGCGGCCAACTCCGGGTACCGGTCGAGCGCGGTGGTCGTACCGAACAGTTCGGTGACCACCCCCGGCCGCGCGAGGGCCTCGCGGACCGCCTGCGGGCCCTCGGCCAGGAAACGGCCGGTGGCGTCGCGGTCCCGGCGGCGTTGCAGGCGGCGGGCGGCGACAACCCTGGGGGTACGCGGGGTGAAGGCCATGATGTGCGCTCCTCCGGCACGATTGAGGCGCCCCCCGGACGGCGGTGCCGACACGGGAGACGCCTCGCTCTGGTGCGTGGGGATCAGGCGGCCTGAGCCGCCGCGCCGCCGGTGCCCTCGGCCGCGACCGCGGCCCGGGCCAGCTCGACGATCGCCGCGAAGGCGGCGGCGTCGTTGACAGCCAGGTCGGCCAGGATCTTGCGGTCGACCTCGATGCCGGCCAGACGCAGGCCCTGGATCAGACGGTTGTAGGTCATCCCGTTGGCCCGGGCGCCCGCGTTGATCCGCTGAATCCACAGCTGCCGGAAGTCGCCCTTGCGGTCGCGACGGTCCCGGTAGGCGTACTGCATCGAGTGCAGCACCTGCTCCTTGGCCTTGCGGTACAGGCGGGAGCGCTGACCGCGGTAACCACTCGCGGTCTCCAGCAGGGTACGACGCTTCTTCTGGGCGTTTACAGCCCGCTTGACGCGTGCCATCTCAACTCCTTCTTACGTAAAGGTGGCGCGCGTCAGCGGCCGAGCAGCTTCTTGATGCGCTTGACGTCGGCCTTGGCCAGCACGACCGTGCCGGTCAGCCGGCGGGTCTGGGTGGAGGGCTTCTTCTCCAGGTTGTGGCGCAGGCCGGCCTGCTGGGCAACGATCTTGCCCTTGCCGGTCACCTTGACCCGCTTACCCATACCCGTGTGGCTCTTCATCTTCGGCATGTGGAACGTCTTCTCCCCTGTTACTCGCCGCTGGTGGCGGCGGTGCCGGTGTCGCCGGCTGCTGCGGTCTCGCCGACCGCCGCGGTCTCATCGGCTGCCGGAGCGGCGGACTCGTCCCCAGCCCGGTCCCGAGGACCACCGCGGGACGCCGTGGCGGCGACCGCGGAAGCCTTGACGGCCCGGTGCGGAGCGAGAACCATGATCATGTTTCGGCCGTCCTGCTTGGGAGCGGCCTCGACGTATCCCAGGTCCGTGATCTCGGACTCGAGCCGGCGCAGGAGCCGGTAACCCAGCTCCGGGCGGCTCTGCTCGCGACCGCGGAACATGATCGTCACCTTGACCTTGTCGCCCGCCTTGAGGAACCGCACCACGTGACCCTTCTTGGTCTCGTAGTCGTGCGGGTCGATCTTCGGCCGAAGCTTCATTTCCTTGATGACGGTCTGCTGCTGGTTACGCCGCGCTTCGCGCGCCTTGAGTGCGCTCTCGTACTTGAACTTGCCGAAGTCCATGAGCTTGCACACCGGCGGGCGCGCCATCGGCGCAACCTCGACCAGGTCCAGATCGACGTCCGCGGCCAGCTGAAGAGCGCGCTCCAGCGGGACGATGCCCACCTGCTCACCCTCTGGGCCGACCAGTCGGACCTCACGTGCCCGGATCTGCTCGTTCACGCGTGGTTCGACGCTGATGGGGCCTCCTCGAGTCGTTTCTGCCGTGTCGCCGACCCCTGCGGCTCCCGGGAGGGAACCGACTCGAAAAGCAGAAGGCCCCGGCGTATGCCAGGGCCCGCTCGACCGGTCGGCACGATCACAAGGATCGCGCATCCAGCGCCGGGACATGCCCGGAACCGGTGACCGGACCCGGCCACCGTAGCGGTGACTCAGGTGGGAGCAGGCGCTCCGCTTTCAAGGCTGTCTGCTCGCACGCGGAGACAGCCTGGTCGACTCGACAACACTACACCGGCGCCCCGGTCACCCCCAAACCGGGACACCCGGGGCAGCGTCCGGGACGCCGTGCCACCCCTGCGCGGCCCTCACGCGCCTGGCGACGCTTCAAGATCCGCGCACTTTCCCTGAAACTGCCGCCTCCCGGCGCCGTGATGCAGCAGTTTCAGGGAAGTTGTCCAGATCTTGGCGAGGGGTGCGCGGCATGCCTGGCCGCTGGGCGGCGACGCGAGGTCGACGGTCGACGGTTCGGCCGCGGACCGGCGTGGGCGGTGTCGCTGGGGTCAGCGGCCGACGGCGCGTTCGGCGAGACGGGCCTGGTGGGCCTCGTGCAGCCGGCGCAGCGCGCGGACCCCGTCGACTGCCGACTCCTTGTCGGCGGCCTGCAGGGCGACCATCGGCAGCAGGTCGTCGTCGTGCAGCTCCAGGCTGGCCCACGGCGCGCCCCGGTCGAAGCGCACGCCCCGGACAACCTCCCAGGGCAGCTCGTAGGAGCCGACGATGTTGCGCACCCGGATCCCCCGCGCGTCCGCCTCCACCCGGGGACGGGTGAACAGCAGGCAACCCAGCGCCCCGAAGACGCCCAGGCCGATCATGGCGATCTGGTCGCCGCGCTGGAAGCTGCCGTAACCATCACCGGTCGGGCCACTCAGCGACGTCGCGACCAGACCGAACACCACCACCAGGGCGACCGCCGCCGACCAGCAGACCGCGCGGATGCGGCGGGGCTTCAGGCGGACCAGCTCGGTATCACTCACCCCACCAGTCTGCCACCCGCACTCGTCCCGCAGACGCACCACCCGCCGAGCCAGCACCCGCCAAGCCGCCGCCCGCCCGACGATCGCCGGCCGCCTGCCGGCGTTCTAGCCGCGCACCCGCGCACCCGCGCACCCGCAAGATCCACTCGGGTTCATGAAAACGGGGGTGTCCGCACGCCAGGGACACCCCCGTTTCCTGAAACCCGAGTGGATCAGCCGCTGGGGCCGCCCCATGGACGCGGACTGGGCCGGGAAAGGGACGGGACACGGACGGCGACGGCGGCGACCGCCACCTCGCCAGAGACGGAGACGGACACGGGACCGCAACGCAGACGGGCCGCGCCGCGGACGGGAACGGAGACGGAACGCAGACGGGCCGCGCCGCGGACGGGAACGGAGACGGAACGCAGACGGGCCGCGCCGCGGACGGGAACGGAGACGGGACGCAGACGGCCGCGGTTCGGGAGAGGACGATCAGAGGCGACAGGCGTGGATGTTGGTGACGAGGATGGCGCGGGCACCCAACTCGTACAGCTCGTCCATGATGCGGTGCACGTCGTCGCGGAGCACCATCGCCTGCACCGCCACCCAGCCCTCCCGGTGCAGCGGCGACACGGTGGGCGACTCGATGCCCGGGGTGAGCCCGCTGGCCCGGTCCAGCAGGCCGGCCGGCACGTCGTAGGCGAGCATCACGTAGCGGCGGGCCACCAGCACCCCGTGCAGGCGGCGCAGCAACTGCTCGGCCTGCGCGTGCGCGGGCGCGCCGGCCCGCCGGACCAGCACCGCCGACGAGCGCAGCAGCGGCTCGCCGAAGACCACCAGGCCCGCCTGGCGCAGGGTCGCGCCGGTCTCCACCACGTCCGCGATCACGTCGGCGACGCCGAGGCGTACGGCGTTCTCCACCGCGCCGTCGAGACGGATCACGTCGGCCTTGACCCCCACCTCGCCGAGGTGCCGCTCGACCAGCCCCGGGTACGCGGTGGCGATCCGGTGACCGCCCAGCTCCTGGACGGAGGCGATGTCGTCGGGGCGGGCGGCGAACCGGAAGGTGGCCCGGCCGAAGGCCAGGTCGACGACCTCCTCGGCCGGCGCTGCCGAGTCGATCAGCAGGTCCCGGCCGGTGATCCCGAGGTCGAGGTCACCGGAGCCGACGTAGGTGGCGATGTCCTTCGGGCGCAGGTAGAAGAATTCGACGTCGTTGGCCTCGTCCCGGCAGACGAGGTCCTTGGGGTCGGTGCGCTGGCGGTAGCCCGCCTCGCGCAGCATCTGGGCGGCCGGTTCGGCCAGGGTGCCCTTGTTGGGAATGGCGACACGCAGCATGACGGAGTGCTCCTTCGATCCGGATGGCGATCAACGGGGTGGGGGCACTCACAGATGTCGGTAGACGTCCTTGAGCTCGAGACCACTGGCGAGCATCAGCACCTGGACCTGGTAGAGCAGCTGGGAGATCTCCTCGGCGGTGCGCTCCGGCCCCTCGTGCTCGGCGGCCATCCACGACTCGGCCGCCTCCTCGACGACCTTCTTGCCGATGAAGTGCACGCCCTTGTCCAGCGCGGCGACGGTGCCCGAGCCCGGGGTGCCGGCGGCGGCCTTGGCCTGCAGCTCGGCGAACAACTCCTCGAACGTCTTCACGGGAAGCGATTCTTCCAGCCTCCCCGGCAGGGCCCCGCGTCCGGGTCCGCCCGAATCCCGCAAACGGACAATTCCCTACCAACATGGTGGGACAATTGTCGATCGATGCTCATGGAGCCCTACGCTGTCGGCCATGGCCAGCAGATCACGTCTTCTCGCGCTCCCCCTCGCCGGCGCCGTCGTGGTAGCCACCGCCGGATGCGCGCCACAGGACGAGAAACCCACCCCCACTGTCACCGCCACGGCGTCCTGCGCCAAGGACAGCCTGCCCACGCGTACGCCGGGCAAGCTGACCATCGCCACCGACCAGCCCGCGTACGAGCCGTGGTTCTCCGACGACAAGCCCGACAACGGTGAGGGCTTCGAATCCGCCGTCGCGTACGCGGTGGCCGAGCAGCTCGGCTACGCCCGCGCCGACGTCACCTGGACCCGGATCAAGTTCGACACCGCGATCGCGCCCGGCCCGAAGGACTTCGACTTCGACATCAACCAGTTCTCCATCACCGAGGAGCGCAAGCAGGCGGTCGACTTCTCCGCGCCGTACTACCTGGTGCGACAGACCGTCATCGCGTTGAAGTCCTCGAAGATCGCCGGCAGGACGTCGCTGGCCGAGCTGCGCGACGCCCGGCTCGGCGCGCAGGTCGGCACCACCAGCTACCAGGCGATCACCGACGTGATCAAGCCGACCGCGAAGCCGCAGGTCTACAACAGCAACGACGACGCCAAGAAGGCACTGCAGAACGGGCAGCTGGACGGTCTGGTGGTGGACCTGCCGACCGCCTTCTACATCACCGGCGCGGAGATCACCGACGCGACGATCGTCGGGCAGGTGCCGCAGGTCGGTACGCCCGAGGCGTTCGGGTTGCTGCTCGACAAGAACTCCCCACTGACCCCGTGCGTGAGCGACGCGGTCGGTCAGCTCAGCACGGCGGGCACCCTGAAGCAGTTGGAGCAGAAGTGGCTCGCTCAGGCGGCGGGGGCGGCCGAGCTGCGGTGACACTACTGGATCGTGTGCCGTCCGAGGCGCAGCTGCGGCGCACGGCGTACCGGCGTCGGCAGACCGTCTACAGCGTGCTCGTCGCGGCCTGCTCGACGGCGGCGCTCGGCACGCTGCTGGTGATCGCGGTGACCGGGGCGCCGGGCTGGGACCGGGTCCGGCGCTCGTTCCTGGATCCGGCGATCGCCCGCGACGCGCTGCCGACGGTGCTGAGCGGGCTCTGGCTCAACGTCCGGCTGCTGGTGTGCTGTGCGTTCGGCGCGCTGCTGCTCGGGCTGGTGATCGCCGTGCTGCGGACGCTGCGCGGGCCGGTCTTCTTCCCGGTCCGCGCGCTGGCCGCCGGCTACACCTACACCTTCCGGGGCCTGCCGCTGATCATCGTGCTCTACCTGCTCACCCTCGGCGTGCCGGGGCTGCGGTTGCAGGGCATGCCGCCGGTGCTGGTGCTGGGCGGGATCGCGCTGGTCCTCACCTACGGCGGCTACCTCGCCGAGGTGTTCCGGGCCGGCATCGAGTCGGTGCACCACAGCCAGCTCGCGGCGGCCCGCTCGTTGGGCCTGACCCACCGGCAGACGATGCGCCACGTGGTCCTGCCGCAGGCCGTCCGCCGGGTGGCGCCGCCCCTGCTCAACGACGTGGTGGCGTTGCAGAAGGACGTGGGGCTGGTGTCGCTCGCCGGGCCGATCGACGCGGTCCGCGCCGCGCAGATCGCCACCGCACAGACCTTCAACTACACGCCGTACATCGTGGCGGGGGTGCTCTTCGTGCTGCTCGCGATCCCGCTGATCGCGGTCACCGACTGGGTGACGCTGCGCGCGGCCCGCCGGCAGTCGGGAGGCTGAGCCATGGCACTGCTGCGCTGTCGGGGCCTGCGCAAGGAGTTCGGCGGGCACACCGTGCTCGACCAGCTCGACCTGACCGTCACCGAGCACCAGGTGGTGGCGGTGATCGGCGCGTCCGGTTCCGGCAAGTCGACACTGCTGCGCTGCGTCAACCTGCTGGAGGAACTCGACGACGGCACCATCGAGTTGGACGGCGAGGACATCTCCGATCCCCGGGTGGACCCGGACCAGGTCCGTCGGCGCATCGGCATGGTGTTCCAGGCGTACAACCTCTTTCCGCACCTGAGCGTGTTGGACAACATCACCCTCGCGCCGCGGCGCGTACACCGTCGGGGCCGCGCGGAGGCGGAGGCGCAGGCCCGGGAGTTGCTCGACCGGGTGGGGCTCGGCGCGAAGGCGGACGCCTACCCGGACCGGCTCTCCGGCGGGCAGCAGCAAAGGGTGGCGATCGTCCGGGCGCTGGCGAACTCACCCCGGCTGATGCTGCTGGACGAGATCACCTCAGCACTGGACCCGGAGCTCGTCGGCGAGGTGCTGTCGATGGTCCGCGACCTGAAGGCCGACGGGATGACCATGGTGCTGGCCACCCACGAGATGGGCTTCGCCCGGGAGGTCGCCGACGAGGTGTGCTTCCTCGACGCCGGGCGGGTCGTCGAGAGCGGCCCGCCCGAACAGGTGCTCGGCGAGCCGACGCAGCCCCGGACCCGGCAGTTCCTGCGCCGGATCATCGAGGCCGGTCGGCTCTGAGCCTGCAAGGGGGTGCCTCAGCCGCCGAAGCCGACCCGCTGGGCGTTGCCCGCCGCCACGGTCCGCACGGCCAGTGCCGCGTCGAGGGCCGCGACCGTGGCGGCCCAGCCCTTGTCCTCCGCCGAACCGGGCAGGCCGGCCCGGTCGCGGGCCTGCTCGATGGTCTCCACCGTCAACACCCCGTGCGCCACCGGCTTGCCCTCGTCCAACGCCACCCGGGTCAACCCGTCGGTGACCGAGCGGCAGACGTAGTCGAAGTGGGCGGTGGCGCCACGGACCACCACGCCGAGGGCGACCACCACGTCGCAGCGGCGGGCCAGGGCCTGCGCCACCACCGGCAGCTCGACCGAGCCGGCGACCCGGGCGACCACGGAACGAGCGCCGCACGCCTCGGCGGCGGCCACCGCCCGCTCCAGCATGTGGTCGGTCAGCTCACCGTGCCAGCGGGCGGCGACGACCCCGACCGTCAGTCCTGCGGCGTCGACCGCCTCGACCCCCGGCTCACCGAAACCCGCCATCGTCATGCTCCGATCTCGTCGTTGGCGACCGGACGCCCCAGCGGCGCCTCGGACTCCTCGTCCAACTCGTCCAGCAGGTGACCCATCCGGTCCCGCTTGGTGCGCAGGTAGCGCATGTTCTCCGGGTGCGCGCCGACCGGCAGGCTCTCCCGGCCGGTGATCGTCAACCCGTACCCCTCCAGCCCGGCCCGCTTGGCCGGGTTGTTGGTCAGCAACCGCATCGACCGCACGCCCAGGTCGTAGAGGATCTGCGCGCCGGTGCCGTAGTCGCGGGCGTCGGCCGGCAGGCCCAGGTCGAGGTTGGCGTCGACGGTGTCGCGGCCCAGGTCCTGCAGCTGGTACGCCTGCAGCTTGTGCAGCAGCCCGATGCCGCGCCCCTCGTGCCCACGGACGTAGAGCACCACGCCCCGGCCTTCCTTCCCGACCCGGGCCAGCGCGGCGTCCAGCTGCGGCCCGCAGTCGCAGCGCAGCGAGCCGAACACGTCCCCGGTCAGGCACTCGGAGTGCACCCGGACCAGCACGTCCTGGCCGTCACCGAGGTCACCCAGCACCATCGCGACGTGTTCGGCCGGGTCGTGCTCGGCGCGGTAGCCGAGCGCCCGGAACACCCCGTGCCGGGTCGGCATCCGGGCGTCGGCGACCAGTTCGACCTGCTTCTCGGTACGCCGCCGGTAGGCGATCAGGTCGGCGATGGTGACCAACGTGAGGCCGTGCTCGGCGGAGAACTTCTCCAGGTCCGGCAGGCGCATCATGGTGCCGTCGTCGTTGACCAGCTCGCAGAGCACGCCGGCCGGCCGCAGCCCGGCCAACCGGGTCAGGTCGATGCCCGCCTCGGTGTGCCCCGGCCGGCGCAGCACCCCGCCCTCGCGGGCGCGCAGCGGCACCACGTGCCCGGGGCGGGCCAGGTCGGTCGGGTCGGTCGTCGCGGCGGCGAGCAGCCGGCTGGTGTGCGCGCGGTCGGCCGCCGAGATGCCGGTGCTGACCCCCTCGCGGGCGTCCACCGTCACCGTGTACGCGGTGCCGCGCCGGTCCTGGTTGGTGTGGTGCATCGGCGGCAGGTCGAGCCGGTCGGCTTCGCTCTCGGTCAGCGCCACGCAGACGTATCCGGAGGTGTAGCGCACCATGAACGCCATCAGCTCCGGCGTGGCCAGCTCGGCCGCGAAGATCAGGTCGCCCTCGTTCTCCCGGTCCGCGTCGTCGACCACCACGACCGGCCGGCCGGCCGCGATGTCTGCGACCGCCTGCTCGATATCCCCAAAACTGGTCATGCGACGGCCTCCCGGTAGATGGGCTGACGGACGGTGGCCGTGGCACGCGAGGTGCGCCACCAGGCGGCGAAGCCCCAGACGCAGAGGGCGCCGTAGATCAGGTACATGACGGCCGACGGGTAGAACCCGCCGCGCAGCAGCAGCGGCACGCCGACCGCGTCCACCGCGATCCAGAGCAGCCAGAACTCCACCCACCCGCGGGCCATGCCGTAGGTGGCCAGCAGGCTGCCGGTGAGGATCCAGGCGTCCGGCAGCGGACCCCACGAGCCCAGGGCCTTGAGCAGCGGGTACGCCGCGGCGGTGCCGACCACGGCGGCCAGCAGCAGCATCAGCCGCTCCCGTCCGGTGGCCCAGCGCGGGACGACGGCCGCCTGCCCGGCGTCGCCGCGACGGTTGCGCTGCCAGCGCCACCAGCCGTAGACGCTGACCGCGAAGAAGAACACCTGTCGGCCGGCCTGCCCGTACAGGTCGTGCGCCTGCGGGGTGGTGAACACCCCGCCGAGGAAGACGGTGAGCAGCAGCGCGTTACCGATCATGCCGACCGGCCACGCCCAGACCAGCCGGCGCAGCCCGAGCAGCGCCGAGATCAGCCCGAACGCGTTGCCGACGATCTCCCGGGCCAGCACCGGCGAACCGGCGATGTGCACCTGGGCGTCCAGTAGCCAGCTGAGCGGGCCCATCAGGCCACCCCGCCCAGGTTCGCGGCCACGCCGCGCACGTCGGCCTGGGTGAGCCGGTCGCCGAGCAGCCGTTCGACGTACTTGGCCAGCACGTCGACCTCCAGGTTGACCGGGTCGCCGACGCCCTTCGCGCCGAGCGTGGTCAGCTTCAGCGTGGTCGGGATCAGCCCGACGGCGAACTCGTCCGCGCCGACGGTGGCCACCGTCAACGAGACACCGTCGATGGTGATCGAGCCCTTCTCCACCACGTACCGGGACAGGCTGGCGGGCAGCCGGAAGCGGACCGTCTCCCACTGCTCGGCCGGCTCCCGGGAGATCAGTTCACCGACGCCGTCGACGTGGCCCTGCACCAGGTGCCCGCCGAGCCGGCTGCCGAGCGCGGCGGCCCGCTCCAGGTTGACCGGGTCGCCGGGGCGCAGCGCGCCCAGCGCGGAGCGGCGCAGCGTCTCCCCCATCACGTCGGCGGTGAAGACCCCGTCGGCCACCTCCACGACGGTCAGGCAGACACCGTTGACGGCGATCGAGTCGCCGTGCCGGGCGTCGGAGGTGACCAGTGGGCCGCGGACGCCGAGCAGCGCCGAATCGCCAGCCGTGGGCGCCACCCGGACGATCTCGCCCATTTCCTCGATAATGCCGGTGAACATCTCAGCCCTCCCTTTTGCGGGGCAAAGCGGTGATCCGGAGATCCGGACCGACCTGCGTAACGTCGACGAACTCCAGATCGATGGCCTCGGCGATGGTGGTCACTCCCGCGTCGACCAGAGCGGTCGGGCCGGCGCCGAGCAACCGCGGCGCGACGTACCCGACGATCTTGTCGACCAGGCCGGCGGCCAGGAACGCGCCGGCCAGCCGGGGGCCGCCCTCCAGCAGCACCGCGCGGACCCCGCGCTGGTGCAGCGCCGCGAGCAGCGCCGGCAGGTCGACCCGGCCGTCCGCGTCGGCGCCGACCTCCTCGGCGGTCGCGATCCACGTCCGTGCCGCGCCGTCGCGGACCCGGGCGTCAGCCGGGGTCCGCCCCGAGCTGTCCACCACCACCCGCAGCGGCTGCCGGATGGCCAGGCTGCCGTCGCGCAGGTTGCGGGCGGTCAACCGGGGGTCGTCGGCGAGCACGGTGCCCACCCCGGCGATGACCGCGTCGACGGTGCCGCGCAGCGCGTGCACGTCGATCCGGGCCGCCTCCGACGTGATCCACATGCTGGTGCCGTCCGCCGCGGCGGACCGCCCGTCGAGCGTGGCGGCGTACTTCCAGATCACGTACGGCCAGCCCCGGCGCATCGAGGTCAGCCACGCGATGTTGCCGGCCTCGGCCTCCTCGCCGCGTACCCCCAGATCGACCCGCACCCCGGCGGCGCGCAAGGTGGCGGCGCCCCCGGACGCGACCGGGTTGGGGTCGGGCACGGCGATGACCACCCGACCCACCCCGGCCTGGACGAGCGCGGAACTGCAGGGGCCGGTGCGGCCGGTGTGATCGCAGGGTTCCAGGGTGACGACAGCGGTGCCGCCCTTGGCCCGCCGGCCGGCCTGCGCCAGGGCGACGATCTCGGCGTGCGGGCCACCGGCGTACGCGTGGAAGCCCTCGCCCACGACCTCGCCGTCGGAGTCGAGCAGCACGCACCCGACCACCGGGTTGGGGCTGGTGGTGCCGAGCCCGCGCGCCGCCAACTCGATCGCACGCCGCATCGCCTCGTCAACGGAGACGCTGGCCATCGCCCTGCCCCTGCCCTCTCACTCGCCGGTCCGCGCGCGGGCGGTCAGGGAGGCGGTGGCCATGGGGCCACGGGCAGGCGGTGGCGGAATCCGGGAACGGCACAGCCGCCCCCGGAGGGCCGGCACGGCACGCTGACGCCAGCGGTCGGCTCGGACCCGTCCGTCCCGCGCGCTGTCTCCCATCCGGACTGTCTGGGCGCGGACGAACCGCCCCCAACCGTCGGCCCCGGATTTTCACCAGGTCCACCGGGCGGCAGAGCCGTCCGGGTCGCGGGCTGACCACGGTTGGACCGTGGATCACCGCCGGTTCGGAATTTCACCGAGTCCCGCCAGCGCGTGGTGGGTACACGGGAAGTCTTACACGCCGATCCGGCTCCGCCGCCACCTAGGCGAGCTACTTCACAGCGGTATCACGCTCAGGTGACGCCGCGACGCCGGTCCACCGCCACGTACGAGCCCGGTTGACTCTTGGCGACCGTCTTCATCTCCGAGGCCATCGCGATCGCCTCGAGAGGGTCGGAGAACCGCTTGCCGGCGTCGGAGAGGGAGACCCCGATGGAGAGGGTGACCAGGGCGGCCCGCCGGATGGTGCCCCGCCGGTCCTTCAACTCGACGAAGCCGCGTTCCCGGTCGGTCGGGTCGTAGAGCGTGTCGGCGGCGTTCTCAAAGTCGACCACCGCCTGGGACGTCAACGGGCGCACCTGGTCCGGGGCGCAGACGATGACGAAGTCGTCACCGCCGACGTGACCGAGGAAGGCCGGTGGCAGCCCGACGCCCACCACCGCCCGGTGCAGGCTGCGGGCCAGCGCGGAGATGAAGTCGTCGCCACGGACGAAGCCGTACCGGTCGTTGACGCTCTTGAACCGGTCGATGTCGACGTAGCCGACCGCGTAGTCCACGCCCTGTCGGACCCGGTCGCTGATCTCCCGACGGATCCGGCTGTTGCCGGGCAGCCCGGTCAGCGGGGAGACCTCCCGGAACTCCTTGTTGCGGCGCAACGTGGACGACACCCGGGCCACCAGCTCGGCGGTGTCGAACGGCTTGACCAGGTAGTCGTCCGCGCCGGCGCTGAGCCCGTGCACCTTGTCGACGGTCATCCCCTTGGCCGTCAGCATGATCACCGGCAGGGCGGAGGTCATCGGGTCGGCGCGCAGCCGCCGGGTCAGCTCCAGCCCGTCGATCCGGGGCATCATGAGGTCGACCACCGCCAGATCCGGCCGCTGGCGCTCGATGACCTCCAGGGCCTCCTGGCCGTCACCGGCGTGGATCACCTCGAAGCCGTGCAGCCGCAGGTTGAAGTCGACGAAACGAGCGATGTCCTCGTCGTCGTCCACGACGAGGATGACGTCCTTGCGGTCGGCCTCGGGCTCCACCTCAGGCCCCGGGAGCCGCGCGTTCCGCCAGTGCCCGCAGATGCCGTACCGCCTCCGCCGGATCGGCGGCCCCGTACACGGCGGTGCCGGCCACGAACGCGTCGGCGCCCGCCGCGGCCGCCTGCTCGATGGTGTCGGCGGCGATCCCGCCGTCCACCTCGATGCGCAGCTCCAGGTGCCCGGCCGACACGTGCCGCCGGGCCGTGCGCACCTTCTCCAGCAGCTGCGGAATGAACCGCTGCCCACCGAAGCCCGCCTTGATCGTCATGATCAGCAGGGTGTCGAAGCTGGGCAGCAGGTCCAGATAGGGCTCGATCGGGGTGTCCCGGTCGATGGCCAGGCCCGCCTTCGCACCGGCCGAGCGCAGGTCCTTGGCCAGCGCCACCGGGTCGTCGGAAGCCTCCGCGTGGAAGGTGACGTTGTACGCCCCGGCGTCGGCGTACCCGGGCGCCCACCGGCGCGGGTCCTCGATCATCAGGTGCACGTCGAACGGCATCGCCGTGACAGCCCGCAGGCTCTGCACCACGGGCAGCCCAATGGTCAGGTTCGGCACGAAGTGGTTGTCCATCACGTCGACGTGCAACCAGTCCGCGGCGTCCTCGACGGCACGGACCTCTTCGGCGAGGCGGGCGAAATCGGCGGCCAGGATGCTCGGCGCGACGATCGGCGGCGGTACGGTCACCGGGCCAGTGTACGAACGTGGCCACCCGCCACCGGCATCGCGGCACCAACTCCGACGCGCTGTGACCCAGCAGTGACCAGTGGTGCAGAATTGGACGCTCCGGATTCCTGAATCCGGACGAACAGACATCGGCGGCTGGCCGAACGACGGAAACGCGACGACACTCCAAGCGGGACGGTGCCGTAGGCTGCACGCCCGCCGGGGTCTCGCCGCGGGGCGCGGTGACCGGCCGCCAGCTCCCGGGAGGCAGACGATGCGACGGTGGCTTCCAGCGCTGGTGCTGGCCGGCGTCACGACGATGCTGCTGCTGACCGGCTGCACGCCGGCCCGGGGCGCGGACGGTGATCTCACCGACGACTGGCCGACGCTGCGGGTGCCCAAGCCGTTCACCCCCGCCACCGACACCTGCCTGCCGCGGATCGCCACCGTCGTGCAGGCCAACACGTACGAGACGGTGGACTGCGCGCGCAACCACCTGGCCGAGACCATCCACGTCGGCACCTTCGTCGGCCCCGACGCGCTGACCGAGACCCGACCGGAACCCGGGTCGTCGGCGCTGCGCACGGCCCGCGCCGAATGCGACCAGCGGGCCCGCGAGGTGCTCGGCGGTGACTGGCACACCGCCCGACTCGCGCTGTCCCTCGCGCTGCCGTCCGCGCCCGCCTGGGCCGGCGGCGCCCGCTGGTTCCGCTGCGACCTCAGCGAGACCGGCAGCATCGACAACACCCGCCCGGTGAACCGCACCGGCAGCCTGCGCGGGGCGTTGATCGGCGACGCGCCCCTGACGCACCGCTGCTTCGACCCGAAGCTGATCGGCGACAACCTCAACTACATGGCGCCGGTGCTCTGCACCGAGCCGCACCGCGCCGAGTTCGTCGGCGTCTACCAGGAGCGGGACATGAGTTGGGCGGAGTTCACCAAATCCGCCGAGCAGGCGCACCAGCGCTGCATGGCGTTGATCGCCGAGTACGCGGCGGTGCCCAACAACAGCGAGTTGCCGTACCGGGCCGGGTCCATCTACTACCCGCCCTCGCAGCGGGAGTGGGAGGAGGGCGACCGTGGAGTGCGCTGTTTCCTGTGGAGCGACGACCGCAAACTCACCCGCTCGATGCGCGGGGTCGGCCCCGAGGGACTGCCCGCGATCTGAGCATCGGTGCCGTATGCTGCTGCGCCGTGGCGCTACCGACCGGTTGGGTCCGGTCGGGGGCCACCGGCGGCGGGAGGTCGGGATGCGACGGTGGTTGGCGACGTTGGCCGGGGGCGGGGCGCTGGCCCTGGCGCTGGCCGGGTGCGGCGCACCCGCCGGAGTCGACAGTGACCTCACCGACGACTGGCCGGCGCCCGTCGCGGCGCAACAGTTCGTCCCCGCCGCCGACGTGTGCCACCAGAGCTCCCAGCAGGTCGGCTTCCTGACCGGCTACAACCCGACGCCGTGCACCGAGGCGCACCGGGTGGAGACCATGCACGTCGGCACCCTCACCGGCCCGGGCGCCGACGGCGGCGCACCCCCGCAGCCCGGCTCGGCCGGCATGCGGTCCGCGCAGGCCGGGTGCGACACCGCGGTCAACAAGGCGGTGGGCGCCGACTGGCGTTCCGGGCGGCTCGGCCTGACCGTCGTGCTGCCGTCGCCGCAGGCCTGGTCGGGCGGGGCCCGCTGGTACCGCTGCGACGTCACCGAGATCGCCAGCATCGACGACACCGCCGTCGACCTGCGCACCGGCAGCCTCCGGGGCGCGTTGTCCGGCGCGGCCCCGCTGGCGTACCGCTGCTTCAACCCGAAGATGGTCAAGGACGACATCGACGAGATGGTGCCGGTCTCCTGCACCGCCAAGCACCACGCCGAGTTCGTCGGCGTCTGGCAGGCCCCGGACGTCAGCTACGCCAGGTTCACCAGCGACGTCAAGCGGACCCACCGGGCCTGCCAGACGATGATCGCCAAGTACGCCAAGGTTCCGGACAACTCCCAGCTGGACTTCCGCGCCGGGACGATCTACTACCAGCCGTACGAGGAGGAGTGGCGCAACGGCAACCGGGGCGTGCAGTGCTTCCTCTGGATCTCCGACCGGAACCTGACCCGGTCGATGAAGAACGCCGGCACCAAGGGCCTCCCGGTCACCTAGGCCACACGGCGTCCGGCCGGTCGGGTGACCGGCCGGACGCGTGGGTCGGATCAGCCCCGGCGTAGGACGGCGAGGAACATCGCGTCGGTGCCGTGGCGGTGTGGCCACAGCTGCACGGTCGGCCCGTCGCCGAGACCGGGCATGCCGGCCGGCAACAGCGGCCGGGCGTCCACGAAATCCACCGGAACCCCGCTGCGGCGGGCCGCCTCGGTCACCGTCACGTGCGTCTCGACGGTGTGCGGCGAGCAGGTGACGTAGGCGACCAGGCCGCCCGGGCGGACCGCCCGCAGCGCCGCGCCGAGCAACTCCCGTTGCAGCCGGGTCAGCGGCGGCAGGTCGGACGGTTGGCGACGCCAGCGCGACTCCGGCCGACGACGCAGCGAGCCCAGCCCCGTGCACGGCGCGTCCACCAGCACCCGGTCGAAGTGCTGCTCGGGAAGCTTGGGGTCGCCGCCGACCTCACGGCCGTCCATGGTCAGCACTGCCACCGGAAGATCCCGGGTCGCCAGCGAGACCAGCCGGGCCCGGTGCTCGGCCACCTCGACAGCTGTCACCCGGGCACCCCGCTGCGCGGCCAGCGCGCCGAGCAGGCCGGCCTTGCCACCCGGGCCGGCGCACAGGTCCAGCCACCGGCCGTCCGGGCCGTCCAACGGCGCGTCGGCGAGCGCGGCGGCCACCAACTGGGAGCCCTCGTCCTGGACATGGGCACGGCCGTCGACCACCGCCGGGATGTCGCCCGGCGCGCCACCGGGCAGATAGACGGCGTACGGCGAGAAGGCGCCGGGCGCACCGCCGACCTGGTCGGCCAGCTCGATCGGGTCGATCAGGCCGGGCCGGGCGCACAGGTGCACCGGCGGGCGCTCATTGTCCTCGATCAGAAGGCGGGCCGTCTCCCCCAGGTCGCCGCCGAGCGCCTCGGAGAAGGCCCGCACGATCCACTGCGGATGGCTGTACGCCAACGCGAGGTGCCCGACCGGGTCGGTCTCCATCGGTGGGGCGAGCTTCGCCACCCAGGCGTCCGCGTCCCGGCTCGACACCTCACGCAGCACCGCGTTGGCGAAGCCGGTGGCCCCCGGTGCGACCGAGCGGACCAGGTCCACAGTGGACGAGACCGCGGCGTGCGCCGGCACCCGGGTGTGCAGGAGTTGGTACGCCCCGAGCCGCAGCGCGTCACGGACCGGCGGGTCGATCCGGGCCACGTCCCGGCCGGCCGCGTCGGTCAGGATCGCGTCCAGCGTGCCCAGGTTGCGCAGGGTGCCGTAGGTCAGCTCGGTGGCGAAGGCCGCGTCCCGACCGAACAGCCCCTCCTCGCGCAGGATGGTCGGCAGCACCAGGTTGGCGAACGCGTCGTCCCGGTGCACCGCCGCCACCGCCTCGTACGCGGCGCGACGCGGTCGGTCCAGTGGTGGCCGGGTCGGGCGGCGATCCCCGCCCCGGCCGGTCGACGGGCCGGAGCGCGTCGGGCGGGTTCCCTCCGGTGCCGTCACGCGAATTCCTCTCCAGCGCCGACCCGGACGCCGCGCGCCCAGTCGGTCGCGCCCATGGCCCGCTTGCCCGCGGCGCGGACCTCACCGAGACGCACCGGCACTGTCGCCGTGCCGACCAGCACCCGGGACTTCTCCACCAGCAACTGCCCCGGCTTCAGCTCGGGGCCGTCAGGCACCGGGGACACCGGGCCGAGCTTCACCCGCTCGTCGCGGAAGGTGGTCCAGCCGCCCGGCGCGGGCGTGCAGGCCCGGATCCGCCGGTCCACGGCGAAGGCCGGGTCGCCCCAGCGCACCCGCGCGTCATCCACTGTCAGCTTCGGTGCCAGTGACACCCCGTCGGCGGGCTGCGGCTCGGCGCGGGCGGTGCCGTCGGCGATCGCGTCGAGCACCGCCACCAGCAGCCCGGCGCCGGAGTCGGCGAGCCGCTCCAACAGGTCACCGGAGGTGTCGGCGGGGCGGATCTCGTCGGTCAGCGTGCCGTAGACCGGCCCGGTGTCCAGGCCCTCCTCCAACTGGAAGACGCTGGCCCCGGTCAGCTCGTCGCCGTGCAGCACGGCGTGCTGCACCGGCGCGGCGCCACGCCACGCGGGCAGCAGGGAGAAGTGCAGGTTGATCCAGCCGTGCCGGGGGATCTCCAGGGCCGCCGGCGGCACCAGTGCGCCGTAGGCGACCACCGGCACGCAGTCCGGCTCCAGCTCGCGCAGCCGGTCGAGGAACTCCGGGTCGCGGGGGCGGGCCGGGGTGAGCACCTCCACGCCATGCTCGTCGGCCCACGCGCCGACCGGGGAACGGGACAGACCGCGGCCACGCCCGGCGGGCGCGTCGGGCCGGGTGACCACGGCCACCAGCTCGTGCCGGGAGGCGGCGACGGCGGCCAGGGCGGGCACGGCGACGGCCGGCGTACCGGCGAAGATCACGCGCATCCGGGTCAGCGCCCCAGACCGAAGGGGTCGCTGATGTGCGGGCTGAGCTTGACCGTGGGCGGGGCCGCCGCGTCGTACCACTCGGCCTGGCGGATCGCCTTCATGGCTTCCTTGCGCCCCTCCGGGTCCAGTCGGTCCAGGAAGAGCACCCCGTCGAGGTGGTCGGTCTCGTGCTGCACGCAGCGCGCCATCAGACCGGTGCCGACGATCTGCACCGGGTCGCCGAACGAGCTGAAGCCCTTGGCGACCACGTTCTGCCGGCGCTTGGTGTCGAAGTACAGCCCGGGGATCGACAGGCAGCCCTCGGGGCCATCCTGTTCCTCCTCGTCGGGGAACTCCAGCACCGGGTTGATCAGGTGCCCGAGGACGTCGTCGACGTCGAAGGTGAACACCCGCAGGCTCACACCGAGCTGCGGCGCGGCCAGGCCGGCGCCGTTCTGCTCACGCATCGTGTCGGTGAGGTCGGCGACGAGCCGACGGAGCTCGGCGTCGAAGTCGACCACCGGATCGGCCGGCGTGCGCAGCACCGGATCCCCAAACAGACGGATGGGCTGGACGGTCACGCGGGACGGCTCCTTCTTCGGGGTGGACGAGCGGTGCCGTACCAGTCTACGGAGTGCCCGGCCGGACGCCGGGCGGCGCACCTCGATCAACCACCGCCGGTGTGCCCAGCGTCACCGGGCGGCCCGGTCGAGCAGGTCACGCACCCGCTCGGCGTCCGGGTGGCCGAGGTCGTCGAGGATGCCCAGGGCCCGCCGCCAGGTGCGCGCGGCACCGGCCGCGTCCCCCACCGCCTGGCGGCTCTCGCCGAGCCGGGACAGGGTGTCCGCCTCGTCGTAGCGGTCGCTGACCCGCCGGTACAGCCCGAGCGCCCGCTGGAAGCAGCGGATCGCGGCCCGGTGTTCACCGAGCCGGGCGTGGATGAAGCCGAGGCTGTCCCAGGTGTTCGCCTCACCGTGCCGGTCGCCTGTCGTCCGCAGCAGCGCCAACGCCTCCCGGCAGTGGCTGAGCGCCGGCGGGTACCGACCGAGCTGGGCGTACGCCCACCCGCCCGCGTTGCGGGCGCTGGCCTCCCCGGCGACGTGGCCGGCGCTGCGGTACAGCGCCAGGGCGCGCTCGCTCTGCTCCAGCGACTCGGCGTGCCGGCCGAGCCCGTCGAGCATCGCGCCGAAGGCCCGGTGGGTGCGCGCCTGCCCGGTGTGGTCACCCAGCTCGGCGAAGATCGTCAGGGCCTGGCGGTAGTTCCTCGCCGCCTCGTTGACCCGACCCAGCCGGGACAGCACCCGGGCGAGGTCGCGGTGGGCGTTCGCCTGCCCGGGTCGGTCGCCGCTGCGCTGCGCCCCGGCCAGGGCGTTGCGCTGGGCCACGGCCAGGTCCGGCCACCGCCCCCGACGTTGCAGGAAGTCCACGAGTGTCCAGGCCAGCTGCCAGGCGTGGCCGTCGAACCCGGTCCGCCTCGCGTGGGCGACCGCCGCCAGCAACACCGGGTACTCGGCGGTGAACCAGGCGAGCGCCGAAGCGAGGTCGCTGATCTCCTCGGGCACCACGCCCGGTGCCGCGGCGGCGAGGGTGACCGGATCGCGGCCCGGTTGCAGCAGCAGGGCCGCCGCGTGCGCGGTGTGCAGGTAGTGGTCCAGCCCACGCCGGATCGCGGCCCGCCGGGCCGGCGCCGGTTCGAGCCGTTCGACCTGCTCGGCCGCGTACGCCCGGAGCAGGTCGTGCGCGCCGAACCGGCCGGGGGCGTGCTCGGTGACGAGGTGGGCGTGGGCCAGCTCCGCCAGCAGTCGGGGCGCCTGGGCCCGGGGCAGTCCGGCCAGGCTGGCCGCCGCCGCGAACCCGATGTCCGGTCCGGGGTGGCAGCCGATGAGCCGGAACAGCCGCGCCGCCGCCGGGGTGAGGCTCCGGTACGACCAGGAGAAGACGGCCTGCACGTCGGTGCCGGCGTCCCCACCGTCGAACGAGTCGAGTGGTCGCGGCGCCGCCCGCAGCTCGGCGGCGAGCACGGCCAGTGGGAACTCCGGCTTCTCCGCGCCTCTCGCGGCGAGCACCGCCAGCGCCAGCGGCAGCCGGGCGCACCGTTCGATGATCTCGTCCACCGCCTGTGGCTCGGCCGCCAACCGGTCCGCGCCGAGCCGCCGCGCCAACAGTTGCCAGGCCTCGGCGGTGCTGAGCAGGTCGACGCCGATCGGCCGGGCACCGTCGGCGGCGATCAGGCCGGCGAGCCGGTTGCGACTGGTGACCAGGACCAGGCAGCTCGGGCTGCCGACCAGCAGGGGCCGGACCTGGTCGGCGTCGCGGGCGTTGTCCAGCAGCACCAGCATCCGGCGGCCCGCGAGCAGGCTGCGGTAGAGGCCCACCTGCGCGGGCAGGTGGGTGGGGATGCGCTCGGGCGGCACCTCGAGCGCCTCCAGGAAGCCCCGAACCACCTCGACGGCCGTCACCACCGTCCCGGTCGAGTCGAACCCGCGCAGGTCGACGTAGAGCTGACCGTCCGGGAAGCGATCGGCGACCCGGTGCGCCCAGTTGACGGCGAGGGTCGTCTTGCCGACCCCGGCGGTGCCGGACAACGTCAGGACGGTGACCGGGGCCACGGCGTCGTCGCCGCCCGCCACGGTCCCGGCGCACTCGGCATCGAGCCGCGCGAGTTGGGTCGCGCGTCCGACGAACCCGGGCAGTGCCGGGGGCAGTTGACGGGGCACCGGGAACCGGGGGGACGTCGTTGCGGTACGCGGGCCGCCGGCCCTGGCCCGGACGACCGACCGGCCGGTGGCGGCGTGCTCCCGGTTC
This sequence comes from Micromonospora sp. C97, assembly GCF_018070385.1. Classification (NCBI taxonomy): domain Bacteria; kingdom Bacillati; phylum Actinomycetota; class Actinomycetes; order Micromonosporales; family Micromonosporaceae; genus Micromonospora; species Micromonospora sp. C97. Next base: position 49,447 of record NZ_JAGPXU010000024.1, read on the forward strand.
GGGCGTCGGCGGCACTCCTCGACCCGGTCCCGCGCGGTGGCCAGCACGCCCTGCTCGGCGGGGGTCGCCCCGAGCAGTCGGATGAGGACGTCGAACCGCTCCGGCGGCGGCAGGATGTTGCCGGCGAAGTACTCCCCGATGATCCCGCGTGACCAGCCGGTCTTCGCTGCCAACTGCCGGTACGTCAGCAGCGTCTCGCCCTGCTGCCGCGCCTCGCGCCGACGCAGCTGGCGCAGCACCCCGGCCAACTCCGGCAGGGTCTGCGCCTCGGCGGCGGCCCGGGCCAGCTCGAACGCCAGCGGCGACCCATGTGACGTGTGATGAGCACCGGAAGGTACCCACTGGTCAGACATGCGGCCCCCACCCCCGGTCGTCCGGCCCCCCGGACACGCACGGGCAGGGTAATTCCGCCCACTCGCCGATCGATAGACAGTTGCCAATCTATGACAGTTCCACTGCGGACCGTCACCGGCCGGCGCCGTCCAGCGGTGTCCAGTCCCGTCCAGGATCCGCCCCGCGACGCGGGCGCCGGTGCCACCGTCCTGGTGCGGGCACGGCCCGCTCCACGACCCCTGGGGGAAGAGGTACCCGATGATCCGTCCACACCCGACCACCCGACGCCCGGTGGCGCTGCTGCGTCGCGTCGCCGTCGCCGCGATCGGTCTCACGCTGCTCGCCGCGGGCCTGACCACCATTCCGGCCGCCGCCGCACCGGGCGGCAAGGCCACCACCGCCGGATCCTTCGTCGACAGCACACCGGTGCCCGGTGGCTTCGCCTCCTGGTCAGAGCTGCTCCGGCTGCAGCAGCGCATGAACACCGCCGCCGAGCGGATCACGAAGGTGGCCGAACGCAGCCCGAACTCCGGCTTCGCCGGCATCGTCGCCGACCCCACCACCCGCCACCTCCAGGTCTACTGGAAGGGTGAGCCGCCGGCGAGCCTGGTGGCCACCGCCCGGGCCACCGTCGCCACCCAGGTGCTGCCCGCCGCGTACTCGCAGCGGGAACTGCTTGCCGCAGCCGATCGGCTGCGGGCCAAGGCCGGAAACGAGATCACCACGGTCGGGCCGCGCGCCGACGGGGCCGGCCTGCTCGTCGGCACGCAGGACGGGCTGCTCGGCGCGACGGCCATGGCCGGCGTGCCGGTGACCGTGCAGAGCGGGGTCGCCGCCGCGCCCGCGACGCGGTGGGACGACAGCGCGCCGTGGTGGGGCGGTGCCGCCTGGCGCAACGCCACCACCGGCGGTGGCTGCTCGACCGGCTTCGGGGTCTTCAAGAACGGGAACGCGCGGATCCTCTCCGCCGCGCACTGCGGCAACCTCAACAACGTCGCGACCGACCCGACCGGCCAGTCGATGGGCACCGTCAGCACCCGCAACGCCGGCACCGACACCCTGCTGTTGTCGGCCGGCGCCGGCGGCCGGGTCTTCAACAACAGCACCGCCGCGAACGGCGACGTGGTCAGTGAGTTCAGCAACCAGGTGATCGGCGCGTCGGCCAGCCAGGTCGGCAACTGGGTGTGCACCTCCGGCGCGTACTCCGGCACCCGCTGCTCGATCCAGGTGAAGGCCCGCAACCTCTGCATCAACGTGCGCGACTTCGGTCAGGTCTGCGGCCAGGTCCAGGCGGAGAACACCACCGGCACCAACGCCGTCGGCCAGGGCGACAGCGGTGGCCCGGTGGAGATCGTGAACGCGGCGAACACGCTCCAGGTCTGGGCGACCGGAACCAACACCGCCATCGACGACACCTTCACGTCGACGGCCTGTACCGGCTACGTGAAGACCGGCCGGGTCTGCGCCTGGCGGCTCTACTACGAGGACATCTTCTCCGGCATGGCCGGCGTTGGCGCCACGGGCGTCGTCCTCGGCTGAGACGTCGCGGCGACCGCCGTACGACTCGGTGGCCGGGCCGGCGCGCGTACCCGCGCGTCGGCCCGGTCTCGCGCCGGGTTCAGACGCTGGCGCCCGGGTCCCCCGCGAGCACCGCGTCGCCACGGAGCAGCGCCGGCTCGGGCAACGGCAGTTGGATCTTGTGAGCCGCCTCCCAGTCGTAGATCAGACCGGGGCGCACCTGGGCGGCGAAGTAGTCGATCGCGGTCATCCCACCCACCACCGGCTCGTCGACCTCGGCGACCAACTGGGCCGGGACCAGGGAGAACCCGTTCTGCAGAGCGGCGCTGAGGCGGCGGTGACCGTCGACGACGAAGAAGTACTCACCGGTGAACCCGATCTTCAGCGGTTCGAGGGCCTCGTCGCCCGCCTCGGCCACCCCACCGACGAAGTCGGTGTCCCACAGGCCCCGCAGGGTGGCGATGTCCTCGGTCGGGTAGACCCGGGCCGGGTCCAGCAGCAGCAGCGGCGGCGCGTCCCGCAGCACCTCGGCGCCGAGGGTGCCCTCGTACGCGGCCACGATGTGCTCGATCACCTCGGCGGCGGACGCCCGGGTGGTGTCGCAGATCAGGTCATAGTTGCGCAGCCGGGCCTTGTCCACCCCGTACCGGATGATGAACCGGCTCCGCTCGCTCGCGCTGCGCTCACGGAGCTTGGCCTTGGCCTCCTCCAGGGAGGCGTAGCTCTCCGCCGGCCCGGACGGCCGGGCGAGCACCCGGCGGGCCGCCTCACCCGGCTCGGTGATCATGTGCACCTTGAGCGCGTCGGTGAAGAAGTGCCAGGCCAACCGGGAGTCCATGATGAGGCGCTCACCGGAGGCGGCGATGTCCCGCTGGAGCTGGTCGACGTAGCCGTCGACGGCCTGGTCCAGCTCGGCGTGCAGGTTGAGCTGCAGCGCGGTCATCTGCCGCTGCTGCGCCATCTCCCGGTAGAGGTCCCCCACGCTGACCCGGCGCATGCCGAGCCGCTTGGCGATCTCGACCGACACGGTGCTCTTGCCGCTGCCGAGGTCGCCGTTGAAGACGATCGATTGTCCAACGGTCACGACTGGTCCACCCCTGATCACCGGCTCATTGACATCATCGACCTCGCGCCCGACGGACGCGTTCCCGCCATCGTCGCGCCATCCCGCGGCGACTCCAGCTCGGCGCGGCTGACGCCCCCTCGCGACCTGGAGCCCGTCGTACGCCTCGGCATGACGGGCGATGCTACCACTCGGCCGCCACCGGTTTGCCGGACGCGGTGTGCGAGGGCACCCCCGGTGGGCCAGCTCCCCCACCGCCGGCACCGGCCGAAACGCCTCAGAACAGGCTCAGCGGATCGACCTGGAGACGAACCGGATCGGCGGCCTTGCGGGCGGCCCGCGCACCAGCGGCCGAGTGCAACGCCTCCGCGAGCGCGCCAGCCCGGGCCCGGGGCACCCGGACCAGCATCCGCTCCCGACCCTCCTCGGCCGGCACCGGCCCGAGCACCTCGGCGTCGTCCGGCAGCCGGGCCGCGGCCAGCAGGTCCGCCACCGCCTCGGCCGGGCCGGTGACACTCGCCATCCGGACGGCCGGTGGAAAGCCCAGCTCGCGGCGCTCGGCCAGCTCCCGGCCGGCGAACCAGCCGGCGTCCCAGCGCAGCAGTGCCTGCACGGGGGCGAGCGCGCCGTCGGCGACCACCACCACCCGACCGGCCGGCGCCGGGCGGGCCAGCGCCGCCGCCGCCAGCCAGCGGCGCAGCGCCTCCTCACCGGCGCGCAGGTCGGCCCGGGTCAGCAGGGCCCACGAGTCGAGCAGCAGCACCGCGCCGTAGCCTCCCTCGGCGACCGGCTCGGCGCCCGGCGTGGCCACCAGCAGGGCGGCACCACCGGGTACGTCGGTCAGCACCTCCTCGCGCCCCGAGGTGCGCACCGGGACGCCGGGGAACGCCCGGCCCAGCTCCTCGGCGGTGCGCCGGGCGCCGGTGACCGCGGCCCGCAGCCGCCGCCCACCGCACTGCGGGCAGGCGTACGCGGCCGCCACCCGGGCGCACCACCGGCAGGCCGGGGTGCCGCCGGCAGCGGGCAGCGCGAGCGGGCCGGCGCAGTGCACGCAGCGGGCCGGAGTGCGGCACTCGGCGCAGGAGATCGACGGCAGGTAGCCGCGGCGGGGCACCTGCACCAGCACCGGCAGGTCCTGGCGGAGCGCGTCGCGGGCGGCCGTCCAGGCCAGGCTGGGCAGTCGGGCGGTGGCCGCCCCGGGGTCCCGGGCCAGTTGGGGGTCGTCCGCGGTCGGCGCGATGGCCGGGACCCGCGCCCGTACGGTGCTCCGGTCGGCGACCACCTCCCGCGCCCAACCGGTCTCCACCAGCAGCTGCCCCTCGGCCGTGCGGGCGTACCCGCCGACCAGCGCGCCGGCCTCGGCGAGGTGGACGCGGGTGAGCAGCACGTCGCGGGCGTGCGGGTAGGGCGCCCGGGGCTCGGAGTGCAGGTCGTCACCGTCGTCCCAGATGGCGACGAGGCCGAGTCGGGCCACCGGGGCGAACATCGCCGCCCGGGTGCCGATCACCACCGGCACCTGGCCCCGGCGAGCGGCGAGGAACGCCCGGTACCGCCGGGCCGGGCCGAGGGCCGCGGAGAGGCTGACGTGCCGCCCCGGGCCGAGCACTGTGGTGAGCGCGGCGTCGAGCCGGTCGAGGTCCCGTGCGTCGGGCACCACGACCACCGCGCCGCGCCCACCGGCGACGGTGGCGGCCACCGCGTCGGCGTAGCGGGCCGCCCAGTCCTCGCCGGGCAACGCCGACCAGACCGCGCGGGGCGCCCGGCCGTCGGTGAGCGCGCGCAGCATCGCCGGGCCGGTCGGGTAGTCACGCCAACCGCGCGGGTCGACCGCCCCGGTGGGGGCGGCCGGGGTGGGCTGCTCGTCGCGGGGCTCCTTCTCCACCCGCGCGTGCCGGGGTGGCACGGCGAGCCGGAGCACGTCGGCGAGGCTGCCCGCGTAGCGGTCGGCGACCGCCCGGGCCAGCCGGGCGATCTCGGGGGCCAGCACCGGCTCCGGCGAGACCACCTTCTCCAGGTACGCGAGGCGGCCGGTGTGCCCGGAGTCGTCGGCGCGCGACAGCAGCCACCCGTCGACGAGTTGCCCGGCGAAGCGCACCTTCACCCGGGTCCCGGGCACCGCCACCTCGTCCAGCTCCGCCGGCACCAGGTAGTCGAACGGCCGGTCCAGGTGCGCCAGGCCGACATCCACGCAGACGCGCGCGACCGGCGACCCATCCGCGGGTCGCCGGTCGCTGCGCTTGGTGGTGGTCAGGCTCCCGCGGCCGACTTGAGGTCGGCGGCCCGGTCGGTGCTCTCCCAGGTCAGGTCCGGCAACTCCCGGCCGAAGTGGCCGTACGCGGCGGTCTGCTGGTAGATCGGGCGGAGCAGGTTGAGGTCCCGGATGATCGCCGCCGGACGCAGGTCGAACACCTCGCCGACGGCCTTCTCGATCGAGGCGACGGGCACGGTCTCGGTGCCGAACGTCTCGATGAAGAGGCTCACCGGGTGCGCCTTGCCGATGGCGTAGGCGACCTGCGCCTCGCACCGCTCGGCCAGACCGGCGGCGACCACGTTCTTGGCCACCCAGCGCATCGCGTACGCGGCCGAGCGGTCCACCTTGGACGGGTCCTTGCCGGAGAACGCGCCGCCGCCGTGGCGGGCGTATCCGCCGTAGGTGTCGACGATGATCTTGCGACCGGTCAGCCCGGCGTCACCCATCGGGCCGCCGATCTCGAACCGACCGGTCGGGTTGACCAGCAGCCGGTAGCCGTCGGTGTCCAGACCGAGGCTCTCCAGCTCCGGGGCGATCACGTGGTCACGAACGTCGGGGGTGAGCAGCGAGTCCAACGAGATGTCGGCGGCGTGCTGGCTGGACACCACAACGGTGTTCAGCCGGACCGGGCGCAGCCCCTCGTACTCGATGGTGACCTGGGTCTTGCCGTCCGGCCGCAGGTACGGGATCGTGCCGTCCTTGCGCACCGCCGAGAGGCGACGGGCCAGCCGGTGGGCGAGCGCGATCGGCAGCGGCATCAACTCGGGCGTCTCCGAGCAGGCGAAGCCGAACATCATGCCCTGGTCGCCGGCGCCCTGCGCGTCCAGCGCGCTCTCCGACGCCCCGGTCCGCAGTTCGAAGGCGTTGTCCACGCCCTGCGCGATGTCCTCGGACTGCGCGCCGATGGAGACGCTGACGCCGCAGGAGGCGCCGTCGAAGCCCTTCTTCGACGAGTCGTAGCCGATGTCGAGGATGGTCCGGCGGACGATCGTCGGGATGTCGGCGTACGCCTTGGTGGTCACCTCACCGGCGATGTGTACCTGACCGGTGGTGATCATGGTCTCCACCGCCACGCGGCTGTGGGGGTCCTCGGTCAGCAGCGCGTCGAGGATGCCATCGCTGATCTGGTCAGCGATCTTGTCCGGGTGGCCTTCCGTGACCGATTCGGACGTGAAGAGACGGCGTGTCACGGCACTCCTAAGCGTGTGAGGTCGTTCCGCGGCAGTCTAATCACCACTGCGGCCGGTGTCGGGATCGGTCGCGTCCTGTTCCACCCGTCAGGAGCGGCCGGGCAGCCGCGCCACGACGAGATCCCACACGGCGTCGGCCACTGCCTCCTTGGCCTGCTCGGGCAGCCGGCTGACCGAGCCGTCGGCGCCGATGACCGTCACCGTGTTGGTGTCGGCGCCGAAGACCAGGTCCGGACCGACCTCATTGATCACGATCAGGTCGGCCCGCTTCCGGGCGAGTTTCGCCCGGCCGTTGGCCTCGGCGTCGCCGGTCTCGGCGGCGAACACCACCAGCACCTGCTCCGGTCGTTTGCGCTGGCCGAGCTCCGCCGCGATGTCCGGATTCGTGACGAGCTCGATGGTGGGCGCGACACCGTCGTCCGACTTCTTGATTTTGCCAGGCGCGTACGTCGCGGGCCGGAAATCGGCCGGAGCCGCCGCCATGACCACCGCGTCGGCGTCGACGGCGGCCTTGACCGTCGCCTCCCGCAGCTCGGCGGTGGTGCCCACCCGGATCAGGTCGACGCCGGCCGGGTCGGCGAGGTCGACGTTCGCCGCGACCACGGTGACCCGGGCACCCCGGGCGACCGCCGCGCGGGCGAACGCGTACCCCTGCTTGCCCGACGAGCGGTTACCCAGGAAGCGGACCGGGTCCAGGGGCTCGCGGGTGCCACCGGCGGTGACGACCACCCGGCGACCGGCCAGGTCGGCGGGAGCCGCGTCACCACGGGCCAGGAGCCGAACGGCGACCGCGAAGATCTCCGCCGGGTCCGGCAGCCGACCCTTGCCGGTGTCGGCGCCGGTGAGCCGGCCGACGGCGGGTTCGATGACCCGCACCCCCCGGGAGCGCAGCGTGGCGACGTTGGCCACGGTGGCGGGATGTTCCCACATCTCGGTATGCATGGCCGGGGCCAGCAGGACCGGGCAGCGGGCGGTCAGCAGGGTGTTGGTGAGCAGGTCGTCGGCAAGGCCGTGGGCGGCCTTGGCGAGCAGGTCGGTGGTGGTCGGCGCGACCACCACCAGGTCGGCCTGCTTACCGAGCCGGACGTGCGGCACCTCGTGGACGTCGGTCCAGACGTCGTCGGCGACGGGTTGACCGGAGAGCGCGGCCCAGGTCGGCGCTCCCACGAACCGGAGCGCCGACGCGGTGGGCACAACCCGAACCCGGTGACCGGATTCGGTGAAGAGTCGCAGCAGCTCGCACGCCTTGTAGGCGGCGATGCCGCCACCGACCCCGAGGACGATCGAGGCGGACATCGGCCAGCGGGGGCTTACGGCTGGTCGGTCGGCTCGGCGGTGAGCAGGCCCGAGTTGATCTCGCGCATGGCGATCGAGAGGGGCTTCTCCTGCGGGGTGGTCTCGACGAGCGGACCGACGTACTCCAGCAGACCCTCACCGAGCTGGCTGTAGTAGGCGTTGACCTGGCGCGCGCGCTTGGCGGCGAAGATGACCAGCGCGTACTTCGACGTCGTCTTCTCGAGGAGCTCGTCGATCGGCGGGTTGGTGATGCCTTCGGGGTTGGCGATGGATCCCACGAATTAACCTCTGCGTCTTTCGAGCCGCGCGGACGCGGTGCTGAGTCTCAACGGTGGCCGGCCGTCAGCCACGCACGCGCGACCAGGCCGGATCCGGATAAGAAGAACCGAGTAAGCCTACCAGCTCTTCAACCACCCGTTCGGTGTGGTCGTGGGTCAGCGTGTGCTCGACGGTGGCGACCACCGTGGCGTCCGGGGCGTACCCGGGTGGGCTCAGCAGCACCAGCCGAGCGTCGGGCAGGCGCGCGCGGACCAGTGGGGTGCCGCGCAGGTCGAGCGGGAGCAGCACCGGCTGCCCGGCGTCGAGCCGGGCGCGCAGCGGCGGGTACGGGGTGCCCCGGCGGTAGGAACCGATCCGGGACCATTCCAGCAGCTCACCGTCGACGATCCGGCGATCGAACTCGGCGGGGGCGAGGAAGACGCGGTCCACCCCGTCGATCTCCGACTCCCGGCGCGGCCTGGTGGTTGCCGCGACCGGGATCCACACGGACGGAGAACGCGCCCGGACGAGCTCGACGACACTCTCCCTGCCGGATCCCGAAGGTCCAGCCAGGACAGTGAGCCGAGCCGCCGGGCGCGCCTCGTCATCCGTGCTCACTGCTTGTTTCTACACGCTGCCAGGTTCAGTTGGCGGCGAACTCTCCAAGCAGTGCCTTGCGCTGCTGCTCGCCGAGGCCACGCAGGCGACGGCTGTCGGCGATCTTGAGCTTCTCCATGATCTGGGTAGCCCGGATCTTGCCGATGCCCGGCATGGCCTGCAGGACGGCCGACACCTTGAGCTTGCCGACGACGTCGTCGCTCTCGGCCCGCTCGAGGACGGCACCGAGAGTGGTCTTGCCCTGCTTGAGCTGCTCCTTCAGCTGAGCACGGGCCTTGCGGATCTCCGCGGCCTTCTCGAGCGCGGCAGCGCGTTGTTCGGGGGTCAGTGACGGGAGCGGCACCAGTTCTCCTCAGGTCCCTATCGCGGCGGGCGGGGCGCACCGCCGCATCTGTGAAACGTGGTGTCGCTGTGAACCAAGGGGTCCATGGTTCCCAGCGCGGGGAAAACTAGCGGCCAACGGAGCTTTCGGCAACGTGGGGGCCGCATGATCACCGTAGAGTGACCGACCCGTCAGTCAGTCACCGGGCAGGCAGAACGGCCCGGCAGTCGACCAGAACGCGGTCCGCGGCGGCCCGCAACGCGCCCACGTCGGGGCCCGCCGAGAGCACTTCCCGGGAGTACGACGGGAGCACCGAGGCGAGGCTGGAACCGAAGACGGTACGCAGACCGGCCGCGCCGGCACCCTGCGCGCCGAGCCCCGGAGCGAGCAGCGGGCCCCCCACCCCGGACAGGTCGTGACCGGTGTCACCGATGGTCGCGCCAACCACCAGTCCGAAGCTCCCGAGTGGGGACGCACCCCTGTTGAGCTGGGAAATCTCGTCAATCACGGTCTGCGCCACGGTCCGGCCGTCGGCGGTGACGGCCCGCTGCACGGCCGCGCCCTCGGGGTTGGACGTGAGGGCCAGCACGAACACACCGCCGCCGTGCTCGGCGGCCAACTCGAACATCGGCGCCAGCGAGCCGACCCCGAGGTAGGGGCTCGCGGTGACCGCGTCGACATAGACGGGACTGGATGGGTCAAGGTACGCGGCGGCGTACGCGCTCACCGTCGAGCCGATGTCGCCCCGCTTGACGTCGAGCAGAACGAGCGAGCCGGCATCTCGTAACTGTCGGATAGTTGACTCAAGAATCGCCACACCTCGGGATCCGAATCGCTCGAAAAAGGCCGACTGAGGCTTGACCACCGCAACCCGGTCACCGAGCGCTTCGACGACGGTTCGACTGAACCGGTCGAGCCCGTGCACGTCGTCCGGAAGGCCCCACTGGGCCAGCAGACCGGGATGCGGGTCGATGCCCACACAGAGTGGGCCCCGCTCGGTGATCGCCCGGTGCAGCCGGGTACCGAAGCTCTCCATGGGAGTGTTCCCCTCTTCTCGTCCGGACGGCTGCCCCGCCCGGGTAACCGTCGACCCGGTGACCGGGCCGACTCAGCCGACCGCCACCGCCGCCGCGACCCCGGTCGCGATCCGGGCCAGGTCGACGTCGTCGGTGACGTACGGCGGCATCGTGTAGATCAGGTCGCGGAACGGACGCAGCCACACCCCCTGGGCGACGGCGGCGGCGGTGGCCGCGCCGAGGTCGACCTCGTGATCGAGCTGGACCACGCCGATCGCGCCGAGCACCCGCACGTCGGCCACGCCCGGCGTGCCCCGCAGCGGCTCCAGGCCGGCGCGCAGGCCGGCGCCGATCCTGGCGACCTGGCCGGCCCAGTCTCCGGCCCGCAGCAGCCCGATGGAGGCGTTCGCCACCGCGCAGGCCAGGGGGTTGCCCATGAACGTGGGCCCGTGCGCCAGCACGCCGGTAGCCGAGATGCCCCGGGCGACCTCCGGGGTGCACAGCGTCGCCGCGAGGGTCAGGTACCCGCCCGTCAACGCCTTGCCCACGCACAGCACGTCCGGCGTCACACCGGCGTGCCCGGCGGCGAACATCTCACCGGTCCGGCCGAAGCCGGTGGCGATCTCGTCGAAGATCAGCAGAATTCCGTGCGCGCGGGTCACCTCACGCAGCACCCGCAGGTAACCCGGATGGTGGAAACGCATTCCCCCGGCGCCCTGCACGACCGGCTCGACGATCACGGCGGCCAACTCGTCGGCGTGCCGTTCGACGGTCTCCACCAGCGCCGCCACGTACGCGTCGTCGGGCGGATCGGTGAAGCCGCCCGGCGGCACCGGGGCGAACACCTGCCGGGGCAACACGTCGCCCCACAGGTGGTGCATCCCGCCCTCCGGGTCGCAGACGCTCATCGGGTGGAACGTGTCGCCGTGGTAACCACCCCGCCAGGTGGCCAGCCGGCGTCGCTGGGGCCGGCCGACAGCCCGCTGGTACTGCAGGCACATCTTCACCGCCACCTCGACGCTGACCGAGCCGGAGTCGGCCAGGAACACGTGCTCCAGGCCGTCCGGGGTCAGCTCGACCAGGGTGCGGGCGAGCTGCACCGCCGGCTCGTGGGTGAGCCCGCCGAACATCACGTGGCTCATCCGGCCGAGCTGGTCGGTGACCGCCGCGTCCAGCACCGGGTGCCGGTACCCGTGGATCGCCGCCCACCAGGACGACATCCCGTCCACCAGCTCCCGCCCGTCGGCCCGCCGCAGCCGTACGCCCTCGGCGCTCTGCACCACGTACGGCGGGTTCGCTGGCGGCAGCGCGGCATACGGGTGCCAGACATGGGCCCGATCGGCGGCCAGAATCTCCTCAGGTGTCACGCGTACTCCTCCGTGCCTCGAACCGTCCGGACGACGGACGTCCTGCGGCGGGCCGGGCCGGGCCGAACCGCCCCGCCGCCGCCGTCCGGCCCGCCGCGCCCGCACCTCGCCGCCTGCCTTTGCTCTGCACCCGCGGAGGCGACACCCGCTGGTCGGGGGCCGCGCTCCTGGTGGTGCGTCCACGGGTGCAGAGCAAAGGGGCAACAACCGGCGAGGGGCCCCTGGCGCGGAGCGGGCTCTGCACCCCGGCTGCGCCGGGTCAGCACCAGGCTGGCTACGGTCACCGGCCGGCGACGGGGTCCGGTGCCGTCGACGGGGGCGCGGACCCGGCGGTCGCGCGGACGGCGGCCCGCACCAGGTCCGGACCCCGGTAGATGAAGCCGGTGTAGAGCTGCACCAGGGCGGCGCCGGCATCGAACATCCGGGCCGCGTCGTCCGGGTCCAGCACACCACCGACGCCGATGATCGGCAGCCGGCCGCCGGTCTCACGGTGCACGAACGCGACCACGTCGCGGGCCCGCCCGGTGAGCGGCCGACCGGAGAGACCACCGGCCTGCGCGCCGCGCTCGACGTCGACGCCGGCGAGCCCGTCGCGCGACAGGGTGGTGTTGGTGGCGATCACCCCGGCGGCGCCCCGGGCCAGGCAGACCTCCAGCAGCTCGGCGATCGCCGCCTCGGTCAGATCCGGCGCGATCTTGACCAGCACCGGCTTCTCCCCCACCAGCGCGCCGAGCAGCGCGTCCAGGTGGGCGCGGTCCTGCAACGACCGCAGACCCGGGGTGTTCGGTGAGGACACGTTCACCGCGAAGTAGTCACCGTGCCCGCGCAGCGCCCGGTACGAGGCGAGGTAGTCCTCGACCGCCTCGTCGAGCGGTGTCACCTTGGACTTGCCCAGCGAGATGCCCAACGGCACCCCGAGCGGGCGCGGCAGCGCCGCCAGCCGGGCGGCCAGCGCGGCGGCACCGGCGTTGTTGAAGCCCATCCGGTTGACCACCGCCTCGCTGGCCGGCAGCCGGAACAGCCGGGGCCGGGGGTTGCCCGGCTGGGCGTGCGCGGTGACCGTGCCGACCTCCACGAACCCGAAGCCGAGCGCCGGCCAGGCCGGCAACGCCGCGCCGTCCTTGTCCATGCCGGCGGCCAGGCCGACCGGGTTGGGGAAGCGCACCCCGAACACCGTGCGCGGCGCGGCGACCGCGTACCGGGACCGCAGCGCGGCCAGCGCGGCCGGCCGCCGCGACACTGCCGCCAGCCGCCGCAGCGTCCACTCGTGCGCCGTCTCGGCGTCCCCGCCGCCGAGCCGGAACAACCACGGCCGTACCGCCCGCTCGAACACTGTCACTGGGCCGCCCGCAGGATGGCGTGCAGGTCCTGCAGAGGCCGGACCTGCATGTCGCCGCGTATACGCGCCTCGATGCCCATCACCGCCGCCGCCGCGCCGGGAACGGTGGTGATGCAGGGGATGTCCGCGGTGACGGCCGCGCTGCGGATCTCGTAGCCGTCCGAGCGGGCGCTGGCACCGGAACCCTGCGGGGTGTTGATCACCAGCGCCACGTGGCCGCCGCCGATCAACGACACCGCGTCATCGCCCGCACCGGCCTGGTAGTGCTTGCGGATCTGCTCACAGGCGATGCCGTGGCGGCGCAGCACCTCGGCCGTGCCGGCGGTGGCGACAATCTCGAAGCCCAGATCCGCCAGCCGCTTGATCGGGAAGATCATGCCGCGCTTGTCGCGGTTGGCCACCGAGACGAAGATCTTCCCGGCGGTCGGCAACGACCCGTACGCGGCCGACTGACTCTTGGCGAAGGCGTGCCCGAAGTTGGTGTCGATGCCCATCACCTCGCCGGTCGACTTCATCTCCGGGCCGAGCAGCGAGTCGATCCCCTTGCCCGCGCGGGTCCGGAAGCGCTTGAACGGCAGCACCGCCTCCTTCACCGCCACCGGGGCGTCAGCGGGCATCGTGCCCCCGTCCCCGGTGGCCGGCAGCAGGCCCTCGGCGCGCAGCTCGGCGATGCTCGCCCCGAGCGCGATCCGCGCCGCCGCCTTGGCCAGCGGCACCGCCGTGGCCTTGGAGACGAACGGAACGGTCCGCGACGCGCGCGGGTTGGCCTCCAGGACGTAGAGCACGTCGTCCTTGAGGGCGTACTGCACGTTGAGCAGGCCCCGCACGCCGACGCCCCGGGCGATCGCCTCGGTGTAGCGGCGCACCTCCGCGAGGTGCGAGCCGGCGAGGGTGATCGGCGGGAGCGCGCAGGACGAGTCGCCGGAGTGGATGCCGGCCTCCTCGATGTGCTCCATCACGCCGCCGATGTAGACCTCGCCGTCGGCGTCGCAGAGCGCGTCCACGTCGATCTCGATGGCGTCGTCGAGGAACCGGTCCACCAGCACCGGGTGGTCCGGGGAGATGTCGGTGGCCCGGCCGATGTAGTCGCGCAGCGTCGGATCGTCGTAGACGATCTCCATGCCCCGCCCGCCCAGCACGTACGACGGCCGGACCAGCACCGGGTAGCCGATCTCGTCGGCGATGGCCTTCGCCTCGTCGTACGAGGTGGCCATGCCGTGCGACGGCGCGCGCAGCCCGGCGCGGGCCAGCACCGCGCCGAACGCGCCCCGCTCCTCGGCCAGGTGGATCGACTCCGGGGAGGTGCCGACGATCGGCACACCGGCGTTCTTGAGCCGCTGTGCCAGCCCCAGCGGGGTCTGCCCGCCGAGCTGCACGACCACCCCGACCACCCCCGGCCCGCCGGCCGCCCGGCCGGACGAGTCCTCCGCGTGCCAGACCTCCAGGACGTCCTCGAAGGTCAGCGGCTCGAAGTAGAGCCGGTCGGCGGTGTCGTAGTCGGTGGAGACCGTCTCCGGGTTGCAGTTGACCATGACCGTCTCGTAGCCGGCCGACCGCAGCGCCTGCACCGCGTGCACGCACGAGTAGTCGAACTCGATGCCCTGCCCGATCCGGTTCGGGCCGGAGCCCAGGATCAGCACCTTCGGCCGGTCCGACGGCACGACCTCGGTCTCCAGGTCGTACGTCGAGTAGTGGTACGGCGTGGTCGCCTCGAACTCGGCCGCGCAGGTGTCCACGGTCTTGTAGACCGGGCGCACGTCGAGGCGGTGCCGCAGGGTCCGGACGCCGTCCTCGGCGGCCAGCTCCGGGCGGAGCGCGGCGAGCTGCCGGTCGGACAGACCGGCCCGCTTGGCGCGGCGCAACAGGTCGGCGTCGAGCACCGGCGCGTCGACGATCTCGGCGCGCAACTCGATCAGCGCGGCGATCTGGTCCAGGAACCACGGGTCGATCCCGCCGGACGCCTCGGCGACCTCGGCGATCGACGCGCCCAGGCGCAGCGCCCGCTCGACTGTGTACAGCCGGCCGTCGTGCGGGATCCGCAGCGCGGCGAGGGTGTCGGCGAGGGTGACGCCCGCCGGGTCCGGCACGGTCCAGAAACCGGCCGACTTCGTCTCCATCGAGCGCATCGCCTTGTTCAGCGCCTCGGTGAAGTTACGCCCGAGGCTCATCGCCTCGCCCACCGACTTCATCGTGGTGGTCAGCTCCGGGTCCGCGCCGGGGAACTTCTCGAACGCGAACCGGGGGATCTTCACCACCACGTAGTCGAGGGACGGCTCGAACGCCGCCGGAGTCTTCAACGTGATGTCGTTGGGGATCTCGTCGAGGGTGTAGCCGATGGCCAGCTTGGCGGCGATCTTCGCGATCGGGAAGCCGGTCGCCTTGGAGGCCAGCGCCGAGGACCGCGACACCCGGGGGTTCATCTCGATCACGACGATCCGGCCGTCGACCGGGTTGACCGCGAACTGGATGTTGCAGCCGCCGGTGTCCACCCCGACCTCGCGCAGCACGGCGATGCCCAGGTCACGCAGGCGCTGGTACTCCCGGTCGGTGAGCGTCATGGCCGGCGCCACCGTGACGCTGTCGCCGGTGTGCACACCCATCGGGTCGATGTTCTCGATCGAGCAGACCACCACCACGTTGTCGTGCCGGTCGCGCATCAGCTCGAGCTCGTACTCCTTCCAGCCGAGCACGCTCTCCTCAATGAGCACCTCGTGCACCGGGCTGGCGGCCAGGCCGTCACCGGCGATGCGGGCCAGGTCCTCCGGGGTGTGCGCCATGCCGGAGCCCAGGCCACCCATGGTGAACGACGGGCGGATCACCACCGGCAGGCCCAGCTCGGCGACGGTCGCCTCGACCTCCTCCATCGAGTGGCAGACCCGGGAGCGGGGCACCAGGCCCGCCGGGTCCTCGACACCCAGGCGTACGCCGGCCTTGGCGACGATCTCCTTGAAGAGCTGGCGGTCCTCGCCCCGGTTGATGGCGTCGATGTTCGCGCCGATCAACTCCACGCCGTACTTCTCCAGGACACCGTTCTCGTGCAGGGCGACGGCGGTGTTCAGCGCGGTCTGCCCGCCGAGGGTCGCGAGGATCGCGTCCGGGCGCTCCTTGGCGATGACCAGTTCCACGAACTCCGGGGTGATCGGCTCGACGTACGTCGCGTCGGCGAACTCCGGGTCCGTCATGATCGTCGCCGGGTTGGAGTTGACCAGGCTGACCCGGATCCCCTCGCTGCGCAGGACCCGGCAGGCCTGGGTGCCGGAGTAGTCGAACTCGCAGGCCTGCCCGATGACGATCGGCCCGGAGCCGATCACCAGGATGTGCTTGAGATCGGTCCGCTTAGGCATTGCTGCGCCCCTTGCTGTGGTTCCGGCCCTCGATGAGCTCGGCGAAACGGTCGAAGAGGTAGTCCGCGTCGTGCGGGCCGGCCGCCGCCTCCGGGTGGTACTGGACGGTGAAGGCGGGCACGTCGATCGCCCGCAGCCCCTCGACCACGTTGTCATTGAGGCAGACGTGGGACACCTGAACGCCGCCGAAGTCGGTGTCGATCACCTGGTCGGGGACGACGGCGCCGACGCCGGCACCGGGCACCTGGACGGCGAAGCCGTGGTTGTGGCTGGTCACCTCGACCTTGCCGGTGACCCGGTCGAGCACCGGCTGGTTGATCCCCCGGTGGCCGTAGCCCAGCTTGTAGGTGCCGAAGCCGAGCGCCCGACCGAGGATCTGGCTGCCGAAGCAGATGCCGAACAGCGGCACCTCCCGCCGCAGCGCCTCCCGGGCCAGCGCCACCGGCGCGTCGGCGGTGGCCGGGTCGCCCGGGCCCGGCGACAGGAAGATCGCGTCGGCGCCGGTGGCGAGCATCTCGTCGATGGTCGACGACGCCGGCAGCACGTGGGTGGTCACCCCGCGGGTGGCCAGCCGCCGCGGCACGTTGCGCTTGATGCCCAGGTCCAGTGCGGCCACCGTGAACCGGTGCTCGCCGACCGCCTCGACGACGTACGGCTCGGTGGTGCTCACCTCGGCGGACAGGTCCGCGCCGACCATCTGCGGGGCCTGGCGGACCCGGGTCAGCAGACGCTGCGGGTCGGTCTCGACGCTGGAGATGCCGACCCGCATGGCCCCGCGCTCGCGCAGGTGCCGGGTCAGGGCCCGGGTGTCCACCCCGCTGATGCCGACCACACCCTCGGTGGCGAGGCGGTCCTCCAGCGAGCCGGTGGCGCGCCAGTTCGAGCCGATCCGGGCCGGGTCGCGCACCACGTAGCCGGCCACCCAGATCCGGCCGGACTCGTCGTCCTCGCCGTTGACGCCGGTGTTGCCGATGTGCGGGGCGGTCTGCACCACCACCTGCCGGTGGTACGACGGGTCGGTCAACGTCTCCTGGTAACCGGTCATGCCGGTGGTGAAGACCGCCTCGCCGAAGGTCTCCCCGACACTCCCGTACGCCTCACCGGGGAACGTGCGCCCGTCCTCCAGTACGAGGATCGCGGAACGTCTGCGCGTCACTTGGTTGCCTTTCCGTCCAGGACCGTCGGCTCGCCGCGCAGGAAGGTCGCCACGATGCGACCTGGCAGCGTCATGCGGGCGTACGGGGTGTTGCGACTGCGACTGGCCAACTCCGCCGGCTCGATGGTGCGGCGGGCGGCCGGGTCGATCACTGTCAGGTTGGCCGGCACACCCGGCGCGGGGTCGACGCCGTGCCCGGTGAGGCCGGCGATCCGGGCGGGGGCGCGCGACATCCGCTCGGCGATCAGGTCCCACTGGGGACCGAGCACGTCCAGCGCGATGGAGAGGGCCGTCTCCAGACCGAGCATGCCCGGCCGGGCGTACGCCCACTCGCACTCCTTGTCCTCCACCGCGTGCGGGGCGTGATCGGTGGCGATCACGTCGATCACCCCGTCGGCGAGGGCGGCGCGCAGCGCGGTGACGTCAGCGGCCGTCCGCAACGGCGGGTTGACCTTGAAGACCGGGTCGTAGGTCTCGGCCTTGACGTCGGTGAGCAGCAGGTGGTGCGGGGTCACCTCGGCGGTCACCCGTACCCCCCGTGCCTTCGCCTGGCGCAGCACCTCGACGCTGCCGGCGGTGGAGACGTGGCAGACGTGCAGTCGGCTGCCCACGTGCTCGGCGAGCAGCACGTCCCGGGCGATGATCGCCTCCTCGGCGACCGCCGGCCAGCCGATCAGGCCGAGCCGGGTGGAGACCTCGCCCTCGTGCATCTGGGCGCCCTCGGTGAGCCGGGGCTCCTCGGCGTGCTGGGCGATGATCCCGTCGAACGCCTTGACGTATTCCAGGGCGCGGCGCATCAACTTCGGGTCGGCGACGCAGTGCCCGTCGTCGGAGAAGATCCGCACCCGGGCCGCCGAGTCGGCCATCGCGCCCAGCTCGGCCAGCCGTTCGCCGGCCAGCCCGACGGTGACCGCGCCGATCGGCTGCACGTCGACCAGGTTGGCTTCCCGGCCGAGGCGCCAGACCTGCTCGACCACACCGGCGGTGTCCGCCACCGGGGAGGTGTTGGCCATCGCGCACACGGCCGTGTAGCCGCCCAACGCCGCCGCCCGGGAACCGGACTCGACGGTCTCGGCGTCCTCCCGGCCGGGCTCGCGCAGGTGGGTGTGCAGGTCGACCAGGCCGGGCAGGGCGACCAGACCGGTGCCGTCGATGACTGTGGCGTCCGGCGCGGTCAGGCCGGGACCGACGTCGGCGACCACGCCGTCGCGGATCAGCAGGTCGGTCGGCGCGGCGCCGACGACGCTCACGCTGGTGATCAGGTACGCGGTCACCGGTTGTTCCCTCCGAGCAGCAGGTAAAGGACAGCCATCCGCACGGAGACCCCGTTGGTGACCTGTTCGACGATGGTGGAGCGGGGTGAGTCGGCGACCTCGGGGGTGATCTCCATCCCCCGGTTCATCGGGCCGGGGTGCATGACGATCGCGTGCTCGGGCAGCCGGCGCATCCGCGGCCCGTCCAGCCCGTAGCGGCGGGCGTACTCGCGGGCGGAGGGGAAGTAGGAGTCGTTCATCCGCTCCCGCTGCACCCGCAGCATCATCACCACGTCCACGTTGGGTAGGACGGAGTCGAGGTCGTAGGAGACGTCGGTGCCGGGGGCGAGCGCGCCCGCGATGTCGACCGGGATGAGGGTCGGCGGGCCGACCAGGGTGACCTTGGCGCCGAGGGTGGACAGCAGCAGCACGTTGGAGCGGGCGACCCGGGAGTGCAGCACGTCCCCGACCACCGCCACCGACAGGCCGGCGAGCCGACCCAGCCGGGCCCGCATGGTGTACGCGTCCAGCAGCGCCTGGGTGGGGTGCTCGTGGGTGCCGTCGCCGGCGTTGACCACCGACCCGTCCACCCAGTTGGCCAGCCGGTGCGGCGCGCCGGAGGCGGGGTGTCGGACGACGACGGCGTCCGCACCCATGGCCTGCAGGGTCAACGCGGTGTCCTTCAGGCTCTCGCCCTTGGTGACGCTGGACCCCTTCGCGGAAAAGTTGATCACGTCGGCGCTGAGTCGCTTCGCCGCCGCCTCGAAGGAGATCCGGGTCCGCGTGGAGTCCTCGTAGAAGAGGTTCACCACGGTCCGCCCGCGCAGCGCGGGAAGCTTCTTGATCTCCCGGCCGGCGACGGTGGCCATCTCGGCGGCGGTGTCCAGGATCTCGGTGGCGGTGTCGGCGTCCAGGTCACCGCCGGAGAGCAGGTGCTTGATCATGAGTTTGCTCCCCCGTACAGCTTGACCTCGTCGACGCCGTCGGTTTCGGCGAGCGTCACCTTCACGCTCTCCGCGAGCGAGGTCGGGATGTTCTTGCCGACGTAGTCGGCGCGGATCGGCAGCTCCCGGTGACCCCGGTCGACCAGGACGGCCAGTTGCACCGACGCCGGGCGGCCCACGTCGTTGAGCGCGTCCAGCGCGGCCCGGACGGTGCGGCCGGAGAAGAGCACGTCGTCGACCAGGATGACCCGTTTGCCGTCGATCCCGCCGGAGGGCAGCTCGGTCGGGCCCACCGCGCGGGTGGCGTGCCGACGGAGGTCGTCGCGGTACAGGGTGATGTCGAGCACACCCACCGGGACGACGACGTCCTCGAAGGTGCTGATCCGGTCGGCGAGGCGTCGGGCGAGCGGGGTGCCCCGGGTGGGGATCCCCAGCAGCACCGTGTTCGCGGCGCCCTGGGTCTTCTCCAGGATCTGGTGGGCGATGCGGTCGACCACGCGTTGCACGTCGGCGCTGGCGAGGATCACCTTCACCGAGGGTTGTCGCGGTGGTGACGAGCGGGCAGCCGGTGGGTATGCCACGGCGGACCTCCTTCCCCGCCTCACGGGACGGGTCGTTAAAGGATGTCGGGCACCTCCGGCCGGACCGCTGAGCAGACCTGGACCGGGGCTCCCGCCACGTTACCAGTGGTCACCGGGCCGATGGACGGCGGCTGCTGACCACCGGGTCAGGCGTGGGAAAAGGGGATAACTTCCCGGACGCTCCCCAACGGTAGGGTCACGACCACTTGACCACGTGTCGCATTCCCCGTACCGTCACGCTCCGTAGCGATCGACGGGAGAACCCCGAGCAGCACTGGGAGTGTCCGAATGCCCTCTGAATACGCCAAGTCTCTGGGCGCCCGCCTGCGCTCCATCCGCCAGCAGCAGGGTCTCTCCCTGCAGGGTGTGGAGGAGAAGTCGAACGGGCGGTGGAAGGCCGTGGTGGTCGGCTCGTACGAGCGTGGCGACCGGGCCGTGACGGTGTCCCGTCTGGCCGAGCTGGCCGAGTTCTACCGCGTACCCGTCTCGGAGCTGCTGCCTGACGGCAGTGGCGTCCGTCACGAGCCCACCAGCAAGATTGTCCTGGACCTGGAGCGGCTCTACGACGAGGCCTCCGAGGACCTGGCCTACGTGGCCCGCTACGCCCGCGCCATCCAGCAGCAGCGCGGCGACTACAACGGTCGGGTGCTCTCCATCCGCGCCGACGACCTGCGGGCCCTCGCGATCGTCTACGACGCCTCACCGTCGGGTCTGATCGAGCGGCTCACCGAGCACGGCGT
Organism: Micromonospora sp. C97; assembly: GCF_018070385.1. Classification (NCBI taxonomy): domain Bacteria; kingdom Bacillati; phylum Actinomycetota; class Actinomycetes; order Micromonosporales; family Micromonosporaceae; genus Micromonospora; species Micromonospora sp. C97. The sequence goes on from NZ_JAGPXU010000024.1 coordinate 70,036, forward strand.
GCTGGTGGCCGACCCCCGGGCGTTCTTCGCCTCCTGATCCACCGCTGCACCGAAGGGGCCCGTGCCGGATGGCACGGGCCCCTTCGTGTTGCGGCGTTCGTCGGCGCGACGCTCAGCGGGTGGCGTACTCGGCGATCCGGCCGAGCACCCCGTTGAGGAAGCGCGGCGAATCGTCGGTCGACATCTGCCGGGCCAGTTCCACGGCCTCGCTGATCGCCACCGCGTCGTCGATCTCGTCGACGTAGAGCAACTCGTAGACGGCGATCCGGGCCAGATTGCGGTCGACGACCGGCATCCGCTCCAGCGTCCAACCCTCGGCGTAGCTGGCGATCAGCTCGTCGATCCGGTTGAGGTGCTCGGCGACGCCCTCGACCAGGCCCACCGCGTAGCCCAGATGCTCCGGCCGGGGCTGCTCGATCCGCTGCACGTAGCCGGCGAGCACCTCGACCGGAGGTTTGTCCCGAAGGTCGGCCTCGTAGAGGACATCCAGCGCCCGCTTGCGCGCCTTGCGGCGCGCCGGCATCTGCTGCTTGGCACCCTCAGCCATCAGGCGCGGCCGAGGTAACGGCCGTCGCGGGTGTCGACCTTGATCTTCTCGCCGGTGGTGATGAACAGCGGAACCGGCACGGTGGCGCCGGTCTCCACGGTCGCCGGCTTGGTGCCGCCGGTCGAACGGTCGCCCTGCAGGCCCGGCTCGGTGTAGGTGACCTCCAGCACGACGCTGGTGGGCAGCTCGATGTAGAGCGGCACACCCTCGTGCTGGGCGACGGTCGCCTCCGCCTCGGGAAGCAGGTAGTTGGCTGCCTCACCGACGGTGCCACCGGGCACGGTGATCTGGTCGAAGGTCTCCAGATCCATGAAGACGAAGTCCTCGCCGTCGGCGTACAGGTACTGCATCGTGCGCTTGTCAACGGTCGCGGTCTCGACCTTGGTGCCCGCGTTGAAGGTCTTGTCGACCACCTTCCCGGACAGCACGTTCTTCAGCGTGGTGCGCACGAAGGCACCACCCTTACCGGGCTTGACGTGCTGGAACTCGACGACGGCCCACAGCTCGCCATCCAGGTTGAGTACCAGGCCGTTTTTGAGGTCGTTGGTGGAGGCCATTTCCTGCCTTGATCATCAATTGGCGGACAGACCTGGCAAGTCTACAAGCTGCGTCGAATCGGACCGCCCCGCGTTCGGAGCGCTCAGTCGGTGGGCCCTCAGCGGCTGGCCAGATGGTGCAGGGCGAGGCGATAGCCGTCAATGCCCAGACCGCAGATCACACCGGTCGCCACCGCCGACACCACCGAGTGGTGCCGGAACTCCTCACGGGTGTGGATGTTGGAGATGTGCACCTCCACCAACGGCCCGCGCAGCATCGCGCAGGCGTCCCGCACGGCGTACGAGTAGTGCGACCAGGCGGCCGGGTTGAGCACCACCGCGGCGCCCTCGTCGGCGGCGGTGTGCAGCCAGCCGAGCAGTTCGTGCTCGGCGTCGGTCTGCCGGACCGTCACCGTCAGCCCCAGCTCCCGACCGGTGGTCTCGCAGAGCGCCACCAGGTCGGCGTAGGTGGTCGCGCCGTACACGTCGGGCTCACGGGTGCCCAGCCGGCCCAGGTTCGGCCCGTTCAGCACGTAGACCCTCACGGTGCCTCCGTCGTTCGCGACTGCGGGGCTCGCAAACCCGGCTCACTCCTCGCGCTCACGGGCTGGCCACCTCCTGGTACGCCGCCGCCAGCAACGCGTCGTCCGGACCCTCCAGCATTGCCGGGCGGGCCAGCCCGTCGAGCACCACGAAGCGCAGCCGACTGCCCCGGGTCTTCTTGTCCACCCGCATCGCGGCCAGTAGCTGCGGCCAGGCGTCGACCGGGTAGCTCACCGGCAGGCCCAGCGCGGTCAACGTGACCCGGTGCCGGTCGGCGGTCGGCGCGTCCAGCCGCCCGGCGAGGCGGGCCAGCGTGGCCGCGTACACCAGACCGACGGCGACGGCGTGACCGTGCCGCCAGCGGTAGCCCTCGTGCTGCTCGATGGCGTGGGCCAGGGTGTGACCGTAGTTGAGCACCTCCCGCAGGCCCGACTCGCGCAGGTCGCCGGCGACCACGTCGGCCTTGACCCGGATCGCCCGTTCGATCAGCTCCCGGCTCACCGCCGCACGCGGGTCGGTGGCGGCCACCGGGTCGGCCTCGACGAGATCCAGGATCGTCGGGTCGGCGATGAACCCGCACTTGACGACCTCGGCCAACCCGGCCGCCAGGTCGACAGCGGGCAGGCTGTCCAGCGTGGCCAGGTCGGCCAGCACCCCGACCGGCGGGTGGAACGCGCCGACCAGGTTCTTGCCGGCGGCCGTGTTGATGCCCGTCTTCCCGCCCACCGCGGCGTCGACCATGCCCAGCAGCGAGGTCGCCACCGGCACCCAGCGCACCCCCCGCAACCAGCAGGCCGCGACGAAGCCGGCCAGGTCGGTGACCGCGCCGCCGCCCACCCCGACCACCGCGTCGGTACGGGTGAAGCCCGCCGCCCCCAGCCGGTCCCAGCAGGCGGAGGCCACGTCGATGTGTTTGCCCGACTCGGCGTCGGGGACCTCGATCGGCAGCGGCTCGACGCCGGCGGCGCGCAGCCGCTCGCCGAGCGCGTCCGCGAGGGCCTTGAGCGGAGGCGCGTGCAGCACCGCCACCCGCGTCGCGCCGGGCAGCAGGCCAGGCAGCGCGCCCAGCAGGTCACGTCCCACCAAGACGTCGTACGGCCGCTCGCCGCCGACCGGAATCCGGGTCACCTCGTCCATCGCCGGCAGCCTAGTCCAGTGGGCGGCGCGGCGACGGCGGCTGTCCACCTGCTGGCCGGGCCGCCCAGTCGGCCAACCGGCGGGCGTGCTCGGCCACCGCGACGCGCAGCGCGTCCGGACGCCGCACGGTGAACGGACAGCCCAGCCCGGCGAGCAGCGCGGCCATCCCGGGCAGGCTCTCCGCCCGGGCCCGCAGCAGCACCCCGTCGGTGGTGACGGTCAACTCGGCCACGCTGGGCGGGATCCGGCGGCGGGCGGCCACCAGGTCGGTCTCCAGCACCACCTCGACCTCGTGCGGGTACGGCACCCCGGCCAGCGACCGGGTCACAAAGGCCACCGCCTCGAAACCGTCCGGCACGGTGAACGTCGCCAGGCCGGGCGTCACCGCGCCGATCCGGTCCAGCCGGAAGGTCCGGACCTCCCCGCGCCGGTGATCGTGGCCGGTGACGTACCAGCGGCCGGCGTGGAAGACCAACCCGTACGGGTCGAGCTCGCGGTGCGATCGTTCGCCCCGCCAGGAGCGGTAGTCCAGCGCCACCCGCTGCCGGTGCCGGGCGGCCGAGGCCAGCGCGAGCAGGGTGCCCGACGCCGGTCCGCGTTCCGCTTCCGGGCGACGCAGGGTGAAGCCCAGATGCTCCTGGACGGCAGCGAGCCGGTCGGCGAGCGCCGCCGGCAGCACCCGGCGGATCTTCGCCAGCGCGCTGGCGGTGGCGGGCTGCTCGGTGGCGAGCCCGACCCGTTCGGCGACGACGAGACCGAGCAGCACGGCCACCGCCTCGTCGTCGGTGAGCATCAGCGGCGGCAGCTTGTAGCCGGGGTGCAGCCGGTAGCCGCCGTGGCGACCCCGGTCGGCGGTGACGGGGATGCCCAGCTCGACAAGCGTTGTCGCATACCGGCGCACGGTCCGCTCGTCCACGCCGAGCTGGCCGGCGAGGTCGGCGGCCGTCGACCGGTGCCGGCCCTGCAGCAGTTCCAGCAGGGCCAGCACCCGACCTGCGGGATGTGACACGGGCCACTCCTCCAAACCGGGCGGATCCTGTCCGGATTCGATCGTACGGTCTAGCGGTAACCGAGCAAAGGAGCGACAGATGGCGACATTCGTGCTGGTCCCGGGGTTCTGGCTGGGCGCCTGGGCGTGGCGGGACGTGACCGCCGCGCTGCGGTCGCAGGGGCACGAGGTCCACCCGATGACACTGACCGGGCTGGCCGAACGCGACCACCTCGCCGGGCCCCAGGTCAGCCTGGACACGCACACCACCGACATCGTCCGGCTGATCGAGGTCGAGGACCTGCGCGACGTCCTGCTGGTCGGGCACTCCGGCGGCGGGATGCCGGCAGCCCAGGCCGCGGACCGCGTCCCGGACCGGATCGCCCGGGTCGTCTATGTGGAGAGTGGACCGTTGCCGGACGGCACGGCGCAGTTCGACACGCTGCCGCCGGAGGAGCAGCAGCGGCTGCGCGAGGCGATCGGCACCGGGCACCTGCTGCCGCCGCCCGCCTGGGAACCGGCCGCCGACCCGACCAACCTGGCCGGCCTCGACGAGCCGACGCTCGCGCTGCTGCGCACCCGGGCCACCCCGCAGCCGCTGCGGACCGCCACCGACCCGGTCCGACGCACCGGCGGGCGCTCGGTGCCGACCGCGCTGGTCGCCAGCACCATCCCGCTCGACGTGGTGCGGCAGATGATCCGACAGGAGCACCCGTTCTTCACCGAGCTGACCGACGGCCAGCTGCACGGGTTGCCCACCGGGCACTGGCCGATGCTCAGCGAGCCGAAGGCCCTCGCCGACATCCTCGACCAGATAGCCCACAGCTGACCCAGACCCCGCCCCCTGCGCCGATCTTGCGCTTCCGGTTGGCGACATGGGCGCAACTGCCCCTTATGCCGGGGCAGAAAGTGCAAGATCGGCGCAAGAGGGGGGCGACAACGACGGGGGGGTTAGCGCGGGAGCAGGGCGGTGAGCTCGGCGACGACCTCGGCCGGGGTTCGGCCGTCGGTGATCACCGTTTCCGTGGCCACCTCGGCGTAGAGCGGCCGGCGCTGGTCCAGCAGGTGCTTGAGGGTGGCCCGCGGGTTGATCGCCAACAGCGGGCGTCCGGCGCCGAGCCCGACCCGCTTCACCGCGTCGGGCAGCTCGACCGAGAGGTGCACCACCCGGTGCCCGATCAGCGCGGCCCGGGTCTCCTCGGCCAGCACCGCGCCGCCGCCGAGGGCGAGCACTCCGGTGCCGGCGGCCAGCGCCGCGGCCACGGCGGCCCGTTCCAGGGTACGGAAGTGCGCCTCACCCTCGTCGATGAAGATCTCCGGGATCGGCTTACCGGCCATCTGCTCGATGTCGATGTCGGTGTCCCGGAACTCCACGCCGAGCGTCGCGGCGAGCGCCCGCCCGACGGTGGTCTTGCCGCAACCGGGCGCGCCGACCAGCACGACCACCGGTGCCATCAGCGGATGACCAGCGCGTCGAGGTAACCGGCCACGTTGCGGCGGATCTCGGTGACCGAGTCACCGCCGAACTTCTCGGTGGCCGCCTCGGCGAGCACCAGCGCCACCATCGCCTCGGCGACCACCGCCGCGGCGGGCACCGCGCACACGTCGGAGCGCTGGTTGATGGCGGTGGCCGGCTCGCCGGTGGCGACGTCCACGGTGGCCAGCGCCCGGTTCAGCGAGGAGATCGGCTTCATCGCGGCGCGGACCCGCAGCGGCTCACCGGTGGTGATGCCGCCCTCCAGCCCGCCGGCCCGGTCGGTGACCCGGCGCACGCCGGTCGCCGACGGGATGATCTCGTCGTGCGCCTCCGAGCCACGGGATCGGGCCTGCTGCCAGCCGTCACCGATCTCCACGCCCTTGATCGCCTGAATGGACATCAGCGCGGTGGCCAGCCGGGCGTCGAGCTTGCGGTCCCACTGCACGTGGCTGCCCAACCCCGGCGGCACCCCGTACGCCAGCACCTCGACCACGCCACCGAGGGTGTCGGCGGCCTTCTTCGCGGCGTCGACCTCGGCGACCATCAGGGCGCTGGCCTCCGGGTCGAGGCAGCGCAGCGGGTCGGCGTCGATCCGGGCGGTGTCCGACGGAGTGGGGCGCAGCCCCGGCTTCGCGGCCACCGGGCCCAACTCGACGACGTGCGAGACGATCTCGATGCCGAGCGCCTGCCGGATCAGCGCCTTCGCGACAGTGCCGACCGCCACCCGGGCGGCCGTCTCCCGGGCGCTGGCGCGCTCCAGGATCGGCCGGGCGTCGGTGTGGCCGTACTTCTGCATGCCGGCCAGGTCCGCGTGGCCCGGCCGGGGGCGGGTCAGCGGGGCGTTGCGCGCCTGGCGGGCCAGCTCGTCCGGGTCGACCGGGTCGGCGGCCATCACGGTCTGCCACTTCGGCCACTCGGAGTTGCCGACCCGGATCGCCACCGGGCTGCCCAGGGTGACGCCGTGCCGCAGGCCGCCGAGCAGCTCGACCTCGTCCCGCTCGAACGACATCCGGGCACCCCGGCCGTAACCCAGCCGGCGACGGGCCAGCTCGTCGGCGATCTCGGTGGTGGTCACCTCGATGCCGGCCGGCACCCCCTCCAGCATCGCGACGAGGGCGGGACCGTGCGATTCACCTGCAGTCAGCCAACGCAACACAGCGGTCAGTCTGTCACGGCCCGCCACCGGCGCGGCACGCTCCCCGGACCGTCCCGCCCAGCGGACGCCGCCGCCCGCTGAGCCGGACGTCCTGTGCCCCGCACCCGTCGACGGCGGCTCAGATCCCCCGACCGCGCTTGTGCAGGGTGCGTAGCACCGCGTCGGCCCGGACCACCCGACCGGCGACGGCGAGGGCCAGGTAGGCGCGCGGCTCCCGGGGGTTGCTGCGCAGGGTGCGCCGGGCCCAGCGCAGCGCGCCCCGGCGGTCGCCGGCGGCGGCCTGGGCGAACGCGATCTGCCCTGCCACCCGGGCTTCGCCGGCCGGTTGACCGGCGAACTCCGGATAACGCCGCAGCAACCACTGCAACGCCTCCGAGATGGTGTCCCAGCGCTGCGCGAAGTACGAGCGCTTGTGCCAGCGGACCAGCACCGACGGCGTCCGCAGGTTGATCAGCGGCGCGCTGCGCGCGGCCCGCAGCAGGAACTCGTAGTCCTCCGCGTAGCTGCCCGGAATCTCCTCGTCGACCAGCCCGAACCCGTCGCGCAGCGCGGTGGCGCGGATCAGGAAGGTCGACGGGTGCAGCTCCGTCATCCGGTCGCGCAACAGGTCGTCCAGGGTGATCCGGTCCTTGTCGAGCACCCGGTCGACGGTGTGCCCGTCATAGGTGACCCGGATGCCGCAGCAGACGAACTCGGCGGCCGGATCACCGGCCAACGCGTCGACCTGGGCGGCCAGCTTGCCGGGCAGCCACTCGTCGTCGTCGTCGCAGAACGCGACCAGCTCACCCTCGGCCGCGAGGGTGCCGCTGTTGCGCGCCCCGGCCAACCCGGCGGTACGGGTGTTGCTGATCACGCGTACCACGCGGGTCGGGTCGCTGCCCAGCGCTGTCAACGACTCGTCGGGCGCGGACTGGTCGAACACCACCACGACCTCGATCGGGCCCGGGTAGTCCTGCGCCAGGATCGCGCGCACCGCCGCCCGCAGCAGCTCGGGGCGGTCCCGGGTGGGCACCACGACGCTGACGCTCGGCTGCTGGGTCATCGAATCTCCTCCGTACCCGGACGCGGCCGGGACCAGGCCCGCCACCGGGGTGGGCGCGGGGTCGAACGGGCCACCAGGTCGTCGATGATCTGCCCGACCCGGGCCACCGCCGCCCGTTGTGCCTCGTGTGCCTGCGGGTCGGCGGCCACCGCGTACCGGGATGGGTCGGCCACCCCTGCGGTCAGCGCGTCGTGCAGCGCCTCCCGGGTCTCGCAGAGCGCCACCAGCCCGGCGGCGCCGAGCCGGCGGGCGAAGAGAAGCTGATGGTTGTCGACGTGCTCACCGCGAGCCGGGTCGCGGGGCACCACGATGGGCAGGTGGCCGTGCCGGCGGGCCTCCAGGATGGTCGCCGGGCCACCGTGGCAGACCACCAGGTGCGCGTCGCTCATCGCCTGTTGCAACGCGTCGTGACCGAGGAACGCCACCGCGCCGGGCACCTGGGGCGCGCGGGTGTGCCCGTGCTGGACGGTCAGCCCGATCGGGACGGCGGCCTGCGTGTGCCACTGCGCCAGCCAGTCCACGAGCCGGTCGAACTGGTGCTTGTCGGTGCCCACCGCCACCAGCAGTCGCAGCTGGGCGACCGCCGAGCTGTCGCGCTGGCGCGGCAGGCGGGCCGCCTCGGTGCTCGGTTGCGGACGCCAGGCGGTGCCCGTCTCCCCCGTCACAGCAGCGTCCCGACGACTGTCGCCTCGGGGTACTGCCGGCGCTGCTCGTCCCACTGCACGAGCATCGCGGACAGGAACGGCCGGCAGAGCCGGGCGGTGAGCGTCGGGGTGTCGATCCGGTCGTACACCTCGATGTAGACGGTCGGGATGCGCCGCAACCGGGCCAGCACCACGAACGGCACCGCCACCCCGGCGCCGGTGGTGACCACGGCGGCGACCCGCCGCGCCCGCAGCACACGCCAGGCCAGCAGCGCGTTGCGCAGCAGGTTCGGCACGTTGCGGGTGGTCGGGTGGTGTGCCGGCACCAGGTCCTCGCCGGCCAGCAGCGACACCGCCTCCGGGGTGTCGAAGGTGACCCAGCAGCGCCGCCACCGTTCGTACCAGGGCCGCAAGGCCAGTAGTTGGGCCAGGTGCCCGCCGCTGGAGCCGACCAGCAGCAGCACCGGTGCCCCACTGTCGTCGTTGTTCGTGTCCACGCGACTCCCCACAAGTTCGCTTGGAATTTCAGTTCACGCCAGGCAGAAGCAGATCACACGATCCCCGGTCGTTGAATAGAGCGACCGGCCGAGATGACGATCTCCGCAGCAGGTGGTGCGGGCGCACCGAACGTCCGAGGTCCATCGATCGTCATGACCACCTGCGATTTTGTCGTTACTCTGCGGCGTGCCTGCGCCGCCGCGATTCCTCCCGATCAGCCGCTATGTCTTTTCTCGATGACGTCCAACAGTGCGGGATGCAGTGCGGCGTTCCAGCCCGCGCCCGCGTCGGCCAGCCGCCAGGTCCGCAACCACATCTCCACCAGGTACGCGTCGGCGACGAGCCGGCGCTGCGCCGCGTCGAGACCGAGCCGCTCACCGTGCCGGCTCAGATACCCGTCGACGGCCGACGCGGCGACCTCCGCCGGCTCCCCCCGCAGCACGAGCGCGCGCTGGAACGCGTCGTGCGCCAGGTCGAAACCGACCGGCACGTCCGGCCCGCTGTGCTCCCAGTCCCAGGCGACCAACCGGCCGGCGTGCCAGCCCAGGTTCCACGGCACCCAGTCGCCGTGCCAGTGACCGAACTCGACACTGGTGTCGCCGTGCCGGCGGGCCAGCGCGCAGACCGCGGCGACCGCCCGCGCACCGCCCGGCTCGGTCGCCGCGGCCCGGCCGGCCTGATCGCCCAGCCGGTGCAGGAAGGCCGAGTCGAGCAGCGGACGAGGGGTGCCTGCCGGGCCGCCGCGCCGGGCGACGGCGAGCAGCGCGGCGATCCGTGGTGGGTCGTCCACCGGCACACCGCGAACCGCGGGAGGCAACGGCTCGATCACCGCGACCACCTGGCCCGCCCAGGACACCTCGGCGAGCAGCCTCGGCGGCGTCGGGTGGTCGGCGACGTCGGCCACCGCGGGCAACGCCCGCAGCGCCGCCGCCTCCGCGCTGACCAGCGCGCGGGTCGCGTCATTCCAGCCGATCTTCGCGTAGCCGCGCGGACGCCCGTCGGCGTCGAAGAGCTGCAGGGTGGGCTTGCCGTTCGGGTCGGGTGGGCGGACCCCGAAAGCGGCCAGCAGTGGCGTGTCACCCAGGTCGGCGGAGAGCCGCTCGCTCAGCAGCAGGTCCGCGGCGGGCACCCCGGCCGGCACCGTGACGGTCAACGTCGGGAAGGGCGCGAGCCCCACCCGACCCAACCGGGCCAACCCGCCGAGCACCGCCCGCAGCGCGCGCACCTTCGGTGGCCGCAGGGCGTTGTACGCCAGCAGGGACGCCGCCCCGGCCCGGGGCGCGCCCAACGGCACCAGGAACCGGGCCCGGTCGACCGACGGCACCACCGCGTACCGGGCCACCGCCCGGTGACCGGCCGGCGGGGCGCCCGCCACGGTCAGGCCGACCCGGTCGTCCGGGAAGACCGCGCGGCTCACCCAACCCAGGCCGTCCCCCCGGGAGCGCGGGTCGGTGGCCGGGCCCGCCTGGGTCGTCACGCCGCCCGGTCCGCCCAGTCGAGGTCCAGCCCGAGCCGCTGGCGCAACGCGTCGTTGTACGGCCGGTAGTAGTCGGTCAGCTCAGCGCGGACCGTCGGCTCCAACGGCGCCGAACGTCGATCGTTGTAGACCTTGAAGTTGGGCAGGTCGTACGCCGGCAGACCGAGGAAGTCCAGGGTGCGCCGGTAGGTCGCGCGAGAGTCGCGGTACAGGTCCTCGCTGGGCAGGAAGAGGATCTGCTGCCGGTCGAAGCGCTCCAGCCACGGCTCCAGGTGCTCCAGGTAGCGCCCCCGGGCCCGGTACGTGTACCAGTCGTACGGCTCGCTGAACGACTCCGGTTCGGCGATCAGCCGTTCCCGCTCCCCCGCCGTACGCTCCGGCTCGGCGGCGAGGGCGGCGGCGAAGTCCAGTGGTTCGATGCCGTGGGTGCGGCGTTCCTTCCAGTGCGAGTACGCCCGCTCCACCGGGTCCCTCAGCAGCACGATGAGCTTCACCGTCGGCATCAGCGCGGCGACCCGCTGCGCGGCGAGCGGGTGGAACATGTACAGCGGGGCGGCCTCACCGACCCGGACCGGCCCACCGTGCCGCTTGGCCAGGGCGTCGCGTTGCCGCTCGGTCGGGAAATGCGAGCGGTACCAGGCTTCGCCGCGACCCCAGTGCTCCTCGAAGTAGTGCGCCGACTTGGTGTTCCACGCGGGGAACAGCCGGGGCACCAGCGGATGCTGGATGAGGTAGTTCCACAGCGAGGTGGTGCCGCCCCGTTTGGTCCCGATGATCAGGAAGTCCGGCAGCGGCCGGCGATCGCTGGTGCGAACGCCGTAGTCGACGAGCGACTCCTTCACCCGGGTGGTCACCTGGGTCGGAACCAACTGCTTGACCCGGTCACGCATGGACACCACGACGGACCTCACCTGCCTCTCGTCGATGCCGGGGCGGGTCCGGCGGCCGCGGCCGCGTCGTTCCCTCCACGGATCTGCCTCATGGTCCCCCGGATACCGGCGCGTACCCGGGGCAACGTCAACATGCCGACGCAGCCGGCCAGCAGCACCGCCAGCGCCACCGCGAGGCCGGGCAGACCGCGACCGCCCACCAGTGCGCCGACGCCGGCGGCCAGGCCCACACCGGCGACGGTGGCCACCGCGGCACGCACCATCGCGGCGTCGAACAGTGGCTCCCGAACCACCGACCGGGCGAACCCGGCGGCGGTGAGGTTCTCGGTGGCGATCCCGGCCGCCCAGGCCACCGCCGCGCCCGTCGCGCCGTACAAGGGGATCAGCCAGAGACCCAGCGACACGGTCACCGTCAACCCGGCCACGGCGGCGACCAGGTGCAGGCCGCTGCGCCCGCCCATCAGCAGCAGGCTCTGCACGTTGCCCACTCCGGTGTTGACCAGCATCGCCAGCGCGAGCACCGTCATCGCCGGCACCCCGGCGGTGAACTCCGGCCCGAACAGCTGGAGGAAGGCCAACGCGAAGACCGCCAGCAGCAGGTACACCGGCCAGGACAACACCAGGCCCCAGGTGGTCAGCTGCCGGTGCACGGCCGCCGCGGCGGCCCGCTCGCCCCGCCCGAGCAGTCGGGACAACTGCGGGGACACCGCCACCCGCAGCCCCTGCATGGCCAACTGACCGGCCAGCACGTACCGGCCGACGGCCCCGAACACGCCGGCGTCCGCCGGCCCGGCCAGCGCCGAGGTGAGCAGCACCCCCACCCACATGCTGCCGGCGTCGATGGCCGCCGAGGCGGCCCGGGGCAGCGCGAAGCGCCAGAACGTCAACCAGTCGGCGCGGCGTGGACGCAGCGTCGCCCCCCGGCCCAGCCCGAGCGGGCCGGCGACGAGGGTGAGGCAGACCAGCAGCGCCAACGCCGCCGGCACCAACCAGCCGGTCATGCCGGCGAGCAGACCACCACCGGCCAGCGCGGCGGCGCCGACCAGCACCGGGCGGGCGACCGGCAGCAGCAGGAACTGCACCCCGACGTACGCCCGGATGGGCCGTACGCAGCGCAGCGCCGCCAGCAGCAAAGTCATCGCCACCACCACCGGCACCGCGGCGAACGTGACGGTGAGCAGTGTGTCGCCGCTCGCGCCGGAGCCCTCCAGCAGCCGGGGCGCGAGCGCGTCGGCGGCCAGCACGCCCACACCGGCCACCAGGAGCCCGGCCAGCAGGGGCGGGATCAGCGCCACCGGGAGGATCCGCGCCGCGTCACCGCGCACACCGGCGGTGCGCCGGGGCAGCGCCCACATCAGACCGGTCTCCGCGCCGAGGGTGCAGATCGCGGTGGCCACGGTGACGACACCGATCGCGGCGAAGAACGCGCCCGCGCCGGCAGTGCCGTACCCCCGGGTGATCACGACGGCCAGCACGAACCCGAACAACCCGCTGGTGGCCGCGCCCAGCAGGCCGGCCACCCCGCTGCGCGCGCTGCGGCGGGTCTCGGCCGCGCCGACGTCCCCGGCGGGCGACGGTGTGGCCTGGTCCTGGGCGGGGCCGGACGGCGGCCGGCCCCCGTCGGCACCGGCCGGTGGTCGGGTGACGGCGGTCATGCGGGCACCGTCACGGTGCGCGGGGCCGCCGGCGACGCCCCGACCAGCCGGGTCAGCCGTTCGCGTTCGGTCAGCGCCATCGCGAAGGCGACGGCGAAGAACGCGACCGCCAGGTTCTGGTTCGCCATGCCGTAGAACGGGATCTGCACGAGGCAGACCACCGGCACCACCGCCAACCACTGCCCGGCCGCCGATTTCGCCCGCGCGCAGATCACCGCGGCGGCCCCGAACCACGCCAGGAAGCAGAGAAGCGCGGGTACGCCATGGCTGAACAGCACCATCCACAACTGCCCCTGGGTGCCGATCGGCGCGGCCGCCGACACGGTGTCGACGTTCACCGGAGCGCCGTAGCCCAACCACGGTGACTCCTGCACCCGGCGGATCACCTCGGTGTAGAGCGAGAGCCGGTCGGTGTTGGTGTCACTGGAGTCGACCCGTCTGCTGATCAGCTCGGTGATGGGAATGAACAGTGTGGCCAGCGCGCCGATCACCACCACCCCGACGATCGACGCGGCCACCCGGACGTTGCCGCGCAGGCTGGCCCGCACCCCGAGCACCGCCAGCCCGGCGCCGAGGCTGAGGAACATCGCCCGGTTGAGGGTGAGGAACGCCGGTGCCAGCGACAGCGGCAGCGACGCCAGCAGCGCCCAGCGCAGCAACCCGCGCGGGCGCAGCATGGCGAAGGCCACCACGCACGGCAGGGTCATGGCGTACGCGCTGCCGTAGTTGTTGGTGTACGCGAACGGCGCCGCCGGCCGGTAGATCGGGTTCAGCGAGCGGGCGCTGTACTCAGCCGTGGTGAGGTGCACCATGTCCTGGATGAACGGGGTGCCGGCCACCCCGCCGGGCAGCAGCACCTCCATCGGGGTCGTCATGGCCAGCCGGGGCACCAGCACCCCGAGCCAGCCCAGCGCGACCAGCCCGAACCAGAACGTGCAGAGCGGGGTGAGCACCGCCACCAGGCTGGAGCGTTCCCGGGCGGCGGCGTAGACGTAGACGCCGACCACCAGCGCGGTCAGGTAGAAGGCCAGGCGCAGGGCGAAGGTGAGCAGCGAGGCGGGCGACGACAGTTGGGTGGCGCTGACCACCACGATGGCGAGGAAGAGCAGCCAGATGCCGGCCGCCGGCGGCAGCGGCACCCGCCCCCGGGTGAGCAGCAACGCGAACAGCAGCGCGCCCAGCAGCGGCCAGCCGAGGTAGAACGCGCCGAGCAGCCACCACAGTGGCACCAGGCCGAACATCATCGACAACGGCCAGAGCGGCAGCTGCGGTGGCGCGGACGGCGGCAGCGGCGCGGCCTGCTCCGGAGCGCCTCCGGACGGTGGTTCGGTCGCCGGGGCGCGGGTCACCGACACGCTCAGGCCCGGCCGTTTCGGGTGAGCACGAAGCCCAGCGGGGTGACGCCGGCGGCGCGCAGCCGCTCCACGAGGCGTCGCAGGTCGCTCTGCCGGGTGCGGTCCCGCTCGACGACCACCACCGCGCTGCCCTGCCGGGCGACGGCCACGCCACGCTCGTCGGACTCCGCCGGAGGGGCGTTGAACAGGACCAGACCGTGATCGGCGCCCTGTCGCCAGGTGCCGAACCGGACACTGCCCACTCCCACGGCAACCTCGTCCGGGGCGACGACGCGATTGTTCTCCGGGCGGGCGGACGACACCCGCGGCAAGGTCAGCGTGGCGTCCGGGTCGGTGGACGGGCGGGCGCCGGGCGGGTGCGGGGAGGGTCGACGGGCGGGGGCGCTGTCAGTGGTGGCACCGGCGGCCGGTGTGCTGCCGGCCGGTCGGGGCTTGGGCACCAGCGGCCGGGACGGGTCGATGGGCAGCCGCCCCCGGTCGGCGAGCACGCTGGCCCGCAGCCGCTCGATCCGGCCGCTGTCGTCGGCGACGAAGACCTCCCGGCCGTCGACGGCGAGCGCCACCGCGAGCCCGGCGGTGAGCGCTGTGGCGTCCTCCCGGGCGCTGAGCAGCGCCACCCGGGCGGGCTGCCGGACGCGCTCGGCGACCGCCATCGCCACGTACCGGACGTCGGCGTCGACCGCCCGGGGGCTGCCCCGGAACGCCGGTCGGCGCACGGTGCCGAGCAACGGCAGGCCGGAGGCCTCCCGGCCGTCGGCGACCGAGCGGACCCGCCGGTCGGTCGACTCCCAGAGGTAGGCCAGCACGATGCCGACCAGGGCGCCACCGAGCAGGCCGGCGACCAGGTAGAGCGGCCGGTGCCCGGCGGAGGTGACCAGCGCCTTCTCGGCGGTCTGGGTGACCCAGCCGGGGTTGACGTCGACGGCCGCGATCTCGGTACGGGCGGCGTTGAGCTGGGTGAGCTGGTTGTTGATCCCGGCCAGCTCGGCCACCAGCGCGTCACCGGCGGCGGTGTCCTTGGCGGTGTTCGCCCGCTTCTGCAACGCGGTCTGCTGGCTGACGACCTTGGTGATGCTGGCGTCGTAGGAGCGCAGCATCTCGGCGCGCTGCTGCTCGTACATGGTCCGGCGCACGCTCAGGTAGGCCTCGGCGGCCATGTTGGCGCTCTGCACCGCCCGGTGCGCGTCGCGCGCCTGGTAGGTGAAGCGCAGGATCTGCCCGCCGGTGGGCACCTCGACCTCGAGCGCGTCGCGGATGTCGCGCGGGTCACCGCCGGCCGACTCGGCGAGCCGCTGCACCACCTCGGTGCCGGTGGCGATGCCGCTCTCCACGTTCATGTTGACCGCGCGGTCGGCGCCCGCGCCGCTGGGGGTGAAGGCGTCGGTGACCACCGGTCGGACCGCGACCACCGCGCTCGCGGACAGCGCCGGCGGCACCAGCAGCACGTAGCTGAGCGCGGCGAGCAGACCGACCAGGGCGACCGCCGCCACCAACCGCAACCGGTGCATCGGCACCCGCAGCAGGTCCGTCAGTGTCACGGCCCGGGAGGTACCGGAGGACGGGCCGTCCGTGGGCCAGGGGGCGGGCGCTGCGTCAGTCATGGAACTTCTTCACCGTCTGTTGAGGATTGCCGACGACCACGACGCCGGGTGGTACGTCCGTGCGGACCACCGTCGCCGCGCCGACGACGCTGTCGCGGCCGACCCGCACGCCCTTCAGGACCAGGGCGTGCGCGCCGACCCAGACGTTGTCCTCAAGGACGATCGGGGCCCGGGTGAGCGGGCCCGGCGGTGCGTGCCGCTGTTCGGGAGGCAGGTTGTGGAAGTCGTTGTCGAGCAGCTCGCAGTCCGACAGGAGGCACCGGTCCCCCACCGTCACGGACGTCCAGGTGCCGATCCAGGTGGCGTTGAGCAGACAGTCCGCGCCGACGCGCACCTCGCCGGGGCCGGCGAAGCGGACGAGCTTGTTCAAGCGGGTGCGGTCACCGATGGTCACCCGCACGCCGCGACGCAGCCGGATCCGGCCACGGATCTCCACGTCCCGGCCGAGTGTCAACCGCCGGTAGCGGAGCCGGTACCAGCCGCGTTTGACCGCGAAGACCAGACGCACCGCGCGTCTCGTTCGGATGCCAGCGGCGCCGAGCAACGACCCTCCCCCACGTCGCGGGGCCGGTGGCGGCGGTAGCCGCCACCGGCCCTACGTGAACAATCTACCGATCCTCCGTTACGAACGGTTGACCCTTACTCTACGGAGAAGAACGTCGATGGGGTAGACCAGGACAACTCGGGCGTCGCGGTGCTGACCACGAACCCGGTGGCACCGCTGACCACAGCGGCCGGCGCGGCCGTCGGATCGAACGCCACACTGCGCAGGTTGCCATCGGTGGCCCCGTAGACGATCCGGCCGTTCACCCAGGCCATCCCCCGCACACCGGACCAGTTCTGCCCGGTGCTCGGCAGTGTGAACTCGGTGGCGCCGAGGTAGTTACCGTCGATCTCGAAGTAGCGGTAGAAGAGACTGTTCGCCCCGGTACGGGTGTAGTAGAGCCTGCCGTCGAGGAAGAAGGCACCGGTGAGCAACGCCGGGTTGTACCAGTCGTTGTAGCCGGACGCCTCCCACGGCGAGCCGATCGCGCCGCCGTTGAAGAGCGAGACGTCGATCCGGCTACCGGTGGGCGTGCCGGCCACCGTGTGCGACCAGTAGATCCGGTCGTCGACCCGCCACGTCGCACCGGCCGCCGTGTACGCGGGCTGGCTGACAGTGGTCGCGGTGCCCAGCGCGGTGCCGTCGAACGGCACCTTCGCCACAGTGCCCGGGGCGGTGCTCAGGTAGAGGTTGCCACTGGTGGCCGACGGGGGGTTCTTCGGGGCGATCGTGCGCCCGCCGGCCAGCGGGAACATGCCCAGCCGGCCGTGGTACTCGTCGCCCATGCCGTCGGAGTTGTGCCCGAAGTAGAGGCCGTCCGAACCACGCCACAGCACCGGTACCGACGAACCCCACGCGGTGGTGCCGGCGGGCATCGACGCGCTGCCACTGCGGCGCGGGTTCCAGTTCACCGGCATGCCGGTCGCCGGAGTGACGGCGGCGATGCCGAGCCGGTCGATCGCCCCGTTGCCGGCGTTGTCGCTGGCGTTCGGGTTGTTCAGCCAGCGGAAGTGCCCGCCCAGGTAGATGATGTTGTCCGCCACCTCCACCGAGGTGATGGTGTCGTTGCCGGTGAAGTCGACCCAGGTGGCGAGCTGGCCACTGCCCCGCGCGGCGGTCTCGAAGCGGACCAGGGCGTCGCAGTAGGCGGACGGCCAGCCCGCGCCGCCGTTGGTGCCGACCACGAACCAACTGCCGTCGCCACCGAACTTCACGTCCTGCACGTAGTGCACGAAGGTCGCCGGCGAGGCGCACGGCGCGACGAACTTCTCGGTGCTCCAGTCCAGCACCGCGGGCGTCCCGGAGACGTCCACCAACGCCATCTGGTTGCGCGGCAGGCCGTTGACGAGCGTGAAGTTGCCGCCGACGACCAGGGTGTCGCCGTCCGGCGCGACGTCGATGGCCCAGACGTACGACGTGGTGCTGTGCCGCCCCACCGTGGCGTCGATGCTGAAGCTCGGGTCGATCGCGCCGGTGGTCGCGTTGAGCCGGCCGAGACCCACGTGCGCGGTGCCGTTGAGCCAGTTGAACGCACCGGCCACGTACAGCCAGTTGCCGGACAGCGCCAGGTCGCGGACCGTGCCACCGTCGGAACGCCCGACCCAGCTGTCGATGATCGCGCCGGTCGACGGGTTGAGCGCCACCAGGTTCTTGCGGGAGACGCCGTTGACGTTCTTGAAGGCGCCGCCGACGATCAGCGTGCCGCCGGGGCCGGCGATGAGGGTGTTGACCGCGCCGTCGAGCACCGGCAGGAAGGTGGTCGACATGGTGCCGGTGGTCCGGTCGTACGCGAAGAGGTAACGCTGCGTGATCCACGCGGAACTGGCGGTCTGCCGGAGCTGGGTGAAGCTGCCGCCGACGAAGACCGTGTTGCCCACCTGCGCGAAGGCGCGGGTTTCACCGTCCCGGGCGTGCGGGGTCGCGTCGGCGGGGTTCGCCGACACCAGCGTCGCCGTCGTCGGGGCCGGCACCACAGCGGCCGACGCGGTGGTGGGCACGCCCAGAGCTGCGGCGATGATCGCCAACGCGACCATCCCCGCCCGAGTACGACGTCGTCCTGCGGAACGCCACAAGTGCGGAAGTATGGGCACGCTGCGCCTCCAGATTGGATGAGAACCCGAGGTAGCGTGCCTCGTCCAGCCTGGTTAACAAAATCCGCCGATTGGGCGGTGCATGAATCCGCAAGCCGACAGAACGCCGGAGGATCGGTTGCGCGACCCCCCGGCGAACGCCGTCCGGTCAGTTCATTCGGGTCGTCAGCGGCTACCTCCGGTGGGTTGCCGCAGGTAGGAGTCCTTGCCGGCCTGCGTGAAGCCCGCCACCGCCGCGGCGTCGTGGTTCATCGTCATGTCACAGGTCGACGTGCGGCTGGTCATACCGGCCGAGTTGAAGTAGATGGCCGCCTTGATCTTCGGGTGCGCTTTCAGCGCCGCTGGGAACTCCTGGAACCAGCGCTGCTTGGCGCCCGGGTCGGCGGAGTTGAAGTTGGTGCCGAACTCGGCGAGCATCCGGGGCTTGCCGGCGCCGATGCCGTTGTCGTCCAGCCAACGGTAGAAGCCACCGATCGTCGTGCTCGGGCTCTTCCACACCGTGCTGCCGTTGCAGACGTGGAAGTTGTACGGGTCGTAGGCGACCCAGTCGACGTACCGGTCACCGGGGTACAGGCCGGCGTACCGGGAGTAGTGCCCCGACCAGCCCATCATCGTCCAGACCCAGACCGCGTTGGTCGCGCCGGCGCTGGCGAACCGCTCGTGGACGTAGCGCCAGGCCCGTACGAAGTCGGCGTCGCTGCCCTTGTTCGGCTCGTCCTCCGGCTCGTGGTCGAAGCCGATGAACACCGGTACGCCGGCGGCCCGGATCCGGCCGGCGACCGCGTCGATCGTCGCGTCCTGCTTGCCTCCGTAGACATCGGACCACTTGAGGGTCGTGCCGGCGGAGAAGTCGCGGGACTCCCAGGCGAAGAACATCAGACGGCCTTCGCGCATCTGCTGCTGTTCGTACACGTCGGGGAAGGCGCCGTTGCTGCCCGAGTTGGAGAAGTCGTGGTAGCGGTGCACGATGTCGAACTTGCGCCCGACCTGCGCCTCCACGTCCGCGACGGCCTTGCCGTGGTCCCAGCCGCCGGCCGCTCCGGCCGGCGAGTACATGCCCCACCAGGCGCCACAGGACGGGACGAGCTTGTCCGAGACGGACCCACACTTGCCGGCCGGCAGGGTGCCGGTGGGGCTCGGGGTCGCCGTCCGGGTCGGGGCGACGGTCGGCGACGGCTTCGGCGCGGCGGTGGTCGGTGACACGCTCGGCGCCGGCGGCGGCGCCGGCCGGGTGGTCGTCACCGGCGACGGCCGGGACCCGAGGTCGTAGCTGATCACCAGGCTGGGTCGCAGGTCCGGGTTGCGGTTCTCGACCGACGCCCAGTAGATCCGGCTCTCCAGGCCGCTCTGCGCCAGCGAGACCGTCCAGGTGCCGTTGCCGGTGACCAGCTTGGAGACGTCCCACTCGTTGACGCCCTTGGACACGCTGGTCACGCTGTCCAGCGCGGCGCCGGCCGGCGTCAGCGGAGGCCGCGACTCGCGGGCACTCAACGGCGACGCGTGCGCCGTCACCGTGGCGGCGAACTGCTGCCAGGCGTGCATCCGCAGCGTCGCCCGGACGTTGACCGCGGCGGCCGGCACGGTGGTCACCGCGAACTCGATGACCGCCTCGCGGCCACCGCGCGGGTTGCCGTCGCAGCGCGTCGCGCAGGTCGCGAGGGTCGTCTTGGCCGCGTTGTCACCGTCCTGCGTCACCGCGGTCGCGGTGGTGTCCGCCGCCGCCCGGATCGACAGGTCGTCGCTGGCCAGCAGCGGCATCATGGTCGCCACGATGCCGGCCACCACCGAACCGCCGACCACGCCGATGGCAATCGCCTTACGCCGGGGTCCGGAACGGAACCGGGTGATGCGGTGCAGTCCGTGCCTGGTCAAGGAAACTCCCTGTGTCTGCGTCCATAACGGTGAGCAGCGTATCGATGACCAGCACAGGTCGCAGGTAGGACAGTTTTCCGTAAGCGCGTCTTAACCGTCAGCTAAGGTGTGGACGCTTCAGCCGGCGCGAGCCGCCGCCAGCGCGGCGGCCATCGCCGCCCTCGGCGCGACCACGCCGGTGAACTGCTCGAACTGCCCGACCGCCTGGGCCAGCAACAGATCCAGGCCCGAGACGATCCGGCAGCCGGCCGCGTCGGCGGCGGTCGCCAGCGGCGTCGGCCACGGGTCGTAGAGCGCGTCGAAGAGCACAGTGCCCGGCCGCCAGGCCACCGCGCCGGCCAGCGGGTCGGCGACGCCCTTCGGCACTGTGGAGACGACCACGTCGGCGGTCGAGAGGTGCCGGGGCGCATCGGCCCATGGGGCGGGCGTCAGCGTGACACCCACGGCGTCGGCCACCGGCCGTAGCTCGTCGACCGCCTCCGGTCGGCGGGCCACCACCGTCACCGCCGAGCAGGCCAGCTGCGCGGCGGCGGCGAGCGCGGCGCGGGCCGTCCCACCGGCACCGAGCACCGTCACGGCGGCACCGGCACTCACCCCGGCGTCGGTGAGGACGTGCACCATGCCGGCGACGTCGGTGTTGTCCGCGTACCAGGAGCCGTCCGGACGGCGTACCAACGTGTTGGCCGCGCCGACGGCGGCGGCGACCGGCGAGGCGGCGTCGGCCACCGCGAGCGCCGCCTCCTTGCCCGGCATGGTCACCGACAACCCGGCCCACTCCGGGCCCAGGCCGACGACCAGATTCGGCAGCTCCGCCGCCGCGCACTCGATCCGGGTGTACGACCACCCGGTCAGTCCCGCCGCCGCGTAGCCGGCGTTGTGAATCACCGGGGAGAGGGAGTGCGCGATCGGTTTGCCGAGCACCGCCGCCCGCCGCCTGAGCGCCATCAGATGATCCCGGCCTCCCGGGCCTTGGCCTCGTTGCGCTGGTGCTGCTCGTACGTCTCGGCGAACTCGGAGTGGCCCTCCTTGTCGATGGCCACGAAGTAGAGCCACTTGCCCGGCGGCGTGTTCATCGCCCCTTCCAGGGCCTCCTTGCCGGGGTTGTTGATCGGGGTGGGGATCATGCCCCGCAGCTTGCGGTTGTACGGGTTCTTCGGGTCGTCCAGCTCGGCCGCGGTCATCTGCTTGGACGACTTGGTCGGCTTGCCGATCGACTCCAGGTAGTAGTTGACGGTGACGTCCATCTCCAGGCAGTTGCAGTTGAACTCGCCGTACGCCCGGTTGTAGGCCACCCGGGCTACCTTGCCCAGGTCGTCCTTGTTGCCCGCCTCGGCCTGGGCCAGTGAGGCCACGATCAGTGCCTCGTACGGGCTGACCTTGCGCTTCTCCTGCACCTGGTCGGCGAACTTCATCTCCCCGGTGACGGAGAGGAAGCGATTCACCATCAGCTTGAGGATGCTCTCCGCGGTGGACTTCGGCGGAATCTCGTAGGTGTCCGGGAAGAGGAAGCCCTCGACGGACTTGACGATCTTCTTACCGTCGTCGCGCTTGAACCACCAGTCCGGGACGCCGAGCGCCTCCGGGTCCTTCGCGGCGGCCTGGAAGTCCTTGACCGGGATCTTGGTCTTCTCGGAGAGCAGCTTGTAGATGTTGAAGCTCGTGCGGCCCTCGGGGATCGTCAGCCCGTTGACGATCTTGTTCTTCAGGTCCAGCATCGCGGCGACGGCGTTCTCACCGCTCATCTGCTTGCGCAGCTTGTACGTGCCCGGCTGGATGTTCTTGCTGCGCGACTCGGCCTCGGCCGCCTCGATGAAGGCCTTCTGGCTCTTCACCACATCGGCCGCCACCAGGGCGTCGGCCATGTCGGCGAGCAGCGCGCCGTTCTTGATCTCGACGGTGATCTCACCGGCCCCGCTGCCGTCGTAGTCGGGGGTGACGAAGTAGTTCTGGATCCGGTCGAAGCCGTAGAACGCGCCGCCGCCGATCGCGCCCAGCAGGACCAGGGCCATCAGCAGTGCCAGGAATGTCTTGCCCCGGCCGCCGCCGGACCCGCTCTTGCGCTTGCGGAAGCCGCGCCGGTGCCGACCCTTCTCCCCCCGCTCCGGCTCGTCGAACCCAAGGTCCAGATCGTCGATCATTACGTCCGCCTCCGCTGCGCGTCCAGCCAGCTCTGCAGGATCTCCACCGCGGCCGCCTGATCGACAACCGCACGTTGACGTTTACCTCGGACGCCACGCTCGGCAAGCCTACGAGAAGCGACCACGGTCGACATCCTCTCGTCAGTGAGCGTTACCGGGACAGGCGCTATCACATCGACCAGTCGGTCAGCGTACGCCTTCACGTGGGCGGCCGCAGGGCCGTGCTTGCCGGCGAGGTTGACCGGAAGGCCGACGACAACCCCCACCGCCTCGTGCTCGGCCACCAACGCGGCCAGCTCGGCGAGGTCGCTCGGCACCGCGTCCGGCCCCGCCGTGAGGTCACGGGCCAGGGTGACCAGCGGCGTCGCCAGGATCCCGTCCGGGTCCGAGCGGGAGACACCCACCCGCACCTGACCGACATCCACGCCGATCCGCACCCCACGCGTCAGCTCAGCCACCGACGGTCACCACCGGCCAGGTACGAACCAGGGCGGACCAGATGGCCCGCCCTGACCCACAGTAATGATTGATCACGCCTCGGTGATCGCCTTCTCGACGGTGAGCAGCAGGTTCGGCGCCTCGGCCGCGGGCAGACCGCCGCCCTGCGCCAGGTCCGGACTGCCACCGCCGCGCCCCGAGAACGCCGCCTTCACCAGATCCGACGCCGCGAGGCCCCGACCGCGCGCCGCCGCGTTGACCGCCACCACCAGGGACGCCTTGCCGTTCGACCGGGCCGCCACCGCGACCACCGCCGGCCGCGCCGGGTCGATCTTGCCGCGGATCTCCTGGGCCAGGGTGCGCACGTCGTTGCCGGCCGCGCCCTCCGGCGCCTCGGTGCCCACGTACGCGACCCCGCGCACGTCCTTGGCCTGGGCCGCGAGCGCCGCCGCGCCACCCAGCACCAGCTGGGCGCGCAGCTTCTCCAGCTCCTTCTCGGCGTCGCGCAGCTGGGTGACGGTCTGCTCCACCCGGTCGGCGACCTGGTCGTTGGGCACCCGGTACAGCTCGGCCAACCGGGAGACCAACAGGTGCTCCTTGGCCAGGAAACCGAACGCGTCCATGCCGACCAGCGCCTCGACCCGGCGGACACCGGAACCGATCGACGACTCGGAGAGGATCTTCACGAGGCCGAGCTGGGCCGAGCGGGCCACGTGCGTGCCGCCGCACAGCTCCCGGGCGTAGTCACCCACCTCGACGACCCGCACCTCCTCGCCGTACTTCTCGCCGAACAGCGCCATCGCGCCGATCCGCCGCGCCTCGTCCAACGAGGTGATGAAGGCGTGCACCTCCAGGTCGGCCAGCAGCACCTCGTTGACCTGCTGCTCCACGTCACGCAGGACGCTCGGCGACACCCCCGTCGGGGTGTTGAAGTCGAACCGGAGCCGACCGGGGGCGTTCAGCGACCCGGCCTGGGTGGCCGACTCACCGAGGAAGTTCCGCATCGTCTGGTGCACCAGGTGGGTGGCGGTGTGCGACCGGGAGATCGCCCGCCGCCGGGTCGTGTCGATCTCGGCGAAGCCGGCCTCACCGGCGCGCACCTCACCCCGGATCACCCGGGCCCGGTGCACGATCAGGCCGGGCACCGGCTGCTGCACGTCGAGCACCTCGACCTGCCCGCCACCGACCGTGATCATGCCCTGGTCGGGCTGCTGGCCACCGCCCTCGGCGTAGAACGGGGTGGTGTCCAGCACCAACTCGATGGTGTCACCCTCGGTCGCCGCCTGGCGCGGGCCGTCGGCGCCGAGCAGCGCCCGCACCGTCGACTCGCGGGACACCTCGCTGTACCCGGTGAACGTCACCGGCCCACCCGCGTCGAGCACCGAACGGTACGCCGACAGGTCCACGTGCCCCGTCTTGCGGGCCTGCGCGTCCGCCTTCGCCCGGGTCCGCTGGTCGGCCATCAGCCGCCGGAAACCCTCGTCATCGACAGTGAGGCCCTGCTCGGCAGCGATCTCCAGGGTCAGATCGATCGGGAAGCCGTACGTGTCGTGCAGCTGGAACGCCTTCGCACCGGACAGGGCGGAGCCGCCCGCCGTGCGGGTCTCCGCGATCGCGGTGTCCAGGATCGTCGTCCCCGCCCGCAGGGTGGACAGGAACGCCTCCTCCTCCGCGTACGCGTAATCCGCGATCCGGTCGAAGTCGGTCGCCAGCTCCGGGTACGACGGGGACATGCAGTCGCGGGCCACCGGCAGCAGCTCGGGCAGCGCCCGGTCCTGCCAGCCGAGCAGCCGGATCGACCGGATCGCCCGACGCATGATCCGGCGCAGCACGTACCCGCGACCCTCGTTCGACGGGGTCACCCCGTCGCCGATCAGCATCAACGCCGTCCGAACGTGATCGGCGATCACCCGCAGCCGGACGTCGTCCGGGTGCGACTCGCTGGCCACGTGTCCGGAGTGCGCGCCGTACCGCTTACCGGTCAGCTCCGCCGCCCGGGTCAGGATCGGCCGGACCTCGTCGATCTCGTACAGGTTGTCGACGCCCTGCAGGATCGAGGCCATCCGCTCCAGGCCCATGCCGGTGTCGATGTTCTTCGCCGGCAGGTCACCCAGGATCGGGTAGTCCTCCTTGGTGGTACCCGGGCCCCGCTCGAACTGCATGAAGACGAGGTTCCAGTACTCCATGTAGCGGTCCTCGTCGACCGCCGGCCCACCCTCACGGCCGTACTCCGGGCCCCGGTCGTAGAACAGCTCCGACGACGGGCCGCACGGCCCGGGGATGCCCATCGACCAGAAGTTGTCCGCCTTGCCCCGGCGGACGATCCGCTCGGCGGGCACCCCCACCGACCGCCAGATCTCGTACGCCTCGTCGTCGTCGAGGTAGATCGTCGGCCAGATCCGATCCGGATCGAGCCCGTAACCACCCTCGGCGATCGGCTTCGTGGACAACTCCCACGCCAGGGGGATCGCCCCGGCCTTGAAGTAGTCACCGAAGGAGAAGTTGCCGTTCATCTGGAAGAACGTGCCGTGCCGGCTGGTCTTGCCGACCTCGTCGATGTCCGGGGTGCGGATGCACTTCTGCACGCTGACCGCCCGCTGGTACGCGGGAGTCTGCTGACCCAGGAAGTACGGGACGAACTGCACCATGCCGGCGTTGACGAACAGCAGGTTCGGGTCGCTGATGGCGGGCAGCGGAGCGGACGGCACCACGGTGTGGCCATTCGCCTCGAAGTGCGCGAGGTACCGCCGCTTGATCTCCGCCGTCTTCATCGCTGGTGTTCCTCCGGAAAGATTTCTCGATCGCCGATCCGCGGGTCTTCCCGCAGGTCGGCGAACTGATCGTCGAACGCCTCGCCCTGGGCGAACGCCTGGTGGATCTCCTGCTCGCGTTCGGCCATCCCGACCCGGACGTCCTCCACGAAACTACGCAGCGACTCAACGAGGCCGCCAGCGGATTCCGTCAGCGAGCTGGCGATGCCGGCCGGCGTGTACGCCTGCGCGGTCCGGGTCGCCCGACGTACCACGATCACGCCGACGGCCACCCCGACGCCGAGCCAGAACAAGCGCTTCATGTCCCGCTACCCCCTGGTCCGGCCGGTCAGCTGTTGCCGCGTCGCGCGGCCCGTCGCTGCTGCTTGATGGTGTCGCGCACCTGGCGCTCGGTCTCGGCGTGCCGACGGCCGGCGGCGGCCTTCCGCACGCCGTAGCCGAACGCGGCCACCTTGACCAACGGGTTGGCGGCCGCGGCGGAGACGACGGTGGCCAGGTTGGCGACGTTGGCGGTGACGTTCTGCGCGTGGCTGGTCATGGTGTCGACCTTCGCCAACTGCAGGTTCACCCCGTCGAGCGAGGTCTGCACCTGCTCCAGCGCGGTGTTGACGTTCTTCACAGTGGTGTTCACGTCGCCGAGCAGCGGCGCCGTCCGATCGTTGAGGTCGTTGATCATGCGGGTGGTGGCGTCAACCGTGTGCCGCAGCCGCAGGATGGGCAGCGTCAGGATGAGCACCAGCACCGCGAACGCGGATGCCGCGATCAGCGCCGCGATCGCTCCAATGTCGCCCATGCCTGTCCTCCTCATGCAGAGTTCCGCAGGACCCGACGTCCTCGGAACGCACCACCATGACACCCGGGCCGGCCGCCGAGCCGTCGGCGTTGACCGACGGCGGGCGTGCCCGCCAGCCCCAGACCCTACCGTCCGTGATGGAGACCGGCTCAGGACGGTGAGGGTGTCAGCTCGCCCAGCGGATCCGCACTGACAGTGGGGAACGGATCCTCACCGGTCAGTGACGGGTCGGTGGTCGGCTGCGGCCTGGTCCGCTCGTCGTCGATCGCATTGCGCACCTTCACCGACACCAACGAGCCGGTGCACTCGGTCGCAGCGGCCGACGGGTCACCGGACGGCACGACTGCCGGCTCGCCGTCCACCGGCGGTGGCACGCAGGTCGGCTCGCGGACCCACAGGTCGAGGGTCAGCTCGTCGCGACGCCAGCAGGTGTAGCTGCCCTTCGTCTGCTGCTCCGGGCAGCGGCTCACCTTCCACGGCCGCCACCCGTCCGCACGCAGCGCGTCCTCGTAGACCCGCGCAGTCTCCTCGGGCGCCTTCTCCGAGGTCACGGTCCGCTCCCGCAACCGGCAGTCGATCAGGCACCACCGGCTGCCGCTGACGTCGTCGACGGTCTTCGCGGCCGCCCAACCGGGCACGTTGAGCTGGTCCAGGTTGTCGAAGACCGGGTCACGGCTCAGCGTCCGGAGGCCGAAGAAGAGCGGCACCGCGCCGAGCAGCACGACACTGACCAGCACCAACACCGCCGCGCGGAGGCGGCGTCGTTCCCGGGTCTGCCGGCGTTCCTCGGAACGGGCACCCGGCGCGGCCTCGTCGTCCGGCACGTCCTGGCCGGCCGCGCGCAGCGCCGGTCCGTCGGTGGGCTCCGGCGCCGGCCGGTCGACCGGACCGGACGCGGAGGGCACCACCACGGCGGCGCGCGCCACGCCGACGGGCTCACCGGCACGTCCGGGCGGCGGCACCGGCGCGACACCGCTCGGCTCGGCACGGCCGGGCTCCCGATGCGGGGGCAGGGCCCGCCCGGCGGCACGGTCGGCCGGCGCGGGTCGGCCCACCGACGCACCGCCACGGGCCGGACCCGCCGGGCCCGGCTCACCGGTGGTCCGCTCGTCGGTGGGCGGCTGCACGCCGGGGGGACGGACGGCGGCGCGAGCCGGACCGTCGGGACGTGAGCGTGGCGGACCGTCCACGCCCGGCGGCACCGCCGCGCGAGCCGGACCGTCGGGACGTGACCGTGGCGGACCATCCACGCCCGGCGGCACCGCCGCACGGGCCGGACCGTCCGGACGGGTCGCGTCCCGGGGGGCCGCCTCGACACCCGGGCCGGGGCGCGCTGGGCCGTCAACGCCCCGACGCCCGCTGCCGGGTGCCGGCGCGTCGCCGGGGATGGGCCTCGCCCGGCCGGGTGGGGTGGAGCGGGCGGCGCCCCGAGCGGCGGGACCGACGCCGGGGGCGGGTCGCCCACCGCCGTAGGGGTCCTCGCCGGTGTCGTTGGCCGGCCCGGGTCGACCGGGACCGGCCGTACCGTCGGGGCCGGGCTCGACTGCCGGACGACGTCGGCGGCCGGTCGGGTCCGCCGTGGGCGGTGCGTCCGGACCGGGCCCCGCCGCGGCCCGGCCACGCCGGACGGTGGGGTCGGGAGTGGGTACGGCCGCGGCGCCCCGACCACGGGCGGTCCGCTCGCCGGGGGCCGGCGGATAGGGCGACGCCTGCTCTCCGGTGGACCCCAGCGGATCGGGCCGGACGGCGCGACGACCGGTCGGTGCGTCGGCGCCCGGGTCGACCGGCGGGCCGGCGGGCCGGCGAGCGGCGGTGCGGTCGGCGGCCGGGTCCGGCACGGCGAGGCGACCGGACGCCTGGTCGGCGTGCTCTCCCGGCCCGGTG
>NZ_JAGPXU010000025.1:0-97899 GCF_018070385.1 Micromonospora sp. C97
CGACGACCACCCATTCGGGTTCGTCGGATCCGACGACGTCCGGTACGAGAACGCCGGCCCACCCCACTGATACGCCAACACCCAGATGTTGCGCGGCGCGAAGTAGAACAACGACGGCGCCACCGTCGCCGAATTCATCGCGTTCTGACTCGCCGAACCCATCTGCGAGTAATTCGAGAAAAGGCCGAAGTTCATTGAGCCCCACCGGGTCCCGGTGTCGTGGGTGGTGGCGTACACGAGCTGCTGGCCGTTGTAGGGGGCGACGGTGAAGTCCTTCAACGACACCCAACCCGACCTCGGCTGCGCCAACGCACCCGTGGACGACCACCGGTACGTCGAGGGCAGGTCACACGTCTGGGTCGGCGGTGGAGTCGTCGGCGGCGGGTCGGTGGGTGGCGGGGTGGTCGGCGGCGGGGTGGTCGGCGGGGTCGTCGTGCCACCGGTGCAGGTGACGCCGTTGAGAGCGAAGCTCGTCGGGTTGGGGTTGCTGCTCGTCCAGGACCCGTTGAACCCGAACGACACAGTGCCGTTGGTCGGGACCGACCCGTTGTAGCTCACGTTCCTCGCCGTCACCGCTGACCCGCTCTGCGTCAGCGATGTGTTCCAGGCCTGCGTCACCGTCTGCCCGGCACCGTAGGACCAGGTCAACGTCCAGCTGCTCAACGGATCACCCAGGTTGGTGATCGCCACGTTGGCGCCGAAGCCGCCCTGCCACTGCGACGACACGGCGTAGCTCACCGAACAACCCTCGGCCGCAGCGCCGGCCGGCAGCGCGGCGACGACTGTCGACGACACCAGTAAACCGACGCCGGCCACAACCAGACCGGCATTGGTGGCTCTGGATCTGGTCATATTGCACCCTCCTCGCGGGACGGCGGCCTACCCGGTGGTGATGGTCGCTGCTCAGTAACTGAATGTGAGCGTTAACAGGCCGCGTCGGGTATGTTACGGGAGCGCTCCCATACCATCAACAACATCTATGCCTGCTTCTCGTTCACCGCCGACTTTCCCGTTGCGCGGACCCGGAGCGGCGCTCCTCAGCCGACAGTGAGGGTGAGCACCCCGAACTGACCGCTGCGCTGCACGTAGTGCGGCAGATAGAACTTCCACGTCACCGTCAGCTCGCGCCCGGCCCGCATCGAGGCCGGCACCTCGGCGACCATCTCGAACACCGCTGTGCCGCCGGCCGGGATCTGCGTGAGCGGGCGGCAGTTCAGCCGGTACAGCTGGGCCGAGTTCACCGCGTCGTTCGTCGCGTCGCCGAGCGAGAACCGTTCCATCAGGTAGGCCGGGCAGGGGTCCAACGCGAGGGGACCGTCGGTCGGGTTGCCGAGGGTCACCCGGAAGGAGACCCGCGAACCGGCGGCGGCGGTTGGC
Source organism: Micromonospora sp. C97 (assembly GCF_018070385.1). Classification (NCBI taxonomy): domain Bacteria; kingdom Bacillati; phylum Actinomycetota; class Actinomycetes; order Micromonosporales; family Micromonosporaceae; genus Micromonospora; species Micromonospora sp. C97. Next base: position 1,378 of record NZ_JAGPXU010000025.1, read on the forward strand.
GGCCCCTGAACAGCGACGGTGAGCTGGTCGAGCGGCGAGGATGGAGGCTTCGACATCGCCACCGGCTCGGTGAACCCACTGGCGGACAACGTCGCCCGGGCGCGAGGGTTGACCCCCTCCCCCTGCGGACAGCCCGGGCGCTCATCGGCGGTGACCGGCGCGCGCAGGGTGCCTCCGTCGTGCGGCAGCTCGATCGCGAGCTCGAACAGCCCGAGGGGCTGGCAGAACGGCCCGGACCAGTCCAGGCGCAGGCTGGCGTGGCCACCGGGCGGCACGGCAACGACCCGGGAGCGGCCCTCCTCGTTGATGCCGTGGGTGTAGAGCATCGGGACCTCGCGGCCGCCGACGAGCATCCTGGTGGGCACCTCGCCCTGCAGCGTGCACTCCTTCTTCGACGCGTTCCGCACGTCCACTTCGCCGATGAGCTTGCCGATGGCGGCGTCGAAGCCGCGAGGCTTCTCACCGCCGGTGCCCGGCCGGGTCCAGCTGGTGAGCCGGCCGGTCAGCTGCTCCGCACGGCACGGCTCGCTGCCGCGGGCCGGCCTCCTCGGCTCGGCGGGGCGGCCGTTGAGGTCCTCGTCGGTGATCTTCAGGTCGGCCCAGGGGACGCTGCCGTCGGCGAGCAGTTCGGTGGGCACCGGCTCCGCCTCCGTCGGGTCCGGCTGCCCCGGCCGGGCGTTCGGCTCGGCGCAGGCCACCGCCGCGGCGAGGACGATCAGCAGTGGCACAAGTAGTCGACGCATCCCGTCACCCTCACACGAACGACCGCACCGGACCTGAGTAGCCGGGCTCAGTGACGATCACTCCGCGGTGGGCGCGGACGACTCGACGATGGACACGGCAGTGCCGAGCTCGACGGTACGGGAGACGGTGCACAACCGGTCGTGCGACTGCTGCAGCGACCGGGGCAGCGCCGCACGGGCCTGGTCGCCGTCCGCGCCCTCCGGAAACGTCACGGTGAACTCGACCCGCAGGTTCTGCATCCGGTTGCCGCCCGCCTCGTCGCGGATCTTGTCACCGGTGACGGCGACGGTGAAACCGGTCGGCTCCGCACGGCGGCTGGTGATGTGGTCCACGTCCACAGCGGTGCAGCCGCCGATGGCGGCCAACAGCAGCTCCACCGGCGTGAAACTGCCGTCCTTACCCGTGCCCAGCGACACCGACCCGCCACGGACGTTCCGCACGACGTAGTTGCCCAGGCTGGAGCGCTCGATCGCCACCGAGCGGAAGGTGTCCTCAGTCATGGCTGAAACCTACCGGCATCCGTGATCAGGAGTACATGAGATGCAGCGTCATCCCGGCATCGGCGTGCGCCAGGTTGTGGCAGTGGTTGGCCCACATCCCGGGGTTGTCGGCCCGGAACGCCACCTTCCACACCTCGCCCGGACGGACGTCGAACGAGTCCAGCCACAGCGGGCTGCCGACCGCCGGCTCGCCGTCGCGGGCCAGCACCAGGACGTGGTGGCCGTGCAGGTGCCACGGGTGCACCACCTGCGACCGGTTGACGATGGTGAACAGCACGACGTCGCCCCGGCGTACGACCTGCGGTGGGATGTCCGGGTCGGCCGCGCCGTTGACGGTGTGGGCGTAGCGCGGCAGCAATCCGCGCAGGTCGAGGCCGCGGTCGAGAACGAGGGTGAACGTCCGGTCGAACCGGGGCCAGGGCACCGCCGCGGTAGCGCCGTAGCCGAGCGGATCGAGCACCGGCCAGGCGCCGGTCGCCGTCGACACCGGGCCGGTCGAGTAGACCGCCCGTCCGTCGACGAACAGCGACACCGGGGTCGCCGGCGCGGTGAAGACCAGGTCGTAGCGGCCCCCGGCGGGGATCAGCACGGCGGTGTCCACCAGCGGTGTCGGGCCCCGCAGGTCGACGCCGTCGATCGCGGCCACCAGGAACGCGGTCCCCGCCAGGGCGTACCGGTGCGTGGTGCTGTCGGTGTTGATCAGCCGCAACCGCACCGGCACGCCGGCCTCCACCCGCTGCACTGTCGGCGCGGGCAGCGGACGCCCCGCCAGGGTGTGCACCGGCACCGTGACGTCGAGGCCGCTGACCGACCCCGGTCGCACCACCAGCACACCGTAGAGACCCATCCGGACGCCGACATCGGAGGCCGAGTGCGTGTGGTACCAGTACGTTCCGGCCTGGTCGGCGCGGAACCGGTAGACGAACTCCTGCCCGGGTCGCACCGCCGCCTGGGTCACCCCGGGCACCCCGTCCTGGTCGTTCGGCACGTCGTACCCGTGCCAGTGCAGCGTGACGCCGCGCCCGATGTCCCGGTTGCGCAGCGTCACCTCCAGGATGTCGCCGACGGTGGCGGTCAACTCCGGTCCGGGTACCTGCGCGTTGAACGCCCACGCCGCCACGTCCCGGCCGCCCGCGTTCACAGTGGCGGTCCCGGCCGTCAGGGTGAACCGTCTGGTGGGTTCGGCGGAGATCCGGGTCGCCGCCGGAAAGCCATGATCGTGCGGTACGGCGGGGGCGGTCTCCGGGGCGACGGTCAGCCCGGTTCCGGTGACCAGCGCCGCGACCGCCACCGCGACCGCCACCCGGGACACCGGCCGCGACGGGCGCGCGCCGAGGGCACGCCCCGAGATCACCGTCGCCGCGACGACCCCGGCGACCGCGAGCAGCCCCGCCCCCGCCGACGCCGGATAACCGTGCAGGACCGTCACGAGCAGGGCGCTGCCCGTGGCGTACCCGGCGAAGAGCAGCGCAAGCGCGACGGCCCGGACGTCACCCCGGGCCCGCAACAGCCGCGGACCGGCGACGGCCACCGCCGCGAGCGACAGGGGGGCGGCGATGAGAACCTTCTCCGCGGCGAACCACCAGCCGGCGCGGGCCAGGGCGGTGATCGTGATCGCGCGGGCGAGCGTCGCGACCAGCGCGACCGCCGCCAGTCCCAGTGCGAGCGGGCGGCGTCGCGCGACGGACGCGGCACCACCACCCAACCAGGCGCCGGCCGCGAGGACCGCGATCACGAGGTCGACCGCGAGCAGCGACCCGGTGCTCACGCCGGCTCCACTTCCCGGGCGGGCACCCCGGCCTCGGCCGGCACCAGGCCGGCCAGCTTCCGGGCCGCCCGGTGGACGCCGACCACGACGTGCACCGCGATGATTCCGTTGAGCGCGTGCAGCCCGCCGATGGTGAGGCCGAGCGGAGTGCTGACGCCCGACGCGTCGGCGAACCCGTTGGCGAGCATGGCGATGAGCGGTTGGAGGACGACGAGGCCGACCGGCAGCACCGCCAGCCCGATGAGCCGTCCCGGCGCCTTCGCCAGCGCGGCGAACAGGACGGTGAGCAGTGTGAGAACCGGGATGACCGCCATGCCGTTGACGCTGTGCAACGCGTACGCGCCGTCGCCGGCCGGTTTCGTGAACCCGCCCACCGCGGCGAAGATGAACTGAAGGGCGAACGCGACGAGCGTCAGCGCGCTGACGACGACGAGAGCCTTGCGCATGGAATACCTCCTAGAGGTGCGCCGAGGCGAGAGCCCGGGCGACATGATCGGTGGCCGTGATCGCCCCGTACGCGACCAGCCGCACGAGGTCGGCGTCGGCCGGGTGGGAGAGCCGCCACAGCGCGACGTCGCCCGGGCTGATCGCGCTGGGAGCGAACGCCGCCAGCAACGCGATCCGCGTCCCGATGCGGTCCGTGCCCGGCACGTCCCGCACCAGGTCGACGGCCCAGTCCGCGGGCCGGGCCGGGAACCGCCCGTCCTCCCAGCGCACGGTCGCCGTGACGGTCTCGCGCGCCACCTCGCCCAGCAGCTCCCCACCACGGTTGGCGGCGTCGCGCAACGACGCGTAGGCGACACCCACCGGGCTGTCCCCCGCCCAGGCCGGCGCCGCCGTCGCGTCGGCGTCGAGCAGCGGGAGGCTCCGGCCGGGTTCCTTCGGCTCCCGGGCCGCCCTGGCGTAGAGCCGGCCTCCGACCGAGCGCACCAGTGGGGAGCGTTGCAGGCCGCCGGGGAGCAGATCGGGGTCGAGCAACGCCGAGACGACCCGGTTGATGAAGTGGAACACCAGCAGGGTGCCGGTGATCTCCACCCGGTACGGGCTGGTCCAGTCGGCGGCTCTGGGACTGCGGCTGGCCTGTGCCCACTCGACGAGCCGGGCGTGTTCCGGCTCGGGTGGCGTCTCACCCCGGGCAACGGCCTCGGCGAGCTTCGACGCGCCCAGCGCGTGCAGCAGCAGCACGTGGGCGTCGACGCAGAACTGACAGCGGTTGGCCCGGGACACGACGGTCGCGACGAGTTCCCGTTCGACCCGGGAAGCGTCGCCGGCGAGCAGCGCCTCCCGCATCAACGCCCAGGTCGCGGCCAGCACCTCCGGCACCGCCGACAGCGCCTGGAAGGTCGGCAACGGCCCGAGGAAGTCGTCGCGCAACTGTTGGTAGACCGCCGCGGTGAGGCCGGTGGCCGCCCTCGTCGGCGTGGGGGTGAAGAAGCGGTATGTCATGGGCTCGATGCTTGTTGCGGCAGACCGGGAAAGCGTCGTTCCGGCGCAGACACTTGCCGGGTCGCCGATACCGCGTCCGTGGTACGCGGCAGGTACCACGCTCGCGGGATGCTGCACCGGCGGCGGCCGTTCTACAGTGCGACAATGCGCCGCGACCTCCCGTACGCCCTCGGCGGTCTCGCCCTCGGCGTCCTCCTGCTCGGCAACGCCGCGCTCACCCCGGACGCCGCGACGGTCGAGGTGCTCGACGTCGCCCTGGTCCTGGCCATGGCGGTGGCCCTGGCGGCGTGCCGGCGCTACCCGGTGGTGGCGCTGGGCGTGGTCACCGTCGCCATGCTGGCCGTTCACCTCCGGGTGCACCCCGGGGTGTCCGCCGCGTTCCCCGTTCTCGGCGCGGTGTACCTCGCCGCCTGGCAGGGGCACCGGTCGGCCGCCGTCCTGGCCAGCGTCGTCTTCCTCGGTGGCTTCCTGGCCCGCGACGTCTCGGTGGCACCGCCCGGCCAGCCGGGGCAGGTGATCCTCGAACGGACGGCCCTGCTGTTCGGCTGGTTCGTGGCCGCCAACGTCGCCGGGCTCGTCGGACGGCAGCGTCGGGCGTACCTGGAGCAGGTCGAGCAGCGGGCGGTCGAAGCCGAACGCACCCGCGAGGAGATGGCGTTGCGGCGTGCCGGGGAGGAGCGGCTGCGCATCGCCCGCGACCTGCACGACTCGCTGACCCACAGCATCTCGGTGATCAAGGTGCAGGCCGGGATCGCCGTGCACCTGGCCCGCAAACACGGCGAGGCGCCGTCGGCCGCCCTGCTGGCGATCCAGGAGGCCAGCGGCGCTGCCATGCGGGAACTCCGGACCACCCTCGACGTCCTGCGCGCGCCCACCGACGCCGATCGCGTCGGGCTGGCCCGGGTGGACGAGCTGGCCCAGCGGACCCGGGCGGTCGGCGTACCGGTGCAGGTGACCGTCACCGGTCAGCGCGGGGACCTGCCCGACGAGGTCGACCAGGCCGGATACCGGGTCATCCAGGAGGCACTGACCAACGTGGCCCGCCACGCCGGCCCCGCGACCGCGCACATCCAGGTGGAGTACGCCCCGGCGGGGCTCACCGTCGCGGTCACCGACGACGGTCGGGCGTCACCGGGCCAGCCGCTGACCCCGGGCGTGGGTCTGCGGGGCATGCGGGAGCGGGTCAGCGCACTGGGCGGCACCCTGCGGGCCGCCGCGCACGACGACCACGGGTTCACCGTGCGGGCCACCTTCCCGTTGGACGGCCCGCGGTGACCGGCCGATCGAGCCAGGCCCGAGCGAGCCGGGCCGGAGCGCGCGGCACCCGCCGGCCGCCGGGGCCGCGATGATCAGGGTGCTGCTCGCCGACGACCAGGCGCTGATGCGAGCCGGCTTCCGGGCACTGCTCGACGCCGAGGACCACCTGGAGGTCGTCGGCGAGGCGACCGACGGCAGCTCGGCCGTCCACCTGTCGCGACGCCTGCGCCCGGACGTCGTCCTGATGGACGTGCAGATGCCCGGTCTCGACGGCATCGAGGCCACCCGGCGCATCGCCGCCGATCCCGACCTCGCCGGCATCCGGGTTCTCATCCTGACCAACTACGGGCTCGACTCCTACGTCTTCGCCGCCCTGCGGGCGGGCGCCAGCGGCTTCCTCCTCAAGGACGCCGACCCCGCCGACCTGCTGCACGCCGTCGCCGTCGTCGCGCGCGGGGACGCGCTGCTCGCGCCGACCGTCACCCGCACGCTGATCAGTGAGTTCGTGGCCGGCCCACCGCCGGCCGAGCCGACGGCCGGCCGCGACGTGCTGACCGCCCGGGAGCAGGAGATCGTCGAGCTGGTCGCCCGTGGGTTGACCAACGACGAGATCGCCGCGCGCATGGTGATCAGTCCGCTGACCGCCAAGACACACGTCAACCGGGCGATGACGAAGCTGCACTGCCGCGACCGGGCCCAACTGGTCGTGTGGGCGTACGAGTCAGGGCTGATCACGCCCCGTCGCCGGTGAGCGCCGCCCCGGACAGCGGAGTCGATCAACCCCCTTGGCGACACCGGGAAGAGGCGACGCACTAGCATTGCCGCCGTCCGCGACGGCTCTGCTGAATCGAGGCGACATGCGTTGGCTCCGTCGGTTGCTGGGCGGTAGGCGGGTCCAGCTCGACCCGGGACGCCAGCAGGCGCTGCTGCACGACGTCCAGTCCCGGTACGGCTCCCACGCGCGGATCCGGTTCAACGACCAGGTCGAGGCGCTCACCGGTTCGCTGGACAGCGACGACGGCCTGGTGGTGGCGACCCGGATCGTGAGTCAGGTAGCCGACGAGGCCCATGTGGACCTGCAGGCCCAGGCCCAGGAGATCCACCGGCGGACGGGCCGGCGGCTGCTGGTGCACCGCCGCAACTACCGGCCGCTGTGGAAGGAGGCCGGCCCGGCCCTGCGCTGGCCGCTGTTCGCGCTGCCGTGCGGCTTCCACCCGTACGCGCAGGTGGCGGCCGCCGTCACGGTGGTCGGCAGCCGGGCGCCCCGGCTCGACCGGGTGACCGACCCGAACCCGTTGCTGACCCGCGTGTTCGAGGTGCTCGACCTCACCACCTCCGGCTGGGAGTACGGCCGGGTGCGGGTGGACACCGACGCCGCCGCCCTGGCCGATCGACTGATCTCCAGCGCCGGGCGGGTCCTGGTGGCCATGGACGACCCGCCGCGACTGCCACCTGCCGTCCGTGAGCTGATGCGTCGCAACAACACCGTCGCCGTGCACGATCCGGCCGGTCCACGGACGGTCGGCGGGATCAACCTGGGTGCGCGGATGCGCGAGGAGTTCCTGGTCTGACCGCCCGGTGGTGCTACCGCTCGGTGCGTCGACGCGCGAGGTGCACGACGATGTCGGCGCTGAGCTCGACAGTCTCGGGCAGGATCTGCTCGATCTGGCGGAAGAGCCGCCCCTGCGCCTCGCTCGGCAGTTCGAGGTACGCCGAGACCGTCGACAGGTAGCCGACGTAGTCGCGCGCGCTCATCGTCAGACGCCGCTCGATCACGCTCTGCTGGACATCGGTGAACCATTCGGAGCGGCGCAGTTCGGTGCCCGGCCACTGCATGGCCTCTTCCGGGGGCGTGCCGTCGGGAGACGGGATCTCGTCGCTGTCCCGGAACGGTGCCCGGACGGCGCGGACGGCGTCCGCCACGGCCGGGTCGGTCAGCTGGACCGGTCCGCCGAACGAGGCGAACACGCCGCCCGGTTCCAGCAGCGCCGCCATCCGCGACCAGCGACCCGCCGGTCTCGTCCAGTGCAGTGCCGCCGCCACGTAGACCAGGTCGTACCTCGCCGCGCCCGGCCGTAGGTCCTCGAACGCGGCGGGTACGGTCCGAACGTCGGCGGGCACGTGCTGGCGCAGCTCGGCGAGCATGGCCCCGTCCGGCTCGGTCGCGGTGACAGTGACCTCCCGGGCGGTGAACAGCCGGGTCGCCTTGCCGGTGCCGGCACCGATCTCCAGGGCCGTTCGGATCGGCCGACCCGCGTACGTCGACACCAGGTCGACAAGCTCGACGGGGTACCCCGGTCGGTACCGCTCGTACCGTTTCGCCACCATCCCGAAGCTCAGCGCCCGAGCAGACATGCCGACGATCCTGTCACGACCCGTGTCGGCGGTGCCCGGTCTTTCCGAGCCCGACCCTTCCGAGCCCGACCCTTCCGAGCCCGACCGGCGGCTGCCACCGCCGTGACGACAACTGCGCGCAACCGCTTGCCGGCCCGCGCAGCGCCGCTCGACCATGTGCGGATGCAGCCGGAGCGTCGGGTGATCGTCGGAGTCGACGTGGGCACCACCGCCGCGCGGGCGGTCGCGTTCACGTTGGACGGCACCGCCCGACACGTCGCTACCCGGGCGTACCCGGTGGTGGAGCCGGTGCCCGGCTGGCGGGTACAGGAGCCGGACGTGCTCGTGGCGGCCACCCTGGCGGCCACCTCCGCGTGCGTGGCCGGCACCGCCGGGGCGGAGGTGGTCGCCCTCGCGCTGAGTTCCGCCAGGTACGGCCTCATCGGGTTGGACGCGGCGATGACGCCGGTGACACCGCTGCTGACCGGGCGTGACACGCGGTCGGCGGAGGCGGCCCGCGAACTGCTGTCGTCCGGTCAGAGCCGGGAGCTGCACCGGTCGACAGGTACGCCGGTGCACCCGAGAAACCCGCTCTGCAAGCTCCTGTGGTTCGCCCGGCACGAGCCGTACCTCTGCACGGCGACCCGGTGGTGGGTCGGCCTCAAGGACTATGTGGTCCATCGGCTCACCGGGATGTTGGTGACCGAGTTGTCCTCGGCATCCGGCACCGGGATGTTCGACGTGCACCGTCGGGCGTGGAGTTCCGCGGTCCTCGACCTCGCCGGAGTGTCCGAGAGCCAACTGCCTCCGGTGCTGCCCACCACGGCGGTGCTGCGGCTGTCGCCGGCGGCCGGGCGCGCGGTCGGTCTGCCGCCGGGCACACCCGTCGTGGTGGGTGCGGGTGACGGTCCGTTGCGGAGCCTGGGCGCGGCGGCGACCGAGCACACCGTCGGCGGCCTGACGCTCGGGGCCACCGGGGCGCTGCGGACCGTCGTCAGGGCACCCCGCACCGACGCGGCCGAGACCTTCTCCTGTGCGGCGCTGACCGAGGACGCGTGGGTCGTCCGCGGGTCGGTCGGCAACGGCGGCAACGTGGTGCGGTGGGCGGCACGGGTTCTCGGCGACGACAACGCCACCCCCGCGCTGCTGGATCTCGCCGCGCGGATCGCACCGGGCAGCGACGGAGTCGTGATGCTGCCGTACCTGTGGGCCGACCCGGCCGCGCCGGAGGGCTGCGCGCCGCCCGGCGCGTTCCTGGGGCTGCGCGGCGAGCACTCACGCGCTCACCTGGTCCGGGCCGCCGTGGAGGGCGTCTGCCTGCAACTCGGCGGTGTCCGTGACCGGCTGGCCGAGCTGACGCCGATCGGCAGCGTACGGCTGACCGGGGGCGCCTTCCGGTCTCCGCTGTGGCGCGAGGTGATGGCGGCGGTCCTGGACTGCCCCGTCCAGGTGGCGGGCGCGGCCGACCAGGTCACCCTCGGCGCGGCGGCGCTCGGGCTCTTCGCGATCGGCCACACCGCCGACCTCCAGGCGGCGGTCACCCAGCTCGACCCGGGGGCCGGCGGCGACCGCGTCACTGTCGACCCGGCGCTCGCCACGGCCTACCGCGGTCTGCGGACCAGGCTGCCCACGCTCGTCACGGTGGCGGGTCGTCTGGGTGAGATCCTCGACGCCGGCACCGGGCTCAGTGCTCCGGCTCGTCCTTGACCTGCGCCACGAGCTGGGTCGGGTTCACGTAGCGCAGTGCGACGACGAGCAGGACCAGCATCATCGAGGTGTAGATGACCGCCATGGCGTCGACCGACTGCTGGGCCCGGATCCCGGACGCGGACATCGAGTAGTACAGCGCCACCACCAGGGTCTGCGAGTCGGGCCCGGCGGTCAGGAAGGTCAGCTCGAACATCCCCACGGTCCGGACCAGCACGAGGATCGCGGAGGCGAGGATGCCCGGCACCAGCAGCGGAGTGAGGACCCGGAGGAACACCGTGCGCAGGCCGGCGCCGCACATGCGCGCGGCGCTCTCGATCCGCGGGTCGATCTGCTCGATGAACGGGGTCATGGTCAGGATGACGAACGGCACCGACGGTACGAGGTTGGCCAACACCACCCCGGACAGGTGCCCGGCCAGGCCGAACTTGTAGAGGACTGTCGCCAGCGGGATGCCGTACGTGATCGGGGGCATCAGGATGGGCAGCAGGAACACCAGGAAGATCAGCCGCTTGCCCGGGAACGAGCGTCGCGCGAGGGCATAGGCGGCCGGCACGCCGATCAGCAGCGAGAGGCCCACGACGAGAACGGAGACCTCCAGGGTCACGACGATGACCTGGAGCAGCGCGAACTCGTCCCAGGCCCGGACGTACCAGTCGGTGGTGTAGCCGTCCGGGAGCCAGGTGTCGAACCATCGCCTGCCGAACGAGCTGACCAGCACGGACGCCACGACGCCCAGCAGGTTGAGGAAGAAGAAGATGACGACGCCCCACACGATCCAGGCGGCCGGCCGCGCGGCGATGCGCCGCCGCCGGTCGGTGCTGGTGGCGGGGGGCCGCGCCGGTGGGGCCTGGGTGGTCGTTGCCATCAGCCCTTGCCTCCGGTGGAGCCGGTGTAGAAGCGGCTGCGGGCGGCGAGCACCACAGCGATGACGACCAGCTCGACGAAGCCCATGATCATGGCGATCGCCGACGCGTACGGATAGTCGTACTGCTCGTACGCGGCCTGGTAGGCGGCGAGGGAGATGACCCGGGTCTCACCGGCCGGGTTGCCGACCAGAACCGCCGACGGGAACACGCTGAACGCCAGGACGAACGTCAGGCAGAAGGTCGTGGCCAGGCCGGGCATCAGCAGCGGCAGGGTGATCCGGGTGAACCGGTGACGCCAGTCCGCGCCCAGCGTCGCGGCGGCCCGTTCCAGGGTCGGGTCGATGCCGGACAGGTACGAGAGCACCAGCAGGAACGCGAACGGAAAGCCGGTGATCACCAGCGAGAGGAACACACCCCAGTAGTTGTGGGTCAGCCGCACCGGCTCGTCGACGAGGTTGGTGGCCAGCAGGACACGGTTGAACCAGCCGGTCGGGCCGAGGAAGTTCAACAACCCCTGGGCGGTGAGGACGGTGCCGAGCGTGATCGGCACGACCAGCAGGGTGGTGACCAACCGCTTGCCCCGGAACCGGCCGCGCATCCGGTAGGCGATCGGCACCGCGGCGAGCACGTTCAGGAGCGCGGCGGGCAACGCGATCCGCAGTGTGATGCCGATCGTTCCCCGCTCGTAGGAGTCGGAGAAGAACCGGGCGTAGTCGCTGAACGGCCCGCCGGTGGTCGGCTGGAACGAGAGCGTCAGCCCGTAGAAGAACGGGTAGAGGAACAGGGCGATGACGAAGACCAGCGCCGGGACCAGCAACCAGAGCTGACGGTCGACGCCCCGCTCGGCGAGGCGGTGCTGCCAGTGCGTCAGCGGCCGCCCGGACCGGCTCACCGCGTCGCCCCCGAGGCCTGCGGGACGCGGTTGGTCTGCGCCGCCGCCGCGTCGGCGGGATAGACGAGCAGCCGCTGCGGGTCGACCCCGAGCCTGACCTGGTCGCCCGGGGCGATCCGCCGCTCGGTGCGCAGGTGCAGCAGCAGCCCGGTGTCGGTGCGGGCCTCGGCCGCCAACTCGCGGCCCTGATACTCCACCACCTCGACGGTCGCCGACAGGGCGTTGTGGGCCTCGCCGGGCCCGTCGACGCGGATGTCCTCGGGGCGCACCGCGAGCACTGCCTCCGCCTCGGCCTGGACGTCGCCCACCACCTCGCCGAGCAGACGGTGCCCGGACGACTCGACGGTGGCCCGCGCGCCGTCCCGCCGCTCCACCCGCCCCCGCCACAGGTTGCGGTAGCCCATGAAGTCGGCGACGTGCCAGTTCGCCGGTCGGGTGTGCAGCTCGCGCGGCGAGCCGATCTGCTGCACCCGCCCCTCCCGCAGCACCACCAGCCGGTCGGCCAGGGAGAGCGCCTCCTCCTGGTCGTGGGTCACGTAGACGGTGGTGAGCCCCAGCGACTGGTGCAGCCGGCGGATCTCGGTCCGCATCTCCAGGCGCAGCTTCGCGTCGAGGTTGCTCAGCGGCTCGTCCATCAGCACCAGGGACGGCTCGAACACGACGGCGCGGGCGATGGCGACGCGCTGCTGCTGTCCACCCGAGAGCTGACCGGGCAGTTTGTCGACGTGGTCCTCCAGTCGCACCAGCCGCACCGCCTCGTCCGTACGCCGGCGCGTCTCCTCCTTGGGCAGCCGCCGCATACGCAGCCCGAAGGCGATGTTCGCCCGGACGGTCAGGTGCGGGAAGAGGGCGTAGCTCTGGAACACCATGCCGAAGCCGCGCCGCTCCGGCGGCAGTGTGTCGATGCGGCGCTCGTCCTGCCAGATGCTCCCCGCCGTCAACGGCAGCAGCCCGGCCAGGCAGTTCAACGCCGTCGACTTGCCACAGCCGGACGGGCCGAGCAGGGCGATGAACTCCCCCGCCCCGATCGTCAGGTCCAGCTCGGTGAGCGCGGCCTGGCCGCCGAACCGTCGGGACACCCCGTCCAGCCGCAGCTGGGAGAAGGCGCTCATCCCTGCTTGACCTTCCCGCCGCCGATCTCACGGTCCCAGCGGCTGAACGCCGCCACCAGGCTCTTCGCGTCGAGCGGAACCTCGGTCGGGTTTCCGGCGATCAGCGCGTCGTACTCCGGGCGACCGAACTCCCGGATCGCGTCCTGACTCTTCTGCGGGGCCGAGGAGAGCTGGACCTCCTTGATCGCCGGGCCCGGGTAGAAGTAACCCTCGTCGTACGCCTTCGCCTGCTGTTCGGGGGTGAGCATGAACGCCAACAGGGCCAGCACCGCGGCCTGGGTGTCGGTCGACACGCCCTTGGGCATGACGGCGTAGTGCGCGTCGGTGACCCAGTGGAAGCCGTCGATCGGGGTGATCCTGGCCTCCTTGGGCACGGTGCCGAGCACCCGCGGGTTGATGTCCCAACCGGTCGTGCTGACGATGAGGTGCGCGGTGCCGTTGGCGAGGTTCTTCATCGTCTCTGTGGTGCCGGACGGGTAGTAGTCGACGTACTGGCCCAGCTCCTTGAGGAAGGCCCACGTCTTGTCCCATCCCGCGGTGGGGTCCTTGGGGTTCGAGTCGCCCAGGATGTAGGGCAGCCCCATCAGGAAGGTCCGGCCTGGGCCCGAGTTGGCCGGGCGGGCGTACTGGAATTTCCTGGGGTTGGCCTTGGCCCAGGCGAGCAGCGCGTCCGCGCTGGTGGGTGGCGTCGGAAGGCGCGACGGCAGGTATTCGAGCAGCGGGCCGGACGGGTAGTAGGTGACGGTGACCCCCGCGTTGCCGGCGAGCTGCTGCATCGCGGCGGCCGGTGCCAGGTAGTCGCGCATGCCGCCGAGGCGGTCCTGGAAGGTCGGCAACACGTCGATCCAGAGCCCCTGCTCGATCCCGGCGGCCAGGCCGTCGACGCCGGTCAGCACGAGACCGATGTCCACCCGGTCCGCCCCCTGCTGGGCCTTGATCTTTCCGGCCAGCTCGGGTGCCGGTGCCTTCGAATACGTCACCCGGGAGATCACGTCGGGGTTCTTCGAGACGAACTCGTCGATCATCCCCTGGGTCAACTGGAGGTTGCCCGCCACGTCCAGGACGTTGAGGGTGACGGCCTTGCCGGGCCGCTGTGGCACCTCGCCAGTGGTGTCGCCGGTGGTGTCACCGGGAGCCTCGGGTGCTCCACACCCGACCGCGCCCACCAGCAGCGACGATGCCGTGACCAGGAGAGCGCCGCGCCGCGTCATACCCATGAGCCGTTCCCTCCGCCAGGTGTCATCGGTGCTGATTGATTCAGCCGGCGCGCCACGGCGGCAACGGGTTGCCATGTATTGCCTCGTGCGAATGCGATCGGGCGGCCGGATTGTTGCGGGGGCATTGCCGAGTATTCACGGCCGCCATACCATGATCACTGCGCGTAGCCGGGAGGAGCATGCAGATGCCCGACCACACCAGGCCGCCGGAAAAGAGAGTCACGATCTACGACGTCGCTGCCGAGGCGGACGTCTCACCCTCGACGGTGTCCCGCGCGTTCTCGCGACCGAGTCGCGTCAACTCCGAGACCGCCGATCGGATCCGACGGGTCGCCGAGCGGTTGGGCTACCGGACCAACCCCCTCGCCCGCGCCCTCACCACGTCCCGCACGCGGATGATCGCGCTGGTCATCGCCGACATCACCAACCCGGTGTACGCGGAGATCGTGCGCGGCGCGCAGGAGGCGGCGACCGACGGCGAGTACACCACAGTGCTGATCGACGCCCAGGAGTCCGACCGGTTGGAACGGGCGGCTGTCGAACGCACCATGTCGACTGTCGACGGCATCGTGCTGGCCAGCAGCCGGATGTCCGACTCGGCCATCCGGATGGTCGCCAAACAGCGGCCGGTGGTGGTCCTCAACCGCGCTCTCGCCGACGTGCCGTGCGTCGTCACCGACGACCCCCGTGGGGTGCGGCGGGCCGCCGAGCACCTCGGCGAGCTGGGGCACGATCACATCACCTACGTCGCGGGGCCGCAGGCGTCCTGGCCCAACGGCATCCGCTGGCGTTCGCTGCTCGAGGCGGGCATGGAGCTGGAGATCAAGGTCCGTCAGATCGGGCCGTTCAGCCCCACCATGGCCGGCGGTGAGCGGGCCGCGCGGGAGCTGTGCGCCCGCCCGGCGACGGCGGTCCTCGCCTTCAACGACCAGATGGCCATCGGGATCATCCGTGGCCTCAGCCGGATGGGCGTCAACGTTCCGGGTGACGTCAGCGTCGTGGGTTTCGACAACATCCTCGCCGCCGACATCGTCACGCCCGGGCTCACCACCGTCGCGGCGCCGCTCTACGCGGAGGGCTCGGCCGCGACCCGGCACCTGCTCACGATGATCGCGGGGGCACCCGGGCATACCGGCCGGCCGATGGTCCTGCCGGTACGCCTCGTGGTCCGCGACTCGACGGCCACGCGTAACCCGGGCCCGGGTCGCGCCCGCCGGCAGTGGGCGCGGAACCGGTCCGCACCGGACCCGGCGGCCCACCGGCCGTGAGGCCGCCCGGCCCACGACAAGAAACGACAACTCGTTGCCGAGGCGCGGCGGCGGCGACCAGGATCGACGCGCATCCATCCGTCAACGTCGGGCGCTCGCGGGACGGGCGCGACGGCGCCCCCAGCGGACGAACGAGGAGATGGCGATGATCCGAGGCTCGACGCCCAGGTTACGACGGACCTTCATCGTGCTGGGCACGGTGCTCGCCACCGTCGCGGCCACCCTCACTGTCACCTCGACACCGGTCGCCGCGACACCGGTCACCGCGGTCGCGTCGCCCGACGACTACAACGGCTCTGACCTGTGGCTGCGGTACGTGCCGGTCGACGACGCGAAGTTGCTGCGCGACTACCGCCGCGCGGCCACGGCGATCGTGGTCGAGAACGCCGACGCCACGAAGGTGCACCGGCACACCACGGACCTGGCCATGGCACCCGGTTCCGCCGAGAAGCTCGTCGAGACCACGCTGGGCGCCGCTCGGGACGAGCTGGTACGCGGCCTGAACGGGCTGCTCGACCAGTCGACACCGACGCTGCCGGCCGACAACGGCACGGTCCCGGACGGCGCGGTGGTGGTGGGCACACCGGCGAGCTCACCGCTGGTGGGCCGCACCATCGCGACCCGCGACCTGGCCACTGTGGGCGACGAGGGCTACCTTGTCCGCTCGGTGTCGAAGGGCGGGGCACGGTTCACCGTCATCGCCGGCAACACCGACCTCGGCGCGCTGTACGGCACGTTCGCCTTCCTCCGGCTCCTCCAGACCCGGAAACCGATCGACCACCTCCGGGTCGCGGAGTCACCGAAGATCAAGCACCGGTTGCTGAACAACTGGGAGACCGAGCGTCTCTACGCGGGCAACAACGCCTCCGGGCTGGGCGGGCTGAACGGGGAGAGCGGGGCGATCTTCAACTTCGCCGCGACCGGTGCCAGCGCCGGCCGGAACCTGCCCGTCATCCTCGACCGCTACCTCGTCATGGCCCGGGCGCTGGCGTCACTGGGCATCAACGGCATCACCATCAACAACGTCAACGCCGACAACGCGTACCTGACGAGCGCCCGCATCGCGCAGGAGGCGGCCCTCGCCGACGCGTTGCGGCCGTACGGCATCAGGTTGGGCCTGTCGATCCGGTACACCGCGCCCACCGACAGCCGGTTCGCGCCGGACACGCTGACCAACAGCCAGCTCGACCCGTACGGTGCGGATTTCCGGGGCTGGTGGCACCGCCGGGCCCAGCAGATCCAGGCCGCGATCCCGGACTTCATGGGACTCACCGTCAAGGCCAACTCCGAGGGCCAGCCGGGGCCACAGGACTTCGGGTACGACCACGGTGACGGTGCCAACGCCATCGCCGCCGCGGTGGCGCCACTCGGGATGACTGTGCACTGGCGGACGTTCGTCTACAACGCCGACGTCGACAACGACCGGCTCAAGCGGGCCTACCTGGAGTTCGGGCCGATCGACGACGAGGTCCAGCCGGACGGCAGCCGGGGACGCTTCGCCGACAACGTGTTCCTGCAGACCAAGAACGGGCCACTGGACTTCCAGGCCCGCGAGCCCATCCACCCGATGTTCGGCCGGATGGAGAACACCAACCAGGCCCTGGAACTCCAGATCACGCAGGAGTACACCGG
The DNA here is from genome assembly GCF_018070385.1 of Micromonospora sp. C97. Lineage (NCBI taxonomy): Bacteria > Bacillati > Actinomycetota > Actinomycetes > Micromonosporales > Micromonosporaceae > Micromonospora > Micromonospora sp. C97. The sequence goes on from NZ_JAGPXU010000025.1 coordinate 18,124, forward strand.
CCAGAACTGGATGCTGGCCTACCTCGGTCCGATGTACGAGGAGATCCTCAAGACCGACACGTACGCGACCGACGCGAACGGCAAGCTGCTCAAGGAGCGGCGGGTCGGCGACATCGTCGACGGGACCGCGCAGCATCACTCGGACACCGCCATCGTGGGTGTCGCGAACCTCGGCAACGCCGACAACCTGACCGGGCACCACTTCGCCCAGGCGAACCTCTTCGCCTTCGGACGTCAGGCCTGGGACTGGACGCTCGACTCGGCGGACATCGCGACCGACTGGACGCGGATGACCTGGAGCAACGACCGGCGTGTCGTCGACACCATCCGGAAGATGATGATGGGCTCGTGGGAGTCGCTGGTCAGCTACCAGACGCCGCTGGGCATCGGCCACCAGTTCGCCGAGGGCGCCCACTACCGTCCCGACCCCGCCGACTGGGCGGGCCGCGACGACTGGAGCCCGGTCTACTACAACAAGGCCGACAGCGTCGGTCTGGGCTTCGACCGCTCCCCCACCGGCAGCAACCTGGCCGCCCAGTACTTCCCCCGCTTGCAGCAGCGCTACGGCACCATCGACTCGATCCCGGAGAACCTGCTGATGTGGTTCCACCACGTGCCGTGGGGCCATCGGATGGACAGCGGGCGGACGTTCTGGGCAGAGCTGGTCTACCGCTACCAGATGGGCGTGCAGTACGTGACCTGGATGCGGGAGACCTGGGACGCACTCCAGCCCGACATCGACGCGCGCCGGTTCGCCGAGGTGCGTGCCAAGCTGGCGGTCCACGAGGCGGACGCCGCCGACTGGCGGGACACCTCGGTGAACTACTGGAAGGAGTTCAGCGGGCGGGACATCCCGGTCGACGACGCGCCACTGTCGGCGACGATCGTCGTGAACGGGAAGACGTTCGGCGGCTTCAACCTCTCGGACGCCTCGTACACCATCCCGCTGCCGGCCGGGGCCTCGCCGACCATCACGAAGGTGCGGACCGCCGACCGCAAGGCCCGTTACGAGATCATCTCCCAGGCGGCCGGCGTACCCGGGCAGGCGGTCGTCAAGGTCACGACCGAGAGTTTCTTCGGGCCTCTCGTGAAGAACTACGTCTTCAACCTGGTGCCCGACACCACGCTGACGGCGCTGCGCGTCGACGGCAGGCGCCTGACGTCCTTCGCGCCGACGGTGCTGCGCTACAACGCCCTCACGCCGGCCGGCGCCACGACAGTGCCGACGGTCACCGCCAGCGCCGCCGACCCCGCCGCCTCGGTCGCGGTGGAGCAGGCGGCCAACGCCACCGGGCAGGCCCGGGTCACCGTCACGAACGGCGCGGCGTCGTCGGTCTACACGGTGGACCTGAACACCACCCTCACCGGCAGCGACGAGTTCGAGTCGACCCCGCTCGGCCCGCAGTGGCAGTGGGTCCGGCCGGACGAGAGCAGGCAACGACTGGCCGACGGGTCCCTGGTCGTCACCGCCCAGCAGGGCGACCTCCAGGGCAACGTCAACACCGCCAGGAACCTGGCCCTGCAGGACGTCGACGGCGACTGGACGGCCGAGTCCCGGGTGGTCTTCTCCCGTCCCCTCGCCGGCAACAACGAGCAGGGCGGTGTTCTCGGGTACGCGGACGACAACAACTACGTGAAGCTCGCCTGGGAGATGGGCAACGCGACTGCGGCCATCAACAAGACCCGGATCGTCTTCCTGCGCGAGCAGAACGGCACGGCGTCGACGCTGGAGATCACCGGTGCGGACGCCCAGCGCATCGTCGGGGCCGACGGGGCCATCTGGCTGCGCCTGACCAAGGTCGGGGACCGCTACCGCGCCTACTACTCCAGCGACGGGAGCGTCTACCGCTACATCGGCTCGCAGACGCTGAACGTCGAGCCGACGAAGGCCGGGCTGCTGGCCTTCAACCGGGCCGGCACCTCCACCGACCTCGACGTCGCCTTCGACTACTTCCGCATCGAGAGCCACGGGGAACGCGCCCGCTGACCGTGCGCTCCGGCTGGCCCGGCATGTCGATGTGCTGATGAGCGGCATACCGCATCCACCCCGACAGCGCCCCCGAAATCCGTGACCGGGCCCGTCCCAGCTGGGACGGACCCGGTCACGCTCCCCCGAGGCTGCGGCCCCTGCCGTCAGCCCCCGATCGCGATGGCGAAGATGTGCATGGTCGGCACGTTCGTCGCCGGTCGGGCGCTGATGTTGGGCAACACGACCGAGGCCACCGCCTTGTTCTGCAACCCGACACCGACGTAGTAGATGCACGCGGCGGTGTTCTGGCGGACGTTGTTGGGCCGGTTCTGGTACGCGGACACGATGGCCGCCGTTCCCCCGGAGTGCGGCCCGCCGTACCAGTCGGGCGAGCTGAGCGTGAACGTCTGGCGGGTGCCGTCGGCGTAGACCACGGTGCCGGTGCCGGACACCGAGCCGTAGGTGCCGGTGAGCAGGAAGCCCAGCGTGCTGCCGGTGCCGCTGATGCCGATGGTCTGGCCCGAGGCGATGGCGTTGTCGGAGGCCCCGGAACTGACGTTGGGCCAGCGGAAGGTGACCCCGTTGCGGCTGATCGTGCCTCCCGGGCTGGCACCGGCCTGCGCCAGCGCCTGCGCGGAGAGCGACGCCCCGCCGCCGTCGAAGTTGCCGACGTTGGTGTTGCTGTCGCTGGTGATGCCGACGTTGCTGAAGCTCTGCTCCAACGTCGGTGTGGTGGCCCCGGAGCTGGTGACCCGGTAGGTGCGCCCGGCCTGCACGGTGACCTCGATCAGGTCGGACTCGATCCGGGTGGTGCGGGCCGCCGTACCGTCGGCGGTGTCGACGACAGTGACGGTGCCGGTCAGGATCCGGGAGCGCAGGCGGACGGTGCCGGCCCGGTCCGGTCGGACGAGGATCTCGGTGGCCTGACCGCTCGCCCAGGTGATGCCGACCGTGTGCCCGCCCCGACCGCGCAGGCCGGTCACCCGCCCGCTCGGCCAGGCCGGCGGCAGCGCGGGCAGGATGTGCAGCTCGCCGATGTGGCTCTGCAGCAGCATCTCGGCGATGCCCGCGGTGGCCCCGAAGTTGCCGTCGATCTGGAAGGGCGGGTGCAGGTCGAACATGTTGGGCGCGAGTCGCGCGGTGGTGGCGAGGTAGCGGATCAGGTCGTGGGCCCGCTTGCCCTCCTCCATCCGAGCCCAGAAGTTGATTTTCCAGGCCAGCGACCAGCCCGTGCCGTCGTCGCCGCGCAGGGCGAGGGTCCGCCGGGCCGCCTCGAACAGCTGCGGGGTGCCGCGCTTGGTGATCTGGTTGCTCGGGGCCAGCCCGTACAGGTGCGAGATGTGCCGGTGGTTGGGCTCGGTCTCCACCCAGTCGTAGAGCCACTCCATGATGTTGCCCCGCGACCCGACCTTCATCGGCGGGAGCCGGTCCCGGGTGGCACGAACCTGGGCGCGGAACGTGCTGTCCACGTTGAGGATCTCGCTCGCCCGGGCGCAGGCGTCGAACAGGTCCCGCAGGATCTGGTTGTCCATGGTGGGGCCGGCGCAGACGCTGGCGTTCGAGTGGTGGCTCAGCTCCGGCGAGTTCGACGGGTTGGTCACCAGGTAGCCGAGGGTCGGCTCGGTGACCAGGGTGTTGAGGAAGAACTGTGCCGCGCCCTTCATGGCCGGGTAGTTCGTCCGCAGGAACTCGATGTCGCCGTTGAACAGGTAGTGGTCCCAGATCAACGTGGACAGCCAGGCCCCACCGGTCTGCCACATGCCCCAGAACGCGCCGTCCACCACGGCGGTGGCCCGCCAGGCGTCGGTGTTGTGGTGGGTGACCCAGCCACTGGCGGCGCCGTACTGCACCTGGGCGGTCCGCGCTCCGGCGACCGCAAGGTCTCTGACCATGTCGAAGACCGGGTTGTGACACTCGGCCAGGTTGGTGGTGTTGGCCGGCCAGTAGTTCATCGGCAGGTTGGCGTTGATCGTGTACTTCGAGTCCCACGCCGGGGCCAGTGAGTCGTTCCAGATGCCCTGGAGGTTCGCCGGCTGGGTGCCGGGCCGCGACGACGAGATCAGCAGGTACCGGCCGTACTGGAACAGCAGCGTGGAGAACTGCGGGTCGTTGACGCTGTTGTGCTGGGCGATCCTGACATCCGTCGTCTGGTCGGCAGCGGACGTGCGCCCCAGATCCAGGGTGACCCGGCCGAACAGCGCCTGATAGTCGGCGACGTGCCGGCTGCGCAACTGGTCGTAGCTGCTGGCCCGCGCGGCGGTGAGGCGCTGCCGGGCGATGCCCTGGTAGTCGCCGCCGACATTGCGGTAGTTGACGTAGCTGGAGCCGATGGAGATCAGCAGGACCACGCTGTTGGCGTTGGTCACCCGCAGGGTGCCGCCGGAGCTGGACACGCTGCCGCCGCTGACTGTCGCGTTGGCCAGGGCGAGGAAGCGGACCTGGCCGGTGATGCCCTCCATGTTCCCGGAGATGCCGTCCAGGCCGATCGTGGTGCCGTCCGGGCTGGACACGGTGGTGCGCTGCGGGCTGTCGAAGGTGGCGGTGAAGCTGATCGAGCCGCTGCGGTCGGCGGTCAGTCGCATCGCGATGACCTGATCCGGCGCGCTGGCGAACACCTCCCGCTGGTGACGAACGCCGTTGAGCACGTACGTCGTCGTGACGGTGGCGGTGGTGAGGTCGAGCGTCCGGTCGTACTGGGACGCTCCGCTGGCGGATCCGAAGGCCAGCCGGAGGTTACCGACGGTCTGGTAGGCCAGCTGACCGCCGGGGTTGCCCATCATGGTCTGGTTGATCAGATCCTGGGCCTGGGTCCACTGGTTGGCGTTGACCAGCCGCCGGATCTCCGCGATCGCGCCCGCGCCTCTGGTGTTGCTGGGATCATGCGGGCCGCCGGCCCAGACGGTGTCCTCGTTGAGCTGAAGGCGCTCGGTGTCGACGTTGCCGAAGACCATGGCGCCGAGTCGGCCGTTGCCGATCGGCAACGCCCGCAGCCAGTCGGTGCCGGCCCCCTCGTCGTACCAGAGCGCGAGGTCACCGGCGGCCAGCACCTGCGGCGGCGCCACCGAGTCCGCACGTGCCACGGCGGTCCAGGGCACCGGCAGGAGAGCGCCACCCGCGCCGGCCGCGCCGATCTTGAGGGCTTGCCGTCGGGTCAGGTCTGACATCGATCCTCCAAACGGTGACCAGTCCGGCCACCCCGAAGCGTGACAACTGTGGGACTCGACATGGGGATCCGCTTGGTGGGGCCAACCGGGACCCTGCCTGAGCAGGCCGACGCCCGGCAGTGACGCGCCAGACATCTGATGTGTTTCGGGAAGGTTACTCCGGGGCCACAGAATAGGCAACGGTCGATCAATGCGTGGACACCGCGCCCCTGTGCCCGGTCAGCAAGATGCACGGGAGGGTGAGCAGCGAGGCAGCGAGGCGGCAGCGCCGGGCAATGGGCCACGATGCTGCCGCCGACGACCCACCCGGGAGGACATACATCAGATGTACGGCGATCCGGCTGCGCCCCGCGCCAAGCACCGGCACCGCCCAGCGTTCTCGCCTCCACAATCGGGTTGTTCTCCGCCGGATCACGGGTGACCATGGGCGGCATGGCAGGAGGACGGCGGTGAGATCGCCCCTCCAAGGCGGACTACCGCCGGGCGGCGCGGTGGTGGTCGGGGCCGTCGTGCGGATCGCCTGCGACGAGTCGGGATTCTCGGGTACGAACCTGCTGCACTCGACCGCCCCGGTGATCACGCACGCGAGCGTCGACCTGGCCGCCGACGAGGCGGTCGCGATCATCACCGCCCTACGGTCCGGGTTCCGGTTCGCGCCGCACGAGCTCAAGTCCGGCCGGTTCCTGCGCGGCTCCGGCGCGCAGGAGGCACTGGAGTGGTTCCTGGCGACGCTGGCCGGCCGCGCGCACGTCCACCTCATCGACAAGGAGTTCTTCCTCGTCACCCGGATCGTGGACTTCCTGCTGACCGAGCCGTCGTACGCGGCAGGCACCTGCCTGGCTCGCGAGCACCATCCGGCCGCTCTCGCCCTGTACGCGGCCGGGCGCTCGACCGGAAGCGACTGGACTGCCTTCCTGTCGGCGTTCGTCGATCTGGTCCGCATGAAGCGGCGGCTTCCGGTCGACCAGACGGTGCGGCGGTTCTTCCAGGCCCGGGACGCGCTGCGGCGACACGGCCTCGGCACGGTGGCCGACGCCGTCCTCGGCGGGCTCCGCCCGAACCAGGTGCGGACCGTGGTGGCCAGGCTCGACGCCGACGACCGCACGGTCCCTCCCCCGCTGGAGCCGCTGCTGCCGGCGCTGGCCGAAACGGTCCTTTCCTGGAGCGGCGGCCAGCGGCAGGTGCTGGTGACCCACGACGAGCAGAGTGCCCTGACGGCCGACCGGCTGACCCGGCTTCAGCGGGTGTTGGCCGCCAACGGCGACGCGTCGGCGGCCGGCGGCAACCGGGCTGCCGCGTTGCCGACCGGGGTGTCACCCCTGGCGGGGCTGGTGATGGTCGACTCCCGCGACGACCCGCGCGTCCAGGTCGCGGACCTCCTCGCGGGAGTGGCCCGGCGGATGCCCGGCATCATCGACGACGCGCTCCGCCAGCCGCCGCCAATTTCCCCTGGCCGGCCGTAGTCTCATCGGATGCAGGACATCCAGACACACACCCTGGACATTCCCGGCGTCGACCTGGTCTACGACGTCCGCGGCCCGCTACCTCCCACCGGCGTCCATCGTGCGCTGCTCCTGATCGGCCAGCCGATGACGGCGGAGGGCTTCACCGCCCTCGCCCCGCACTTCACGGACCGCACGGTCCTCACCTACGACCCGCGTGGCCTGGGCCGCAGCGTCCGCACTGACGGTCGGTCCGACCACACGCCGCAGCAGCAGGCGGCCGACCTGCACGCGCTCGTCGAGGCGCTCGACGTCGGTCCGGTCGACCTCTTCGCCAGCAGCGGCGGCGCGGTGACCGCCCTCGAACTGGTCGCCACCCATCCCGGCGACGTCGCCACCCTGGTGGCGCACGAACCGCCGATCAACGCCGTGCTCCCCGACGCCACGGCCGCCGAGCGCGCCCGGGCCGGCTTCTACGAGGCGTACCAGGCGAAGGGCTCGGGCGCGGGGATGGCCGCGTTCATCGCGATGACCTCCTGGCAGGGCGAGTTCACCGACGCCTACTTCGCCCAGCCCACCCCTGACCCTGCGATGTTCGGCATGACCGCCGACGACGACGGCAGCCGCGACGATCCGCTGCTGTCGCAGAACTCGTGGGCGATCACCGACTACCGGCCCGACGCGGAGGTGCTCACCGCCGCGCCCACCCGGATCGTGGTCGCGGTCGGCGAAGAGTCGGCCGGGACGTACACCGCGCGCACCGCACTGGGCCTCGCGGCGCTGCTCGGCCAGGAGGCCGTGGTGTTCCCGAGTCACCACGGCGGGTTCCTCGGCGGCGAGTTCGGCTACGCGGGCAAACCCGAGGAGTTCGCCGCGCGGCTGCGGGAGGTGCTGGACGCCGGCTGACACCGCCCAGACCCGGCACGGACGCGCCTGATGTTCTGACCTCGTGCCGGTGGCCGGGGCAGCCGTATGGTGGACGCAGAGACGACGATCCGCCGTCTTCGATGAGACACCACCTGCGGCGGTCGAGGAGAGCATCATGATCGGTGTGGTGAGCGTCGGGGCCGTCGTGGGCGTCCTGCTCGTCGGTCTCGTGGTCCTGCTCCGCAGGCCGGCCGACACCCGGTCGGTGCTCCGCTGGTCGGCCCTGGCGATCACCGTGCTGGTGGCCGCCGCGTTGGCTCCGTTCACAGTGGATGACTCGGGCGCCGCGGCCGGTTATCTGCTCGGCGTCCCCGTCGTCGCGGCGGTGCTGCCCGTCCTCGCGCAGCGGTTCGGTCGGCTGACAGTGGCCGCCGACCTGGTGGCCGCGCTCGTCATCACCGGCTGGGGGCTGCTGCTCGGGCTGGGCATCGGTGGCGCGTTCCTCCCAGCGGTGGCGCTTCTGCTCGCCAGCGCCGTGGTCACCAGGGCACCGCGACCGTCCACCATCGCCTGAGCCGGTGAGCCTCAGCCGTCCGGGGTGAACAGTCCCTGGACGCCGACGACGATCGCGATGAGGCCGAAGATCGCGAGCAACAGCCGGACTCCGGTGGCGCCGTCCGACTGCCCGTCGCGCGGCGTCGGCCGACCGGTCAGCCGGCTCCACAGCAGGGCGAGCCCCACCCCGATGCCCACCACCTCGAAGTGGAACACCCGGGGCCCGGAGACCAGGTGGACGATGAGGTAGTAGCCGCCGGTCACCAACGCCACGACGCCGACCACCCACGCGATCGGGGCGGCCCGACCGGCGAGGCGGCCCAGGTCGTCGCCGACCCGCGGCAGCAGCCGCAGCAGCGCCACGGCGAGCAGGAAGCCACCGACGATGTTGGCGAGGTCGAGCAGCAGCGCCATAATCACGAGGAGTCTCCGTCGATCGGGTGATCAGCCGGGTGGGAGCGTACCCACGGGCCCGGTCGGTTGAAACGACCCGGAGGCACGCTCCCCGGCAGTCCCCCACCGTGCGGTGAACGGGGCCGCTCGATCCGTCAACGTCCGCAGCGCCACACCAGCGGCCGGTACGCCTGGTTCTCGTAGACGGCCCCGACCACCGTCAGACCGTCGTCGCTGATCCCCTCCGCCGTGTACGTGCCCGGCTCGGTCGCGCGGACCTCGGGTCGGCCCGGCAGCCGGCGGGAGGTGCCGTCCGGGGCGACGATCAGCGGCGCGCCGTCGCCGATGAGCACCTCACCCTCGCCGGAGATGCCGCTCGCCCCGGGGAAGGGCAACAGGCTCACCGCCGCGGTGGTGAGGTTCCACCGCACCGGCAGCATCTGCACGGCGCCGCCGTTGCTGCCGCCCGGAACCATCCCGATCGCCCACTCACCCCGCGCCGATTCGACCGACGCCCGGGGGTAGCCCTCGGGCACCGCCAGCGCCGCACCGACACCCTGCGGCGTCCACCGGTAGGGCTGCTGGTCCAGCTCGCCGACGATCGTGCCGTCGTCGGTGATCCCGGTCGCGGTCGACCCCCGCTGGCCGATCAGCCGGTACGTCTGGGGCTGCGCCGTCGACCACCGCACGGCCTGGTGCGAGTCGTCCGACCTGCGGGCCGTCCCGACGATGTCACCCCGGGCGTTGACCGCGTGCACGAGCACCGCGTCAAAGCCGGGCGGGGTGGCCAGGGGACGCAGCTTCCCGTCCCGGTACACCCAGCCGGTGCCGTCGCCGTCGGTGCCCACCACATGGCCGCTGGCGTTGACCGCTGCCGCGTGCCGCGCGGTCTTCGGCAGGACGACCGGCCTGCCGTCGGTCCACAGCACAACCCGCCCGTCCTCCTGCCCGGTGCCGATGTCGCCGACGACGTACCGCCCGGTGGGGTCGACTCCGACGGCCACCGCGACCGGACCGTCGATCGGCTGCGACAACCACGACGCCTGGCAGGTGACTGGCGGGCGGGGGGCGGCCGACCCGGTAGCGGCCGGCGACACCGCGAGTGCCGGCGTGGTCGGCGCCGGCGAGCTGGCGGTCCCGCCGACCTGAACGGCACCCACGACACCGACCCCGGCCAGCACCGTCAGGGCGGCGACTCCGGCGACGCGGCGCCGCTGGCGGCGGCGCCGGCCGTCGCGGACGGCCCGGCTCACGTCGACCCGCGGCTCGGGAACCGACACCGACCGCAGCAGCGCGGCGAACCGCTGATCGTCCACGGTGGTCATCTCGGACTCCTCACTGACATCTCGGCGACGTCGAGCACCTGGCGAACAGCCGCCAGAGCCCGGGCCGTCTGCGCCTTCACGTTGCCTTCGGAGCAGCCCATCGCGGCGGCCGTGTCGGCCAGCGACAGGTCGCACAGGAACCGCAGGACCAGCACTGTGCGCTGGCCGCGCGGCAGACGGGCGAGCGCCGCGAGCAGGCTGTCCCGCTCGGCCAGGTCGTCATGCGGGGTCGCCGGTGAGCGCTCCGGCACCGGCGCAGACCCCAACAACCGGACCTTCGCCCAGCTCAGGCGCTTCTCATCGACGAGCTTGTGCACCAGCATCCGATGGACGTACGCGTCGACGTTGTCGGCCCGGCTGACCCGGCGCCAGTTCACGTAGAGCGACGTGATCGTCTGCTGCACCACGTCGTCGGCCAGATGGGCGTCACCGCACATCAGGAACGCGGTCCGATGCAGGCGCGGCAGTCGCGCGGAGACGTACTCCACGAACTCACCCTCGGCATCCACCATCAAGGCTCCCTCCTCCGCAAGCTCGACGGGGCCGGACGACCATCAGGTTGCGTCCCCCGCGAAGTACGGTCGGAAGGCGGACCACTCGGCCGGGCCGGGGGTGTCCCGGCCCGGCGGAACGCGGATCAGTGGGTCGGCCGGCCAGTGCGGTGGTAAGCCTGCGGGCCCCGCTGGCCCGTAGAGCGACCTACCGACATCCGTGCCGGTCTCAGCCGACGACGCCGGCCATCCGGCGTACCGCCTCGGTGATGAGCTCCGGCGCGGTGGCCAGGTTCAGTCGGACGTGCCCATCACCGCCGGTGCCGAACGCCAACCCGGAGTTGAGCGCCACCCGGGCACTGTCGAGGAACACGGTGGCCGGGTCGTCGCCGAGGCCCAGCGCCCGGCAGTCGAGCCAGGCCAGGTAGGTGCCCTGACCGGGTTGGTAGCGGACGGCCGGCAGGTGCTCGGCGAGCAGGTCGGCAAGCAGCCGACGGTTGTCGTCCAGGCCGGTCAGCAGGGAATCGAGCCATTCGCCGCCGTCGCGGAAGGCCGCGGTGTGGGCGATCACGCCGAGGTGGCTGGTGCTGACGCTGACCCCGAACGGGACGCGAGCGAGGTCCCCGGCCGCGGCCGGGCCGGCGACGAGGAGCCCGCCGCGCAGGCCGGACAGGTTCCATCCCTTGGAGGCGGACATCAGCGACAGGCCGTTCTCCGCGCCGGGCACCGAGAGGTACGGCACGAACCGCGCTCCGCCGGCCACCACCGGCGCGTGGATCTCGTCGGCGACCACCCGCACCCCGTGCCGCTCGGCGAGGTCGGCGACGGCGGTCAACTCGGCCGCGGTGTGCACGACGCCGGTCGGGTTGTGCGGGCTGCACAGCAGGTACGCCGCCGGCCGTCCACCGGCGCGGGCCCGCCGGAACGCTTCCTCCAGCGTGCCGAGGTCGATCCGCAGGGTCTCGCCGAGCGGCGCCTCCACGATCCGGCGGTCGGCGTGCGCCACGGACTCGTAGAACGGCGGGTAGACCGGGCAGTTGACGACCACCGCGTCCCCCGGTTCGGTGACCAGGCGTAGCGCCTCGACGACGCCGTGCATCACGTCGGGCACCAGTGCGGTGCGCTCCACGGCCAGCCCGTCCCAGCCCCACCGCCGCCGAGCGAACTCCGCCAACGCCTGCGGGTACGCCGTGCCGGCGGTGTAGCCGGTGTCGCCGCGCGCGACGGCGTCGGTGATCGCCAGTGCGACCGGCTCGGCCAGGGGCACGTCCATCTCGGCCACCCAGAGCGGCAGCACGTCGTCGGGGTGTTCCCGCCACTTGAGGCTGGTCCGCTGCCGGAGCTGGTCGATCGTGAGCTGACGGAGCGGATTGGCTGCGGTTCGGGCACCACTGAGCAGGCCGGTCATGGCCCAACCCTATTGCGCCACGTCCCGGCCCGGTGTCCGGACCACCGCCGGACACTCCACTGTGGTCCGCTCGGAACTATTCCACGGCCACCTTTTCGCATTGACCAGCGCCTTTGTCTACAAACCGGATCCGCTTCGAAATATCTGACGACAAAACCGCTGCGGACCACTGCTTCATGATTTAGGCTCCCGAATATTCACGTCGACGGCCCCGTCCTCACGCCGTGCCAGCCCCCGACCTTGCACGCCGGCCATCGCCACCCTCGACGCCGATTGGAGTGTTCGATGACCTGGCGTCCCACCCTTGCCGCGCTGGCTGGCCTGTGCCTCGCGGTCACCACCACCACAGTGCCCGCCGGTGCTGCCGTCCACGCCGCGCAGGCCAGCGCGCACGCCGCACTCGCCGGTCCGCCCGGCGCACCGCCCGGGGCCTGCCCAACCGGCGTCAGTTACGGTCCGCCGCTGCCGGCGAGCACCGTGACGGCTCCGCGGATCCGGGGCGGGTTCACCTTCCTCGAAGGGCCGGTCTGGGTCGCTGACGGTGGCTACCTGCTGATGTCCGACATGACCGCCGGCACCGGGCCGTACAACGTCCAGCCGTCGACGATCCGCCGGTTCACCCCGCCGGCGACCTTCGACACGTTCATCGCCAACGCCGGCAGCAACGGGCTCGCGCTCACCGCCGACGCCCAGGAGCTCGTCGCGGCCACCCACGACCAGCGCAGCGTCTCCGCGTACCGGCTGAGCGACCGGACCCGCAGCACCGTCGCGGCCAACTACCAGGGCCGGGCGTTCAACTCGCCGAACGACGTCGCGGTCCGATCGGACGGCGTCGTCTACTTCACCGACCCGAACTTCCAGCGCGGCAACCGGCCCGACCAGATGAGCGGGCGCACCAGCGTCTTCCGCGTCTCCGGCGGGCAGGTGTCGCTGGTGGACGACACGTTGCGCCAACCCAACGGGATCTCGCTGTCGCCGGACGGGAGCGCACTGTACGTGGGCGCCTACGCCGAGAACAAGATCTACAAGTACGTCGTCCAGCCCGATGGCAGCGTCGGCGCCCGCAGCGTCTTCGTGAACTACATCGGCGGTCCGGACGGCGGCACCATCGACTGCGCCGGCAACGTCTACTGGACCTCGGGTCGGGACTCGCTGGTGCACGTCTACTCCCCGGCCGGCACCCCGCTCGGCACGATCCGGCCCGGTAACACCGGCACGACAAACGTCGCGTTCGGCGGTCCCGACCGGCAGACCCTCTTCATCACGTCGGCCCCGTGGGGCGACTCCGGGCTGTACAGCGTGCGACTCAACATTCCCGGATATCCGTACTGAGCGTCGCTGGCGGGTTCACCGTCGAGTGCCGGGCGGTCGGACACCGCCGCCGACGCCGGCCGCCCGTACACTCGACTGATGGCGAACCGCCGGTGGCACAGTGGTCGGTAGTGCGACAGGGGCGTCGACCGCCGGCACGGTGATCGTGGACTTTGACGGTGTGCTGCTGCGCGGCGACGCATTCGGCCTGTTCCTGCGCCGCACTGCTTTCGCCGGCGCCCGGCTGCCGCTCGCCGTCGCGCTACTGGTCCTCCTCGCGCCCGTCGCCGCCGTTCCCGCGGCGCGTCCGTGGGCGGCGCGGTGGGTGAGCCGGATCGGCTTGTCGGGCCGCAACGCCGACGAGTTGACCGCAGAGCTCGCACGCTTCGGCGCGGACCTCGGCGAAGAGCCGGGGCGGATCATCGGGCCCGGCCTGCGCACTGTCCGGTCCCACCTCGACGCGGGCGACCGGGTCATCGTGGTGACCGCCTGCGAGCACACCCTGGCGCGCGCGGTGCTCGACGTGATCGGCCTCGCCGAGGTCGAGCTCGTGGCCTCGCGCATTCGCGGGCCGAAGCTGATCGTGCACAACCACGGGTCGGCCAAGGTAACGCAGCTCGCCGCCCACGGGGTGACGCCACCGTGGCGGGTGGCCTACAGCGACTCGCTGTCGGATCTCCCCATCCTCAGCGCCGCGCAGCAGCCGGTGCTGGTCAACGCGAACGCCCGGCAGACCGCCCGGGCACGGCGGCTACTCGGCGCCCGGCTGGCCACCGTCACCTGGACGGGTGCTCACCTCCCGGAGGAGGAACCGGCACCGGGAGGGGCCCCGAACCGCCGGTCACCAGGGCCGACCATGGGAGACGCCCACCGATGAGAGGCCGCTACGACAACCTGACCCGTACCCGTGCTCTCGATCCGGAGCGCGACTACCTGGACATCTACCAGACGATGCTGCGCCACGAGTTCCCGTGGGACATGAAGCTCGGGCTCAACCTCGCCTTCAACCGGTCCTTCTCCGTCCCCGCCATCGCCACTGTGCACGCCGCCACCGGTGAGCTGACCGAACGCACCCAGAAGCGGATCGACGACACCGGCCTGCTGATGTACGAGATGGTGCTCAACGGCTTCGAGCAGCCCCGGGGCCGTGACGCGTTGCGGCGCGTCAACCAGATCCACCGCCCGTACGACATCAGCAACGACGACTTCCGCTACGTCCTCGGCTGCCTGGTCGTGATCCCCACCCGGTGGTTGCAGGCGTACGGTTGGCGCCCGCCCTGCTGCCACGAACGGCACGCCACGTACCTGTTCTACCGGGAACTCGGCCGACGGATGGGCATCACCGACATCCCCGCGTCGTACGACGAGTTCGAGACCTGGTTCGACGCGCACGACGCGGCTCACCTGCAACCCAACGACGACGCGGCGGCCATCGAACGGGCCACCCGCATGCTGATGCTCGCCCGGCTCCCCCGGATGCTCGCGCCGCTGGGAGACGCACTGGTCAGTGCCCTGTACGACGCGCCGCTGCGGCGCGCGACGCGGGTGGACACGCCGGCCTGGCCGGTCCGGGCGGGGTTGCACCTGGCCCTGAAGACGCGCTCACTGTCGCAGCGGTGGTTCGGCGCGCCACGGGCGACGGCCTTGTTCGCCGACGGCATCCGGGCCAGGAGCTACCCCGACGGGTACGAGATCAGCCAGCTCGGCCCGCGGCACGACCGCCGCGACGGCGGGGTCGCCGGCACCGGCGTGACCGAACCGGCCGGGCGAGATCGGCGAAGCCGCGAGCCGGCACCCGAGTGACCGCGGTCCGCCGGCCGACCTGGAGGGACGGCCGGCGGACCGGTCTCAGCGGATGGTGGTGACGGTCCAGCGTGGGGAGGCGTTGGTGACCGGGACGGTGTCACCGACCAGTGTGGTCACCGCCTGGGTGTCGCGCTGCACGCTGGTGCCGACCCAGAGCTCGACCTCGCCGGGCTCCACGACCCGGGTGTACGTGCGGTCGGAGAAGGCCAGACGGGTGGTGGGGACGGTCAGCTCGACAGTGACGGACTGACCCGGCTCCAAGTGGACCCGCTGGTAGCCGAGCAGCTGCGCCAACGGCCTGGTCACCGAGGCGACCACGTCGCGACCGTAGAGCTGGACCACGTCGTCGCCGGCGACAGCGCCGGTGTTCGTCACCCGCACGCTCACCCCGATCGCCCCGTCGGTCGGCACCGTGCCGGACACGGTGAGATCGGTGTGCGCGAACGTCGTGTAGGACAGCCCGTGGCCGAACGGCGCCACGGGTATCGCCGGCAGGCTGGTCACCTCGTTGCCCTGACCGAGGGTGGGGTGCAGGTACGAGTAGGGCTGCGCCCCGGCCGGCCCGGGCATGGTGATCGGCAGCTTGCCCGACGGGTTGACCCGCCCGGAGAGCACTCCCGCGATCGCCCCGGCGCCCTCCTCGCCCGGGAAGAACGCCTGCACCACCGCCGCGCAGCGCGTCAGCGCCCAACCGATCGTGTACGGCCGCCCGGTGAGCAGCACCAGGACCACCGGCGTGCCGGTGGCCAGCACCGCCTCGACCAGTTCGCGCTGGACGCCGGGCAGTTCCAGGTCGTCCCGGTCGCACCCTTCGCCGACCGTGCCGCGTCCGAAGAGGCCGGCGTGGTCGCCGACGACCAGGACGGCGACGTCCGCGGCGGACGCCGTGGCGACCGCCTCGTCGAAGCCGGACCGGTCGTCACTGTCCACGTCGCAGCCCCGGGCCCAGGTGACGAGGTCGTCGCCGAACTCGACCCGCACGGCGTCGAGCACTGTCGGCACCTCAATGCCGGTCTCCACGCCGGGATGCTGGACGAGGACGTGGTTGAGGAACGAGTAGCACCCGAAGAGCGCACTCTGCCGATCGGCGTTGGGGCCGATGACGGCCATCCGCCGACCCGCCGGCAGTGGCAGCGCGTCCCGGTTGGCGACCAGCACGATCGATTCCTCGGCGAGCCGGCGGGCGATCGACCGGTGCTCGGGTGAGTCGAGGTCGATAGCCTGCGGCGGCTCGTCGCTGAAGGTCGCGTCGAGCAGGCCCAGGTCCAGCTTCTGGCGCAGCACCCGCAGCACCGCGCGATCGATGATCGCCTCGTCGATCCTGCCGGTCCGTACCGACTCCCGCAGGGTCAGATAGGCGTCGCCGGTCGGCAGCTCGACGTCGAGACCGGCCGTCAACGCCTGCCCGGCCGCCTCCGCGTGGTCGCTCGCCACGTGATGCAGCAGGTTCAGGAACGCGACCCCGTAGTAGTCGGCGACCACGGTGCCGTCGAAGCCCCACTGGTCGCGCAGGATGCCGGTCAGCATCGTCGGGTCGGCGGCGACGGGCACCCCGTCGATGTCGGTGTAGGAGTGCATGACGCTCCGCGCGTCGCCGTCGATGATCGCCATCTCGAACGGCAGCATCAGCACGTCGGCCAGTTCCCGTCGGCCGGCGTGCACCGGGGCGAAGTTGCGCCCGGCGCGCGAGGCGGAGTAGCCGACGAAGTGCTTGAGGGTGGCGTGCACCCCCTGCGACTGCAGGCCGCGCACGTACGACGTGCCGATGGTGCCGACCAGGTACGGGTCTTCAGCGATGCACTCGTCCACCCGACCCCAGCGGGGGTCGCGGATCACGTCGAGCACCGGGGAGAGCCCCTGGTGGACGCCGAGAGTCCGCATCGAGGCGCCGATCGCCGCGGCCATCTCGGTGACCAGTTCGGGGTTGAACGCGGCACCCCAGGCCAGCGGGGTGGGGAAGGTGGCGGCCTTCCACACCGACAGCCCGGTGAGACACTCCTCGTGGACGATTGCCGGGATGCCCAGCCGGGTCCCGGTGACCAGGTCCCGCTGGAACTTCCACAGCCAGGACGCGCGTTGCGCCGGATCCTGGGGACGGGTGCCGTAGGCGCGGGTGAGATGACCGAGCCCGTGCCGGGAGAAGTCCTCAAGCTTGGAGTTGTCGCCGAACTCCCCCTGCAGTGGTGCGACCGCCTCGCCGTCCTCCTTCTCCCAGAAGCCGACGAGCTGGGCGATCTTCTCCTCGATCGTCATCCGGCCGAGGAGGTCGTGGAGGCGATCCCCTCCGTCGCGCCCGCCCTGTCGGCTGTGGTTCGGATCTGCCTGAGCCGGCGCCGGCCCGCCCACCACCTCGTGGACCTCAGTCATGCTGTGCCTCTCTGGTTGTGCTCGTACCGCTGCCGCTCAGCCCTTGACCGCACCTTGCAGGCCACCGACGATCTGCTTCTCCGCGAGCGTGAAGAACAGCAGTGCCGGCAGCATCGCCAGCGAGGTGAAGGCGAGGACGCCTGCCGTGTCGGTGGTGTACTGGCTGGAGAAGTTCTGCACGCCCAGCGGCAGGGTGTGCAGGTCGACGTCGCTGAGGACGAGCAGCGGCAGCAGGAACGAGTTCCAGCTCGCCACGAACGCCAGCACGCCAACGGTGACGAGCGCGGGCCGCGACAGCGGCATCGCGACACGCCAGAGGAAACCGAGCCGACTCGCACCGTCGATGGCGGCGGCGTCCTCCAGCTCTCTCGGGATGGCCGAGAGGAAGGGACGCAGGATCACGATCGTCAGTGGTAGCGAGAAGGCGACCTGCGGCAGGATCACCGCGTAGTAGGAGTTGATCAGGTTCAGGTCCCGCAGCATGAGGTAGAGCGGCAGGATCGCCGCCCCGGCCGGAAACAGCAGACCGAGGGTGAAGAAGGTGTAGAGCCCCTCCCGCCCGCGGAAGCGGTAGCGGGCGAGCACGAACGCGGCGGCCAGGCCGAACACGACCACGGCCAGCGTGGTGCCGAGGGCGATGACTGCACTGTTGAACGCCTGCCGCCAGAAGTTGCTCTGGGTCAGCACCCGGGCGTAGTTGTCCCAGACGAACGGGTCGGGCAGGCCGGCCGGGTCCGCGACGATCTGCGGGGTGGTGCGAAAACCGCCGATGACCACGTAGATGACCGGGGCGATCGACACCGCAGCGATCGCGAGGGCTATCGCGTAGGTGAGCGGCGTGCCCCAGGAAATCTGACGACGCCCGTTGGACTGGGGGAGAACGCTGTTCACGGCCATCGTCACTTCGCCCTTCCGGTGATGGCGCCCTCGATGTCGCGGCGGAGCAGGAACCGCTGGAACAGCAGCGCCGCCACGAAGGAGATGACGAATAGGATTACCGCCACGGCGTTGCCGTAGCCCCACAGCCGGGCGAAGAAGCCGTTGTCGACCATGTAGGTCGCCATGGTGGCCGATGCGCCGAGGGACCGCACCGCGGGCACCGAGGTCACCCAGATCATGTCGAAGATCTGCAGTGAACCGATCATGGACAGGAACATCCAGATCCGGATCGTCGGGCCGAGCAGCGGGATCGTGACGTGCCGTTGGATCTGCCACCAGCTCGCGCCGTCGATGGACGCCGCCTCGGTCAGCTCGTCGGGCACATTGGACAGACCGGCGAGGAGCAGGATGATGGCGAAGCCGACGTACTTCCAGGTGAGGACGGCCAGCAGGGTCCAGATGACCACGTCCAGGTCCGCGAGCCAGGCCTGCACCAGCCCGCCCATGCCCAGGGACCGCAGCAGCGCGTCAACGGTGCCGTCGCCGGTCAGGAGCAGTTTCCACATGATGCCGACGGTGACTTCGGCGAGCACGTACGGCACGAACACCAGCAGGCGGAACACGGCGCGCCCACGGAAGCGACGGTTGAGCAGCAGGGCGACGCCCAGGGCGATCGGGCCCTGGATCAGCAGCGACCCGAACACGATGATGGCGTTGTTGCGCAACGCGTCGAGGAAGATCGGATCCTGGAAGGCGAGGGTGTAGTTCCTCAGGCCGACGAACTCGGTGGGCGGCCCGACCCCGCGCCAGCGGAACAGGCTGTAGTAGACCGCGAAGCCCATCGGCACCAGCACGAACATCACGTAGATGAGGATCGCTGGCGTGGTGAGGCCGATGATCTCGTACCACTTGCGGCGGTTGTCGGCGCGGCGGGCGGACGCGCGCCCAGCCTGGCGGGGGCCCGCCGGCGACGCGGAAGCGCCGCCGGCGGGCATACGGATCTGGTTGGCGGAGGTCACTTGCTTGCGGCCGCCTTCATCGCCGAGACGACCTTCTCAGGCGTCCCGTTGCCGGCGAAGATGGCGACGACCGCGTCGTTCATCGCGGTCCCGACGGTGCTGCCGTAGGCCGTGTCCAACCAGAGCTGGACGTAGCTCGATCCGGAGGTGGCCTGCAGGATGGACGTCAGCGCGGGATCCTTCACGGCGCCCTCCGCACCCTTGGCCACCGGCAGGCCGGTGCCGGTCTCGGCATAGCCCTTCTGCACCTCGGGGCTCACGATGTACTTGAGGAACTCGACGCACTCGGCGGGCGCGTTCTTGGAGCAGGAGAACCCGTCGCCACCACCGAGGGCCGCCTTCGGGTCACCCGGCGAACCGGAGATCGCCGGCACCGGGAACCAGCCGAGGAACGAGGCGAGCTTGGTCTTGTCCGTGGCGACGGTGTCCAGCGTGCCGCGGTTCCAGTCACCCATCAGCTCCATCGCGGCCTTGCCGTTGGCGAGCATGCCGTTGGCGCTGGTCGGGTCGTTCTGGCCCGGCGTGGCGATGAAGTTGGGCTGGAACGGCTTGGTGTCGATGAACGCCTTCAGGTCCTGGCCGGCCTTCACGAAGCACGGATCGTCGAAGGTCTTCTCCGCGGCCGCCTTCTTGAGGGTGTCGACCGAGCAGGCGCGCAGCGCCATGTTGTACCACCAGTGCGCGGCCGGCCACTTGTCACCGGCACCCACGGCGATCGGAACGACGTTGATCGCCTTGAGCTTGGTGACAGCTGCGTTGAGCTCCTCGAACGTGGTCGGCGGAGCCGAGATGCCCGCCTGCGCGAACATGTCCTTGTTGTACCAGATGCCCTCGATGCCCATCCGGAACGGCAGGCCGTACTGCTTGCCCTTCACCTGCCAGATCTCTGCGGCGCTGCCGATGTTGGCGACCTCGGCCTTGACCTGGTCGGTGACCTCCTTGAGGTAGTCGGCCTCCACCTGCTCGGTCATCTCACCGCCGCCCCAGGTCATGAAGATGTCCGGCGGGTCGCTGCTCAGCAGCGCGGCGGGGATCCTGGTGCGCTGCAGCTGGTTGGTCTCGATCGCCTCAATCTCGATCTTGACCGTGGGGTGGAGTGCGGAGAAGTCCTTGGCGACCTTCTCCCAGTAGGTCTTGCCGGGCCCGTCCTGCGAGGCGTTGTGCCACCAGGTCAGGGTCACCGGGTCCTTGTAGAGCTCCCCCTGAGGGGCTGCCTCTTCGCCGCCGCCGCTGCACCCGGCGGCAACGAGAACACCTGTCATCAACAGTGCCAGGACGGCACTTCTACGTCGCTTAGTTGCCATCGATGTCTCCTCGACTACTCAGTCGCGGTACTCGGCCTGCGGCGAAGTTTTACAGTCATGTAACTTGATGTCAATCGGTATCGATAACGTTTTCGAATCGGCGGCGACACCTCGTCGACTGCGGCCCTATCATCATCGACGTGGTGTTTCAGCAGCGCGTCAAGATGTCCGATGTCGCACGCACTGCCGGCGTCTCGGTCGCGACCGTATCGAAGGTCGTCAATGGCAGATACGGCGTGGCCCGAGCGACGGTGGAGCGCGTCCAGCAGGTCATCCACGACCTCGGCTACGAGGCGAGCCTGGGGGCGCAGAGCCTGCGCAGCCACCGGACCAACGTGCTCGGCATCCTGTTGGCCGAGTTCGAGCCGTTCTCGACCGAGCTTCTCAAGGGCGCGTCCCAGGAGGTCGCGGGCAGTGGGTACCAGCTACTGGCCTACTCCAGCGGGGACGGCGAGGGCGCGGCAGTCGGATGGGAGCGGCGCTCGCTCGCCCGGCTCTCCGGCACTCTCATCGACGGCGCCGTGATCGTCACGCCGACAGTGGTCGAGACCGAGAACAACTTCCACGTCGTGGCCGTCGACCCGCACACCGGTCCGTCCCACCTACCCACCGTCGACTCGGACAACTTCGCCGGTGCGGTGCTGGCGACCAACTACCTGCTCTCCCTCGGCCACACCCGGATCGGGCACATCAGCGGACGCACCGACCTGATGTCGGCGCAGCTGCGCGAGGCCGGCTTTCGCAGTGCGATGGCCGAAGCCGGCGTGCCGGTGGACGAGCGGCTCG
This sequence comes from Micromonospora sp. C97, assembly GCF_018070385.1. Classification (NCBI taxonomy): domain Bacteria; kingdom Bacillati; phylum Actinomycetota; class Actinomycetes; order Micromonosporales; family Micromonosporaceae; genus Micromonospora; species Micromonospora sp. C97. The sequence continues at coordinate 39,210 of NZ_JAGPXU010000025.1, forward strand.
TCCGCCCCGGTGGGTTCCGGATCGAGACCGCGGCCGGCCCGGCCGCGGAGCTTCTCGGCCTCGCGGACCGGCCGACCGCGATCTTCGCGGGTAACGACCTCTCGGCGATATCCACGATGGCCGTGGCCCGCGACATGGGCCTGTGCGTGCCCGACGACCTCTCGGTGATCGGCTTCGACAACGTGCCGGAGTCGGCGCTCGTCAACCCGCCGCTGACGACCATCATGCAGCCGCTGCAGCGGATGGGCGCCGAGGCGTTGCGCCTGCTCGTCGACCTGATCGCCGGCGTCGAGCGCGACACCCACATCCGGCTCCCGACGGAGCTGGTCATCCGCTCCTCCTGCCGCCCGCACCGCTGACGCCCAGTCGGCCAGACGGCCGGCGCTTCGTCCTGCGCCACGCGGGGGGCGAGCCGGCGCGGGGCGCGCGGACCCGTCGCCAGGCAGTGGTCAGGCGACGAGCAGAAGAACGCTGACCGCCAGCATCACCACGGCCGTGGCCCCGTGGACGCCGAAGACGATCGCCTTGGGGCCGTTGCTGCGCCACACGATCAGGGCGTCGCCGACAGGTATGCCGGCGGCGGCCAGCATGAACCAGCCCAGCAGCTCGGGTGTCGCTCCCGCCACCAGGATGAAGACGAAGAGCCCGGACGCTATGTCACGCACGGCCTTGACGGTCAGCCATGCCTGGAAGCTGCGGTCCTCGGTGGGCGTGCCGGGGATGCCGAAGCCGACTGCGGCCTGTGGCGCCCAGAAGGCGCGCACCCCGATGACGATGATGCCCGCGCCGATCAGGCCGGCGAGCACGGTGGCGATGGTGGTGAGCATGAGCATCTCCTCCTGGACGGATATCTAGCGTCGCTAGATTCGATAGCGAAGATAGTTTGCCTTCGGCAGGATGTCTAGCGTTGCTAGAATTCGCTCATGTCCGCCATCAGCGAGCGCCGTGAACGTGAACGCGCGCACCGCCACCAGCTGATCATCACGGCCGCGCGGGAGCTCGCCGAGACCGAAGGCTGGGAGGCGGTGACGACACGACGGCTGGCGGACCGGGTCGAGTACAGCCAGCCGGTGCTGTACAGCCACTTCAACGGCAAGGACGCCATCGTCAGCGCCGTCGCCCTGGACGGGTTCGGCGAACTCGCCACCCACCTGCGCCGCGCACGGCAGGCCGCCCCCGGGCCCGCGCACGCCCTGCGCGCCGTCTGCCGCGCCTACCTTGACTTCGCGACCGAACGCCCCGCCCTCTACCAGGCCATGTTCATCCTGCCCACCGAACTGACGTTCGCGAGCGCCGAGACACCGGCCCCGCTGCGAGCCTGCTTCGACGAGTTCGTCAGCTGCTTTCCCCCGGCCAACGAGCGCCGCGAGCTGTTCGCCGAAGTCCTCTGGGGCGCCCTGCACGGCATCGCCGTCCTGTCGGAGAGCGGTCGCATCCCCCCAGCCGGCCAGGAGGAACGAATCGACCTCCTCGTCACCAGGTTCGCCGACTCCCCGGCGAGCCCGGGCACTCCGTAAGAGCCTGCGCTCCGATGATCGTCACGGGCCGCCCGGACGGCCGGCGCACGCCGGCGCACGCGACAGGGTGGCAGAACGTGAATCTCACCTAAGTCGACAATCTTTTCCCTAGGTTCGATGCGCAGGACGCCGCCGAACCGGGGAGAGACGTGGACAGCTATCCGGCGATCGAGGATCACGGGCTCATCGGCGATCTGCAGACCGCCGCGCTGGTGACGTGTGACGGAACTGTCGACTGGTTCTGCGCGCCGCGATTCGACTCGCCGAGCATCTTCGCCGCGCTGCTGGACAAGGAGAAGGGCGGCTACTTCCAGATCGCGCCGCACGACGTGCGGTACGTGACCAAGCAGCTCTACCTCCCCGGCACGCCCATCCTGATCACCCGGTTCATCAGCGCCGACGGTGTGGCCGAGGTGATGGACTTCATGCCGGTCACCGGCGAGCGGGTCACCGACGCGCACCGCCTGGTCCGCCTCGTCACCATGGTCCGGGGCAGCATGCGCTTCCGGGTGGAGTGCCGACCGCGGTTCAACTACGCCCGCGACGAGCATCAACTGGAGCGCCACCACGACGGCTACGTCTTCCGCAGCCGGTCGGCGACGTTGACGTTCAACCCGGTCGACCCCGTGCGGCGGTTGATCTCCGAGCAGGGTGACATCCACCTTGAGGGCGGCGACCTGGTCGCGTACGGCACGCTGAACGAAGGTGACACGGGAGGGGTGGTCCTGGAGACGGGCGGCAGCGAACCGCGCATTTTCCCGCCCGAAGAGATCCAGGGGATGTTCGAGTGGACCCAGGACTACTGGCGGCGCTGGCTCGAGCGTTCCCGCTACACCGGCCGCTGGCGGGAGATGGTCGAGCGCTCGGCCATCACGCTGAAACTCATGACGTACGCGCCGACCGGCGCGATGATCGCCGCGCCCACCGCCGCGCTGCCCGAGCTGGTCGGCGGAACCCGTAACTGGGACTACCGCTACACCTGGGTACGCGACACGTCCTTCTCCGTGCACGCGCTGCTCGGCCTCGGCTTCACCGAGGAGGTCAGCCGGTACATGAACTGGCTGGACGAGCGGATCCGCGAGGCCGGCGACCACCAGGATCCACTGAAGATCATGTATCGGGTGGACGGATCCTCCGACCTGCACGAGGAGGTGCTGGACCATCTGGAGGGCTACCGCGGATCACGCCCGGTGCGGATCGGCAACGGCGCCGCCGACCAGCTCCAGCTCGACATCCACGGCGAGGCGCTCTACGCCATGCACCTCGCCGACGAGCAGGGCATCCGTGTCTCGCACCAGGTGTGGAAGAGCACCGTCCGGCTGGTCGACTGGCTCTGCCGCAACTGGGACCAGCCCGACGCCGGCATCTGGGAGAGCCGGCACCATCCCCGCAACTACACCTTCGGCCGGGTGATGTCCTGGGTGGCACTGGACCGGGCGATCCGACTGGCCACCCGCACCGGCCGCCCCGGGGACATGGCCTGCTGGACCGAACAACGCAACCGCATCTACGACCAGGTCATGGCCCGCGGATACCACCGGGGCCGGGGCACGTTCGTGCAGGCGTACGACGAAAGCGTGCTGGACGCGGCGCTGCTCGCCATGCCGGCGGTCGGTTTCGTGACGCCGAGCGACCCCCTGTGGCAGTCCACCCTGCTGGCGATCGAACGCGAGCTGGTCTCCGACAGCCTGGTCCACCGGTACGACCCGGTCCACTCCCCCGACGGCCTCCCCGGCCACGAGGGCACCTTCAACATGTGCACCTTCTGGTACGTCGAGGCGCTGGCCCGTTCCGGCCGCCTCGACGACGCCCGACTCACCTTCGAGAAGATGTTCACCTTCAGCAACCACCTCGGCCTCTATGCCGAGGAGATCGCCGCCACCGGGGAGCAGATCGGCAACTATCCGCAGGCGTTCAGCCACCTCTCCCTGATCAACTCCGCGCTGACCCTCAACGACCTGCTCGACACCGAGGCTGACGCCCGCCGCCGCCGGTAGCGCCGGTCGCCCGTCACCCCGCGTGCGAGCCCACCTCGGGAAGGGCTTGACGCGCCCACGTCCATCGCGCATCGTCGATACATATCGACCATCTCGAATGTGTTCACGCGGGGAGACCTGATGAAAGCCTTCGTCACCACCGCAGTGGCCGCGGCCCTGCTCCTGACCACGGGCAGCGCATCCCACGGCCAGCCGGTCGCCGACCCGCCCTGCGCCGGGCAGATCCACCCGAACCCGGGGTTCGAGCGCGGCGCGACAGGCTGGAGCGCCGGCCCCCGCATCGTCGTCTTCGGCGACGCGACCCGGCCCGCACACACCGGGCGCGGGTACGCCACCTTCGCGGGGCTGGACGTGACGCGCAGCGACCTGCTGCGTACCACCGTCACCGTGCCGGCCAACTGCGACCTGACGGTCAGCTTCTGGGTGCGGACCACCACCACGGAGATCAGCCGGGGCGACTACCTGAACGTCGGAATGGCGGTCACCGGAATACCGCCGAAGACGAGGTTCTCGCTGGCCTTCGACGGCGGGGCGCTGTGGCGGCAGTACACCATGTCGAGTGGGACGGCGACGACCGAGCGCACCGCGACGGTCAGCTTCCTCGGCAGCGAGACGGCCGGCAACGGCGTCACCGCCTTCGACGTCGACGACGTGACCTTCACGTTGGGCTGACCACAGCGGCGAACGCTGATCGACTCACCTCGCTCGGGCGGGCCAGTCCACCGTCTCCAGAGCGGGGTGGTTATTGACGGAGGCCACCTGAGCCCCGGGACCCGCAAGGGATTGAGATTCCCGTCTCTGCGGGCGGAGTTCCTGGGCGGTGATGGCCATCGACTCTATGCTTGCCGCCGAATGCACGGCGGCCCGTCCGGGCCGAGGGGGACCGATACGGGGATTCGCGAATGCGCCGCAAGTCTGCTCCGAGCAACAGCACCGCCGGCGTCAACGACGAGACGCCGGACGGCCACCTGACCGCCGCCGCAGAGGGTGCCGCGCTGCGATCCGCGGTCGCCGAGGAACAGACGTTTCTGGACCTGGCCACGGCCCGGCGGGACAGGCTGGCCGACCACCTGCGGGTCGAGCTTTCGACAGCGGCAGTGGACCCGATGGAGCAGGCCCGGCAGCGCATGCTCCGCCAACAGTACGACGAGCTACGGCGAGCAGAGGACGGGCTGGTCTTCGGTCGCCTCGACAGCCTTGACGGCACGGTGCGGCACGTCGGCCGGATCGGTCTCCGCGACGAGGGCGAGGGCGGTGAGCCACTGCTGGTGGACTGGCGCGCCCCGGCGGCTCGGCCGTTCTACACCGCGACGGCCGGCGACCCACAGGGTCAGGCACGGCGCCGGCACATCCGCACCACGGGATCAACAGTCGTCGGCGTGGACGACGAGCCGCTGGACGGGAGCATGACCGGCGAACTCGTCGGCGAAGGCGCCCTCCTGGCTGCTCTCGACCAGCGGCGCACGGGCCGTATGTCGACGGCGATCTCCACACTGCAACGGGAACAGGACGACATCATCCGGGCTGAGGCGACCGGCCCGCTGATCGTTCAGGGTGGCCCCGGCACGGGCAAGACGGTGGTTGCCCTGCACCGCGTCGCGTACCTGCTGTTCACGTACCGGAAGATGGCCGAACAGGCGGTCCTGGTCCTGGGCCCCTCGCCGCGGTTCCTCCAGTACATCGCCCAGGTGCTGCCCGCGCTCGGTGAGACCGCCGTCGTCTCGGCGACCTGCGACACCCTGCTGGCCGACGTCCAGGTGGGTCGCGACGAGAGCCGGCTTCTCGCCGAGATCAAGGGCCGCGCGCTCTGGCAGGCCACGCTCGAAAGCTACGTCGCGTCACTACTCCCCCGGCCCCGCGAGCTGACGTTGCGCTGGGATGGCGAGTTCTACGTCATCGCGGCCGCGACGGTGGCACAGGCGCTCGCCTCGGCGACACAGGGACGCCCGTACCACCGCGCCCGCGCGGCGTTCGCCGAGCAGGTGCATCACCTCCTCGCCGATGTCGTCGCCGAGCAGCGCGAGGCGCTGATGGACGAGATGGAGGAGGGCTTCGAGGACATCCTCGCCCGCGTCGACAAGAGCATGGAGCATGACCACCACGCCCCCCGGACGTCCACCGGCAGCGACGTCGACGGGCTGCTCTCCGAGGAGGAGGTCGAGCATCTGCGGTCCCGCATCGCCGAGAACGCCGCTGTCGCCCGGTTCATCGAGGCATGGTGGCCCACCCTCGATGCCGAGACCCTGCTGGCTGGTCTGCTGACCGATCCCGCCCTGCTGGCCCGGTTCGCCCCACAGCTGTCCCCCGAGGAGATCGCCGCCGTCTCGGCCGAGCCGGCCGGATGGGCACCAAGCGACATCCCTCTGCTCGACGCCCTCGCTGAACTGCTCGGCGAGGTCGACACCCCGCAACCGCAGGGCGAGTTCGTCGCCGACCGCGCCCGGCGACAGCGTGGCTGGGTGTACGGCCACGTCGTCGTCGACGAGGCGCAGGAGCTGTCCGAGATGCAGTGGCAGATGGTTCTGCGGCGGTGCCCCAGCCGCTCCATCACCGCCGTGGGCGACATCGACCAGGCCGAGGCAGCGCACCGGCACACCAGTTGGGCACAAGCGGTGCGGGCCGTCTTCGGAGACCGCTGGACCGCTGCCGAACTCACCATCTGCTACCGGACCCCGCGCGAGGTCATGGACCTCACCGGACCGGTCCTGGCGAAGGCTGGCAGCCACGGCACGCCACCCCGAGCGGTCCGCTCCTCCGGCATCGCCCCCTGGGAACTCACGATCACACCTGCCGAGCTCTCCGGTGCCGTCGTCGAGGCAGTGCGGCGGTTGCGGCAACGGTGGCAGGGCGGCACTGTCGGCGTCATCGCCCCAGCGGACCGCGTCGCCGAACTCCTCGCCGTGGTCAGCGATGTGCCGGTGCTCACCGCAACCCAGTCCAAGGGATTGGAATGGGACGCGACGCTACTGGTCGACCCGCAGGGCATCGCCGCTGAACCGCGCGGCTGGAACGGCCTGTACGTCGCGCTCACCCGGTGCACCCAGGAACTCGGCCAACTGGTCCTCACGCCGTAGTCGCCCGCGCCGCCGATCTGCGGCTGAACACCGGCCGGGTCGACGTCTTCACGCCGCACGTTCGATCGTCGGCGCCGGACTCTGGCCCAGGAACAATCCGGCCCAGGACGTCACCGTCCTGGGCCGGATTGTGTTGCGGTTGCCGATCTCGCCGATCAGGTGATGTTGATGTCGCTGCACCACATGTAGGCCTGGTCCAGGTGCGACGCCTGCCAGATCACGAACAGCACGTGGCTTCCGGAGCGCCCGGAGGCCGAAACGTTGAACGAGATGTTCTGCGCTGGCGCGTAGCGCCCGGTCGTCGCGATCAGGTCGAGATTGCCCCACCCGACCTTCTGGGTGCTCGGGTTGAACCCCTGCTTGGTGATGTAGACCCGGAAGAAGTCAGCACCGTGGCTGGCCTGGTCGTACAGCTGGACCGTGAAGTTGGAGCTGACGTTGGTCGCCTTCCACGCTCCGGGCTGGTTCACCGAGTCGTTCCGGGAGAGGCCGTTGCTGCACAGTTGCCCGTCCGGGGTACGGGCCTGGTACTGGCCGCCGAGGCCGTCCCGCAGCTGGCTCATCCAGTTCCACATGGTGTCGGGGTTGGCCTGGAACGCCCGCCAGCACATCGGGTCCTGCTGCTGCATGGCTGGGTTCATGTGCTGGTTGCCCCAGGTCTTCCAGCACTGATAGGCCCGGCTGGCCGGGTTGATGATGGTGCCGTGGGCCTGGGCCGCGCCGGTCCAGGGCAGTGTGCCGACCACCATGGCGAACAGCAGGACGACCGCCCGGATGGACTGACGGACGGGTGACCGAGATCGCCCACCGGATTGATCGGGCTTGTGTGAACGCACTGTTCATCCTCCGCTCTTCGGTACGAGAGATCACAATGGGAACGCTCCCAAACCAACTGTTACATCCGTGACCGTAAATATCAATACGGATCCATAAATGGTCGAATGTGGATCAAGCCGGCGGGGCCCACCGGTCGGGCACGCTGAAGGACAAGCCGCCCACCAGGGCCGGATCACCGCCACCCGCCGTGCACTGTGGCACTGACCGCTGACCCGACGACGCGCCAACGACGGTCCGGCACACCGAGATCCGCAGCACCGTCGAACGGATCGCGCGTGACGGCGCCCCCTCGGCTCGCCGCTACCGCAGGACCCGCGAAGGAGACATCCAGCCGCAGGTTCGGAACCGGCGGCCCCGCGGGTACGACCACCCCGCCCGACCGTCCGGCATGGTCACAGCCCGGCCGCGGCGTCGTACCGGCGGCGCTGCTCGGCCATCTCCGATTCGGTGAGCGCCTCCTTGAGCGCCACCTCCTCGTACTTGTCCGGGAACATCTCCCGCAGCCGGTCGACGAACATGACGTCGGCGGTCGCCTCGACCACCTGGATCCCGGGAGGCTGGGTGGACATGTCCATGATCACGGGCCCGGCCAGCTTGACCGCCACGTCCCAGGGCCGCTTCTGCTCGGCGACGCCGCAGAGGTGGAAGCCGTACACCGTGCGCACGTCGGCGAGCGCCGTGACGTCGGACGGCTCGTAGCCGTAGACGCGGACCCCGCAGATCACCGGCGGCTTCTCCGTGGTGGCCGCCTGCTGGGCACCGTGCCCCGCGTGGTTGTGCTGCCCTGGGTCCGCCTGTTCGAGCGTGGTACGCATCCGGGCCGTGATCTGCCCCTGCAGATCCACCGGCTCCGTCGTCGACTCGGCCCGGTTGACCAGTACGACCGCGCCGATCGACACCGCCAGCACGATCACCGCCACCCACACGAAGCGGTTCCGGTACCAGCCCGCGAAACTCTCTCGGGAAATCATGATTGCTTCTCACCTCGTCGCCGCTTCTGGTGCGCTGGCAGACCACATCGGACGCCCCTGGCAGGTCAGACGTCGAGCACGTCAACCGCCGGGGACAGGGACCGGAGATGGGCACGGGCGGGCGAGGGGTGCCTGCCCGGCACGTGCCCGTCGACAGGGAGATGGCCCGGCGATGCGCCATGCGAGCGCCCGCCAAAGCGACGCCCTGCTGGCACTGCGATGCTCCCGTGCTGGCCGCTCCCAGCGCGGTTGCCCCCGCGCTGCGGCGATATGAGCCATTCCAACACGTCTGATCCGCTCGTGCAACATCGACGGTATTCAACGTGGACTCGTCCGGCCACCCAGCCCGAGGCGGCGCGAGCACGGGCTTGAGATTGGTGCGAATCGATGTATCGTGGGAACGCTCCCAGATTGCGTCCCGTACCTCCACCCTGCTTGAGGAGCTGAAACATGTCGCGACGGCGTCGTCGCCCGGCCACCATGCTGGCCGGGCTGCTCATTCTGGCCCTGTGTGCGTTGTTGTTACCACCGGCGCCCGTAGCCGGCGCGGCCGGCCCATCCCGCACCCGCGCGGTGCCCCTCGCCGAGCTGACCGTGGTCTCCGAACAGGTGGCCTTCGGTCTGCAACGGCCAATCGCGATCACCGGGCTGCCGGACGGCCGGATGCTGATCGCGGAGAAGAACGGCACCGTCCGCGCCTATCACCCCGACACGGGCCTGGCGGCCGAGCCGGTGCTCGACCTGACCTCCCGGATCGACACCTCGGACAACGAGCGCGGCCTGCTCGGCATCACGCCGGCACCGAACTTCGCGCGGACCGGAATCCTCTACGTGGCCTACACGAGCCTGCCGGCCGGGGCGTTGACCCTGGCGCGAGTGCCCATCGGGGCCCCTGACCGGGTGCAGGTGCTGCTCACCCAGGAGCACGCCGAATACGGCAACCACAACGGCGGACAGGTGGCGTTCGACCGCGACGGCTACCTCTACTGGTCCCTCGGCGACGGCGGTCACGCGAACGACCCGTTCAAGTCCGGTCAGAACCTCGGCACCCTGCTCGGCAAGATCGTGCGGATCGACGTCAACCGCGCCTGCGGCGGGAAGCCGTACTGCGTGCCCTCCGACAACCCGTTCGTCCGCACGCCAGGTGCACGGCCGGAGATCTGGGTCTTCGGGCTACGCAACCCGTGGCGGTTCTCCATCGACCCGGTCGACAACTCGCTGTGGATCGGTGATGTCGGCCAGGGCCTGGTCGAGGAGATCAACCACATCCGGCCGTGGCAGCGTGGGGCGAACCTCGGCTGGTCCTGCCGAGAGGGCACTCCGGTCTTCGACCAGACGCAGTGCCGGCCGGGCACGCGGTACACCGACCCGGTCTTCGAGTACGAGCACTACCTCACGGAGAACTGTTCGGTGACCGGCGGCGTGGTGTACCGAGGGTCCGCCACCCCGGAGGCGCGGGGTGTCTACGTGGCGAGCGACTACTGCTCGACCCTCGCGTTCGCCGTGCGTCCCAAGCCCACCGGCGGGTACGAGTCCGCGACGATCGGCAACTTCCCCATCCAACCCACCGCGATCGGCACCGACGTGAACGGCGAACTGTACGTGCTCAGTGACCTTCCCGGCTGGCTGAGCCGGGTGCGGTTCGAGCGGGTCCAGCCAGCCCGCTGACGGCAGGGCGTGGTCGGCGGTCCCTGAGTGGCACGGGCGCGGACGGCGTCGGTATCCGGCAACTGGCTACCGACGCCGTCCACCCCTAACTCATGGTGGCGCGGGCGGCGCTGTCGATGAGGTCGGCGACCGCGCCGGGTCGGGAGACCGCCACAGCGTGGGAGGCGGCGATCTCCACCGTCGTGGACCCCGCCCGATCGGCGAGAAAACGCTGCAGGTCCGGCGGGATGCCCTGATCCTCGGTGGTGACCATGGTCCACGAGGGGATGGTCTTCCAGGCGGCCCTGGTGACGCTCTCCTCCTGGGCGCTCGCCGAGGCCGGTCGCTGCGTCGCCGCCATGATCTCGGCGGTGCCGCGGTCGACGTCGGCGGCGAACACCTCCGGGAACTTGTCCTGCAGGATGTACTGATCCATTGTCGTGCCGCCCCCGTCGGCGGGGATCTCGACCATCGCGATGCTCGTTGCGAGCTGACTTCCGGGGTACTTGCCGAGCAACCCGATCACACTCTCGCCCACCTCCGGGCTCACGCTGGCGACGTACACCAGAGCCTTGACGTTGGCGGCACCGTCCGCGGCCTCGGTCATGACCAGCCCGCCGTAGGAATGGGCGGCCATCACGACCGGACCGGGCAAGCTGTCCAGGAGAGCCCGAACGTACGCGGCGTCCTTCTGCACACCGCGCAGCGGGTTGGCGACGGCGATGACCGGATAGCCCCGACGCTTGAGGTCGGCGATCACCCCGTTCCAACTCGACGAGCCGGCGAATGCCCCGTGGACCAGCACCACTGTCGGCATCCCCGCACCCTGGGCAGACATGTCAGGAGCAATGCTCATCTGGGATTCCTTTCGAGGTGCCTCGCCGTTCGCCAGGGCTGGCGCGAAGAGCCGAATCGACCGGGCCGCGCGCATCAGCCGCGCATCCCGGATCCGGCGGATTGCCGCATTCAGAATCCAGCATTGTCTGGCCACTGTCGCCGAGATCGAGGAATTGAGCGGCGGCGGTCTACACGTCACGCGGCGCGACCGAACGTTCTATTCGCTAAGATGGGTGGATGACGCGCGAAGAACCCGAGGCCCGGCCCTCTGAGGCACGACTCAGGCTGCTCCGCACGGCGACCAGGATCTTCTACACGGAGGGCATCCACTCCGTCGGCGTCGACCGGATCATCGCCGAGGCGAAGGTGACCAGGGCCACCTTCTATCGACATTTTCCCAGCAAGGACGACCTCATTCTGGCCTATCTGCGTGAGGTGCAGCAGATGGAGCGCGGCATGGTGGACGAGGCTCTCGCCGCCAACCGGTCGCCGGTCGATCCGCTGCTGGCCATCGCCGGTTCCATCGCGCAGAACATCCAGTCCCCCGGGTTCCGGGGGTGCGCGTTCCTGAACGCCGCGGCGGAATATCCCGACGCGAACCATCCCGTGCACCAGGAACTCATGGCCCACCGGCAGTGGTTCCTGGACACCATCACCATGCTCATGGCGCAGGTCGACAAAGAAACGGCGGATCCTGCGGCGCGTCACTTCGTCATGCTCCGCGACGGCGCCATGGCGGCCGGATGCCTCTCCGACCCGACGATGGTGTCCGAGACGTTCCTGAGTGGCATCCAAGGGCTCCTCAGGATCAACGCGCAGCGTCAGGCGGCACGGTAGCCGCCAAGAGTCCGCCGCGGTCGTGCGCGGCCGGTGACGGCGCGCACGACCGCGACGGCTCAGCTCAGCGGCCGTACGCCTCCAGCAGGCGCAGCCAGACCTCGCTGACGGTCGGGTACGCGGGCACGGCGTGCCACAGCCGGTCCAGTGGGACCTCGCCGACGATGGCGATCGTCGCGGCATGCAGCAGTTCCGCGACGTCCGGGCCGACGAGGGTGAAGCCGACGATCACCCGCCGCTCCTCGTCCACGACCATGCGGGCGTGCCCCTGGTAGCCCTCGGCATGCAGCGTGGACCCGGCGACGGCGGCCAGGTCGTAGTCGACGACCCGGATCCGCAGCCCGGCCGCCTTGGCGGCGGCTGCGGTCAGCCCCACCGACGCGACCTCCGGGTCGGTGAAGACGACCTGCGGCACGGCGCGCGCGTCGGCCGTGGCGACGTGCCGACCCCACGGGCGGTCGTCCACCGCCTCGCCGGTGGCCCGCGCCACGATGACGTCACCCACCGCGCGAGCCTGGTACTTGCCCTGGTGGGTCAGCAGCACCCGCCGGTTGACGTCGCCGGCCGCGTACAGCCACCCGTCGCCGATCAACGCCCCGGCGTCGTCGAGCACCCGCAGGGTGTCGTCGACAGTGAGCCAGGCACCCGGCTTCAGGCCGATCCGGTCGAGGCCGACGTCCTGGGTGTTCGGCGTACGGCCGATCGCGACGAGGACCTCGTCGGCGTCGACCTGTTCGCCGTCGGTGAGCGTGATGTGCACGGTGCCGTCGCCGTCGCGGCTCACCGACGCGGCCTCGGCAGCCAGACGCACCGACACGCCGGCTTCCCGCAGGGACTGCGCGACCTGCTCGCCGACGAACGGCTCCGCCCGCGTGAGCAGTCCGTCCCGGGCGAGCACCGTCACCGCCGAGCCGAGGCCCGCGTACGCGGTCGCCATCTCCGTGGCCACCACGCCACCACCGATGATGGCGAGCCGCCCGGGCACCTGGCTCGCGGCGGCTGCCTCCCGGCTGGTCCACGGTGCCGCCTCGCCCAGACCGGAGACGTCCGGCAGCAGGGCGCTACTGCCGGTCGCGATGACCACAGCGTGTCGGGCGGTGAGCAAGGTCGGGGCGGTGTCCGCGCCGGTCACCTCGACGGTCCGGTCGGAGCTGATCCGTCCCTGGCCGCGATACAGCGTGATCCCCGCCGAGTTGAGCCAGGACACCTGCCCGTCGTCCGTCCAGTGCGACACGATGGAGTCCCGGCGGCGCAGCACGGCCGCCGCGTCCAGTTCGCCGGTCACCGCCTCGCGCGCACCCGGCAGCTGGCGGGCCGCCCGCAGCGCGGTCTGGCTGCGCAGCAACGCCTTGGTCGGCATGCAGGCCCAGTAGGAGCATTCGCCACCCACCAGTTCCCGCTCGACGATCGCGGCGGTCAGGCCGCCCTGCACGACGCGGTCGGCGACGTTCTCCCCCACCGGTCCCGCGCCGATGACAACGACGTCGTAGGTGGCGCTCTCCATGTCAGTTGCCCTTCGCGGTGCGGCCGAGGCGGATGGCTGCGATGAGGAAGAAGATGGCGCCGGGGATGGCGTAGCCGATCGCGTTGGTCAGGGCCGGGTTGTCCGCCGAGGCCGCCGCGATGAACGATCCACCGGCGAGTACGGAGAGACCACCGCTGATGATCATCGGCCACTGGCCGCCCATCTTACGGCGGGTGACACCGACGATCAGCTGCACCAGCCCGGCCACGACCGCCCAGGCACCCCAGACCCGCAGGACCGCCGGGACGCCGGACGTACCGGCGATGCCCAGGCCGACCGCGGCGAGCAGGCTGATCGCGACGTTCACGTACAGCAGGGTGGGCGATCCGGTGGCCCGCGACGCGCGGACGTCGACGATGGCGGCGGCCACGTCGAACAGCGGGTAGAGCACGAGCAGCGTGGCGGTGAGGGGGTTGAGGTGCTTCGCGAGGGGGAAGGTCACGGCAGCCCAGACGATGGCGAAGGCGAAGCGGCCGAAGTACAACCGCCGCAGGGCGGCGGCCGTCGTCGAGATGCCGGGAACGGCAACGGTGGTCATGTCATCCTCTCGAGGATTCCGGAGCGAACTGACGTTCAGCGGGGTGCGGGGCCCCTGGAGGGGCGGGGCTACTCGACGTCCGAGAACAGCCCCGTGATCTCCACCTGAGCGCCCTGGAGCCCACCGAAGACGGCGCCGGCGGCGGGCGTCGCGACCGCGGCGGAGGCGTCCTCGTAGCTGGCGAAGTAGAGGTCGAGCGTCCGGTACGCGGGGGTGGGCGTGCCGTCCTCCTTCGGCCACACCTTGGCCGACTCGACCCGCTGAAGCTTCGGGAACGTCTCCGCGGCCCGGCGTACGTCGGCGTAGACCTTCTCGAACTCGTCCGGGTTGGCGGGATTCCCGATGATCAGAGTGATCTTGGTGGGCATGGCGCTCTCCTTCGGTCACCGCCGCACAGTCAACTGCCGCTAGGCGGAACGAACGTTCTGTCTCTGGGAACGGTAGCGAACGGCACCCCGATCGTCAAGACCGATCGTTCTGTTCACCCAGAGTCGACCCGCGTCCGGGCCGGCACGTCGCGGGCCTGGGCCGGCTGCTGTCCGCGTACTCGAAGGGTTTATCGGGTCTTCGTGGCGAAGGGCCCGCCGTCGCCGAACGCGAGCCGCGCGAAGTTCTCCGCGATGCGGCGATGTCCGGCACCGTCGGGGTGGACCTCGTCGGGGAGGGGAAATTCGGCGTAGTCGGCCTCGCCGTAGAGGTCACGTCCGTCGAGGTAGTGCAGGTTCGGGTCGTCGACGGCCCGCTGTTGGACGATCCTGGCGAGTTCGTCCCGGATGATGGTGAGGGTCAGCCGCCCGGCGCTGCGTTCGGCCGGATCTCCGGTGGCCGTGAACCGCAGCCTCCCGCCGTCGAGGTCCGGTGCGAGAGGGCCGGGCGTGTCTTCCTGGACCGGGCACAGGATGGCGGACACGACCAGCAGTGGCGTGCTCGGGTGCCCCTCCCGGATGGTGTCGAGGAAACCGTGGACCGCGGGGGTGAAGGCGCGCAGCCGCATCGCGTCGCTGTTGACGATGTTGATGCCGATCTTGACGCTGATCAGGTCCGCCGGAATGTCCCGCATGGCGCGGGCGGTGAACGGGTCGAGCAGCGCGCTCCCCCCGAACCCCAGGTTGACCAGCTCCACGCCGCCCGCTGCGGCGGCCAGCGCCGGCCAGATGGCGCTGGGACGACCGGCGTTCGAGCCGTGGCTGATGGAACTGCCGTGGTGCAGCCACGTCCTGCGTCGGCTGGGCGGGCTCTGCTCGACGGGCGCGTCGGTGCGCAGCGCGATCAACTCGGTGATCTCCGTGTGCGGGAGCCAGATCTCGACGTCCTTCTCACCTGCGGGCAGATCGGCGAAGCGAGCGGTGCCGGCCGGTCCTTCGGCGAGCACCGACGTCTGGGTGAACATGTCGGTGACGGTCCGGACGTTGCCGCCGGACACCGAGGCCTGCGCGGCCAGACGGCCGTCGATCAGCAGGTCGTAGACGCCGTCCGCGGGCGGCGGGAAGCCCTGGTAGACCCGTTTGGTGGGCAGCGTGTCCAGTTCGATGGCGGTGGCCCGGGTCCGGAAGACCAGTCGCACACCGGAGGGCTGGGCCTCGGCCATGGCCAACTGGTCGTCGGGGATCTGCCGGCGCGCCCGCGCGGTCAGCCGATGCGGCAGCAGACCGCGCGTGGTCGTCTCCAGGTCGACGACGCCGCGCAGCAGGTCCGCAGTGATCGGGGTGGTCCATCGATGATCGGTGGTCATTGCCTCAAGCCTTTCGAGGGATGTCGGTGTTCGTCGGCGCGCCGCGCCGCGAACCACGCGCGGACGGGCGGCCCTTCACCCCGTCAGGAACCGCTGCGGCTGCGCAGCAGCGCGTCGAGTGAATCCACGATCCAGTCCCAGGATTCCCGCTCGTCGGGGGCGCTGTGCGCGAAACCGCCGGCCAGTTCCAAGCTGACGAAGCCGTGGAAGACGCTGCCCAGCAGGCGGACCGCGTGCGTCGCGTCCGGCTCGTTCAACCCGTAGCCCCGCAGGATCGCCCGGGCCATCTGCGCGTGCCGGACGCCGGCGCTCACGGCTGCCGTCTTCGGATCGAGCCGGAGCCGAGCGGCGGCATAACGGCCCGGGTGTTCCCTGGCGTAGTCGCGGTAGGCCTCGGCGAACGCGGCCAGGGCATCCCGGCCGGCACGACCGGCGACGGCATCGGCCACCCGGTCGGCGAGTTCGTCCAGCGCGAACAGCGCGATGCGGACCCTGAGGTCATGTGAGTTCTTCAGGTGCGAGTACAGGCTGGGGAGCTTGACGCCGCACCGCCGGGCGAGCGCCGAGACGGTGACCTCGTCGAAGCCGACCTCGTCGGCCAGCTCCGCCCCCGCTCGGGTCAGACGCTCCGGCGTGAGCCCTCGCTTCTCCATGACCCCTCCCCCAGCTGCCTAGCACTATCAGGTTATTGCCTAATAGTACTAGGACAGCTGCCGGGGCCCGGCGGGGGCCCGCTGCCGCGTCACGCCTCGGAATCGCCGACGTCGGGCTTCTCCCCTCCGGTCGGTGACCCGGGAGCCTCCATCGGTCGCCCCCGCCGCCACCACGCGTCGACAAGCGCGACCAGGGCCAGCACCCCGGCCACCACGCTCAGCCCGACCATCGGCGCCCAGTGGGCCAGCGCCGGCGTGCACAGCAGCAGAGCGACCAGTCCGATCGGCTGGGACCGGGACACCCTCCCGAAGATCTCGTACTCCAACCGGACACGGGAGACGAGGAAGAGCATCGGACCGCCGACCACGAACGGCAGCCAACTGGGCCTCGGCCGCCCGAACGGATCATCGATCACCAACTCGTAGCCGACCGCCGTGACGAGCACGCTGAGCACGAGCAACAGGTGCGTCCGTTCCAACGCCGTGCCCAGCCGAGCGGGCATGGCCACCCGGTCCAACGCATCGGTCAGGAGCAGACCCGCGCAGTGGAAATAGATTCGCCAGAGCAGCGCGCTGGTCGCGAACGCGACAGCGAAGGCGGCTGCCCGGTCCGCCGCATAGTCCGTGCCACTGAAAACCACGCCGATGACCAGAATCGACTCACCGAGTGCGATGAGGAACATCTGCTGATACCGGTCAGCGAGGTGCGTCCCGGCGATCCGCCACCGGGCCACCTTCGAGGCCCCGAGCCAGGGCAGCGGCCAACCCAGGGCCCACGCGACGTAGTCGACAGCGACAGCGGCAACCCACAGCGGCAGGCGGAGGTCGTCCGGACCCAGCGCGCCGGCCAACCACAGTGGCGCGCTCGCCGATGCCCACACGGCAAGCCGGAACGGCACCAGCCGTCGCGGATGGCCACGCAGCGCGGCGGCGATCACCAACGGCCGCACCACCATCACCAACAGGTACGCGGCAGCGAACGGCAGCGCCCGCTCCTCCATCGCCCTCGGCAACGTCACCGCCATGATCAGACCGGCGAACATGGTGCCGACCACGACGGCCTGAATGACCGGTTGCTCCGGTTCGTAACGGCTGGTGATCCAGGCGGTGTGCGACCAGATCAGCCAGAGCGCCAGAAAGAGCAGGAGCGTCCGCCCGAACCCCAGCACCAGCGTCCAGCCGGTGTCCTCGCCGAGTCCGGCGAACCGTTGCGAGACCCGGGTGAGGGCCACCACGAACGCCAGATCGAAGAACAGCTCCAGGAACGTCGCACGGCCCGAACTCGTCGGCGGACGCAGCAGCCCGGCACCCCGCCCCGCCGCCATCGACCGCCTCCATCCGCCCCTGGTCGCACCAACGACGCGGCAGCGGAAGGAGTTGCGTCAGCGGACGCGCACCGGATTGGCCTCACCCCCGACAATCGAACGAGCCGTCGCCGCGAGGCCGGTTCATCACCTCGTGAGGAGAGAAGTCCCCGGATCCGGGGTAAGGGCCAGGCAGCGCGGCGACGAGGGAACACGCGCCGTTCACCTCGCGCAGCCACACCAGGAGGGACAGCCGCATGACCGACCGCAACCGGGCCACCCCGACCATCCCGGACGACGATCCGAACCGAACGCTGACGGTGGCCGACCCCGACGACCCCGCGACCACCTACCTCTCCCTCGCCGGAGGCACCTACGCCATGCTGGTCACCGGCGAGCAGACCCACGGGCAGTACTGCCTGATCGACATGCGGATCCCCGACGGCGGAGGACCGCCACCGCACCGCCACGACTTCGAGGAGATGTTCACCATCCTCGAAGGCGAGATCGAGTTCACCTTCCGCGGGGAGAGGCACCTCGTCCGCGCCGGTTCCACAGTGAACATCCCGGCCAACGCGCCGCACAACTTCCGCAACAGCTCCGGCGCGCCCGCCCGCATGTTGTGCGTCTGCACCCCTGCGGGACAGGACGAATACTTCCTCCGCGTCGGCGACGTGGTTGCCGGTAAAGACGCACCGCCGCCGCAGCTCACCGATGACGAGCTGGCAGAGCGCCGGCGACGCGCGGCCGACCTGGCTCCCGAATACCGCACCGAGATGCTCTGACCGGTCAGCAGTGCGGTGGCCGAGTCCCCCGCGCGTCGTCCGGCCCGCCCCACGTCTGCTCGACCGGCTGCTCGGCGGCTCGCCGCGACCCCATGACGAAGCGACTCAGCGCCGCCGCCACCGCCCCGGCCACCACCCCGGTGAGCACCCCGGTGACGAGACTGGAGAACACCGCCGCCACCCGAAGGATCGCTTCCTGCGCCCGAGGGTCGACGGTGCCGAGTCTCGGCTCGGTCGCGCCGAACGCCTCGTCCCACAGCACCTGGTGACCAACCGCGAGAAGAACACCGTGGACCGCCCCGATCACCACCACCGTCAGGAACGGACGCGGCGGACGCCGCCACAGCACGACGGCCACCCAACAGATCAGGGGTACGACCGCGAGCAGCACGGCGGCTGGCCGCCCTCCCTCCACGACGCGCAGGTCGTGCAGGATCACCCGCGGTACGGCCAACGCGGCGAGCCCGACCAGGGCCGGCCACGAGAACCCGAGAGTACGCCGCGCGGCGCTCATCGCTCGCCCCGTACCGGTGCCGTCTCCCGGGCGAAACGCAGCAGGGCGGTGAACGCCAGCGCGGAGGTCACCGCGCCACCGGCGAGGCGTACCCAGTGGCCGGCGACGAACTCCTCGGCGACCTGGCGCAGATACTCCGGGGAGTGCGTGCCGACCGGGTCGACGAACATGATCTCGTTGCGCGGCCAGAAGAACACCACGGAGAACAGGAACTCGCAGGCGATGAAGACCACCGCGGCTGCCGCGACGTACCACCGCAGTCGCCGATTGCGCCAGGTGAGGGCGGTCGCGGCGAGGCTGGTCAGCACGACCGAGGCGCCCAGCGGTGGGAAGTAGTCGCTCGGGCCGCCGGCGACCAGGAACTCGCGGGCCCGGTCCAGCGAGGCGGGCGCGTCACCGAAGATGTTCGGGTAGAGCATCACGGTCTCGGCCGCGACCCCACCAAAGGACATCATCGCCGCCCAGACGAGCACGATGAGCACGATCCACGTCAGCTTGATACGGGACACAGCGGCACTTCTCCGTCATTTCCGGGCCCTGGTGGGCACGATCGGTGATGTCGCCCTCGACGCTAGGTCGCCGACTCGGCACCGTCTGCCGCGCAGCCGCGCGAGCTGGCATCGCTTCTCGACGTACCTGGCGGGGTGGGGGTGTTGCCTGCGGACGGCAGCGGCGCGGGTCCGCACCGACTTAGGCTCACGGACGTGCCGGCCACCTCACCCACCCGAACCGAGGCGCTGCTCGCTGTCGCCATCCTGAGCCTGGTGACGGCGGCGGTGGTGACCGAGGACGCGTCCGCCGCCCAGGCGGCGTTGGCCGGCGGATTCGGGGCCGGGTGGGCCACCCTGCTGCTGGTGGCCCGGCGTTGGACGGTTCCGGCGCTGCTGGCGACCGCAGCCGGCATCCTCGGCTACTACGCGCTGGAGCTGCCGCCGGTCGGCGTGGCCGCCCCGGCCGCCGCCATCCTCTACCTGGCCGCCCAGCGGGGTCGGGTGCAGCCGGCCGCCGCTGTCGGCGGGGGCCTGCTGGCCGTCTCGGTGGCCGCCCGGCTCATCGAGGGAGACGACATCTCCGTCGTGATCGGTGCTGGTCTCGGCTCCGAGGCGGCCCTGATGCTCGCCGTCATCGCTCTCGGTGACGCCGTGCGCAACCGGCGTTCGCTACGGGCCGCGTTGGCCCGGCAGGCCGCCTCGGCGGCCGAGGAACGCCGTCGGGAGGCCGCCCGGCAGGTCGAGGCCGAGCGGCTGCGCATCGCCCGGGAGGTGCACGACACGCTCGGACACACGATGTCGGTGGTCACCCTGCAGTCGGCGGTGGCCCGGGAGGCCCTTGCCGATGCCGAGCCCGGACAGGCCGAGGCCGCTCTGGCCGCGATCCACGCGGTGAGTGGCAGCGCCATGGCCGAGCTGCGGGCCACGCTGGGCACGCTGCGCCGCGAACCCGGACCGCGCGAGCCGGCCCCCGGTCTCACCCAGTTGGGCCCGCTCGTCGAGGGCGTGCGCAGTGGTGGGCTGGCGGTCGAGCTGCGTCTCGACGGTCCTGTCGACGCCCTGCCCACGGTGGTCGGCAGCACCGTCTACCGGATCGTGCAGGAGGCCCTGACCAATGTGCTGCGCCACGCCCACGCCACCCGCGCCACGGTGACGATCCGGGCCACCCCGGCCCGGCTGTCGGCGGAGGTCGTCGACGACGGCCGGGGATCTCCCGGCGCCGCCGGGGTGGAGACGGGTCAGGGGCTGCGCGGCATGTCGGAGCGGGTTGCCCTGCTCGGCGGAACCTTCGCCGCCGGCGAGACCGCCGAGGGCGGCTTCCGCGTCTCGGTCCACCTACCGCTGGCCGGGGTCCCCGCATGAGCGACGTACGCGTCGTCCTCGTCGATGACCAGCACCTGGTGCGCACCGGGCTCCGCGCGTTGCTGGAACGCGCCGCGGACATCACCGTGGTCGGCGAAGCCGGCGACGGCCGAGTGGGCCTGGCGGTCGTTCGCGAGCACCGGCCCGACGTGGTGCTGATGGACGTCCGGATGCCCGGCGGCGACGGTATCGAGGCAACCCGGCGCATCCTCACCGACCCGACGCTGGCCGACGTCCGGGTGGTCATGTTGACCACCTTCGACGACGACGAGTACCTCTTCGAGGCCATTCGCGCCGGCGCGGCCGGCTTCCTGCTCAAGGACACCCCGCCCGACGCCCTGCGGGACGCGGTCCGCGTGGTGGCCGGCGGGGACGCGCTGCTGTCACCGGCGGTGACCCGGCGGGTGATCGCCGCGGCGGCCCGCACCCCCGTCGCGGACCCGGCCCGGCTGACCGGGCTCACCGGGCGGGAACGCGACGTGCTGGCACAGGTCGGCACCGGCCGGTCGAATGTGGAGATCGGGGCGGCCCTGCACCTCAGCCCGGACACCGCCCGCACCTACGTGAGTCGCCTGCTGCACAAGCTGAACGCCCGTGACCGCGCCCAGCTCGTGGTCATCGCGTACGAGAGCGGGTTGGTCCGCCCCGGCGAGGGCTGACCCCGCGCATTGCGCGCGGGCGCGTCGCTCCGGTCACCGCAGACTCAGATCGGGGTAGCGCCAGTTCAGCCGGTACTGGGCGCGTAGTCGGGGCCGGGGCACCTCCCACTCGTACTCGACCAGACCGTCGCGCTCTCGGGAAGACGGAGTCACGTCGGTCGTCACATCGGTGGTGAAGGATGTCTCGCTGCCCCAGACCGCAGGATGGCTGGAGGAGGGGAACGAGAGCCTGATGTTCAGTCGCCGCGTGGGCAGCCGGATGTCGCGCTGGAGCCAGTCGCCGAACTTCCACTCCGGCACCCGGTAGGCGTAGTGGATCAACGTGCGCTGACCAGGATAGAGCGGGTAGGGAACCCCGTCGCTGCCGAACAGAAGAACGATCTTCAGGAAGGCGTTTCGGCTGCGGGTGACCTTCCACTTCATGGGTTCCGGCTGGTCGACGCCGATCGAGGCCCGGAAGTCGACCTCGTCGGTGCTGAGCGGATGGCGGGCGTGAAACGCCATGGATCGTTCGGGGTCGTCGGGGAACCGGTCGATGTCGATCTGCACCGTGTGCCGGGTGATCGGCTCGGTGCCGACGCTGTGCAGGTGCCGCCAGATCCGGCACTCGTACCAGCCGTCGACGAGGGCGAGGGAGGCCAACTCTTCCTCGATCACCAGGTGCGGGCCAGCCGGCGGCGCGATCGCGGTAGGAGCGGGAGCCAGGCTCAGACCACGCTGCCGTCTGGTGCCGGCGAAGACGACGTACCGCTGCCACACGCGGTTCCCGGTCTCCAACACCGCCTCGACACGGCGGGCGAACTCCTCTGTGGGCTGATGCCGCCCGCTCTCCATGTGGCTGACGTACGAGGGGTCGAACCCGATCCGGCCGGCGAGCGTCTTCTTGGACATCGCGCGGTAGCGGCGCCAGTACGCGAGCTCCCGGACGAACGCCGCAGCGGCCTCGTCCTGAGCGGAGGTGTCCATCGCCCGTCCCCCCATCGAGCTCAAGTCTGACCAACGCGGTGCGTCCGCGCCAGCACCGTGGACCGGGATCGCCCCCGGCGCACCGGCCGCGACCCGTTCGCCTTCCGCTGACGGGCGATCAACTGCTACACATTGCTCAGACGACAGACACGGTTCGTGACATCAAACCCGGGGAGAGTGCATGAGCACTGTGCTGCTCAAGGTTCCGGTCGCCGAGGGTAGCGATGAATACGTGGAGGTGGAGGTGGACCGCCGCGACCTCGCGGGGATCGAACTCGCCGCGGCGGACGACGGCCGGGGCCAGTGGGCGGCGACCACGTTGACCGCGTCGCTGGAGAGGGTGCTGCCCGCGTTGCGTACCGTCATCGGCCGGCTGCGGTCGGCGGCGGCGCCGGATGAGATCTCCGTCGAACTCGGCCTGGCCATCGGCGGAGAGACCGGTCTCATCTTCACCAAGGGAACCACCGAGGCGACGTTCACCGTGAACGTCACCTGGCGGCGGAGTGAGCCCCTGGCTGCTGCCACCTCAACTGCGTCGGGGGCACCGGCGCGGTGAACGCGCCCTCCTCCCGCAGCCGACGGTAACGGGGGACGTCGACAGGCTCCTCGCCCTCGGGCATGCGGTCAGCGTCGGTGTAGACCTTGCCGTTCAGGTGGTCGATCTCGTGAGCGACGCTGCGGGCGAGCCCTCCCGTGAGTACGACGTCTCGCAGGTCGCCCGCTGCGGTCCGATGGCGTACGCGAAGACCGTAGGGCCGTTGAACGATGCCGCGGACGTCGAAGAAGCTCAGGCATCCCTCGTAGTCGCGGACCTCCTCGTCGGTCCGCTCCAGCACGCTCGGGTTGATCAGCTCGATGTAGTCCCGTGAACCTGGCACCTTGACGATCGCGATGGCGTAGGCCATGCCGAGCTGAGGGGCGGCGATCCCCATACTCACCTCGGGCTTGAACGAGTGGTACCGGTTGACCCATCCGGCGACGCGGCGCAGGTGCGCGAGCACCCGCCCGGCCAGTAGCCGGTCGCTCGGTGAGTCGAAGTTGATCTCCCGCGTCTTGACCGGCAGCTCCGACGCCCGTCGCCCGCGTGCCGCGCCCCGCAGCTGCCTGATGCCGAACTGCCGAAGGACGCTCGGCGCGTCGGCGCAGACACTGCTGTCCGGGATGCGCTTCCAGAAGAACCAGTCCAGCCGGATGCGACGCTCCTCGGCGAGGTCGTCCTCCTCTGCGGTTCGGTCCCAGGAGTAGATGGTGTGGTCATCCTCGACCCGTATCTGGACGTCCGGCAACGGTTCGAGGTCCGTCTCCGACGGCAGCGAGGTCACGCCCCAGCACTCCGGCTCCAACTCGGTCGGCAGGTGCGCCTCCACCGACAGCCGGTCGGTGTTCGGCTTGATGTTGCGCTTGTACCACTGCCCCCAGATCTCGTCACTGACGCGGTACGTGTACTCGACGACAACCTGCTGCCCCGGGGTCAGCAGTTTCGACGCCGGAAAACAGAGGTCGAAGTTGATCTCCTCGTGCCGCACCTTTGTCGGCTTGGCATCCATCGGATGGGATTCACCGTCGAAAACGCACCAGGCCCGTAGGCCGATGTCACGAACAGGGTCGTCAACACTGAGTGGGTGCTGCGCGTGGTGGCGCAGATTACGAACGGCCTCGTCGTTGAGAAAGCGCTGCACTGACACTTTCATCTCGTACTTCGCGCGCGGGGCGGTGCCGCCGTGGTGCAGCACACGCCGTTGGCGCAGGGTGTATTGCGTGCCGTCGTAATGGACCTCGCCGTGGTCGTGTATCAGCACCAGACCGGGTCGCGCGGTGGCGACCGCTGCCAACGCTCGCTCCAGCAAGGCGCCGTCGAGCACGAGCACCTCGGCCGAGTCGTCGGTGGTGATCGCCTGGAGCATGCCGAACACCGCGGAGGTGGCGGGATCCCAGACCGGCCCTCCGCTGAACCCGCGCTGAACCCGAAAGACCCGGTGCACCACCTCGTCGACCTGCAACCGGTGTCTGCCGACCGCGCCGAGCAACCGGCCCTGCACATGCCTGCCCAGGTCACGCCCCTGGCCGGGCCCCCACATCTGCACCGGCACGTTGTAACGGTCCTTCAGGTCCGCCCGGATGCGAAGCGGTTCCGCGCCACTGCCGGCAAGGCCCTCGCCGAGCCTGAGCACCGCGACGTCAGCGACGTCGAAGTCGTCACCGGTCGGCAACCACGCCACCACCTCGGCGCTGCGTTCGATCCAACTGTTCGACGCCCCCAGCAGAGCGAAATGCAGCGAGACGCGGCTGTTCTTCGGAACTCTTTCCACCTGTCGGGCGGGACGGCCCAGCGCCACATTCACCACGTGCGCGCAGGTCAGCATCAACCGCTCCCCGACCAGGAAGGCAAGTCCGACGGGGTCGGCCTTCGCCCGGTCGAGAACGAAGGCGATCGCTTGCTCGACCCGGTACATCAGCACATCCTCCGTCGGGAAAGCGGTTCGCCGATCGTATCGGCCAGCATCCTGGCCCAGCCAGGATGGCGCGTTGATTCGTGGCCTACCGAGGAGCAGCATGACCGGCATGGATGAGTGGGCAGTGCTGTTCGACCTCGACGGCACCCTGGTCGATACCGCGCCAATCTGGCGGTCCGCTTTCGTAGCCCTGATCGACGGGCGACAGCCCGTTCCGGCGGGGGCGACAGACGGCCTGCTCGGCCTCACCGCGCTGGAGGCCATCACGACGATCCACCGCCGGATCGGCTGGTCCGGGTGGGACCCGGCGGCAGATGTGGCGGAGGTCGAGGCGGCGGTGCGGCAGCTCTACCGTGACCGGGCGACGAGCTGGCAGGCCGACGGCGTACGCCTGATCACGGCGCTGCGGGCGGACGGTGTGCCCGTCGGGCTCGTCACGTCGAGCAGCCGGTACATCCTCGACGCTCTGCTTGGTCATCCCGGTGCTCCCCGCTTCGACGTGGTGGTCTGCGGCGACGACGTGAAGCGGACGAAGCCCGCCCCCGACCCGTACCTGTTGGCGGCACGGCGGCTGGGTCTGCCGCCCGGCCGTTGCGCCGTCGTCGAGGACTCCCCCACGGGTGTTGCCAGCGCGGTCGCCGCCGGATGCCCGGTGGTGCTGGTCGGTGACCAGGGGCAGCTCGGGGCGGTCCAGGTGCCGAGCCTCGGTCAGCTCACCGTGTCCGCGCTGCGTCAGGTGGTGTCTCCCGCGACCCACGGCGCATCGGGCGATGCCCACACGACACCGGGACCAGCGCGCCACCGGCACGGCTGACCCCAGCGTCGTCGCCCTTCGTGGTCACCGCGCCGACGTCGTCGGCGTCACTCCGGGCCGAGCGGTGGCAGCGGCGGGAGGCTGCTGGGCATGCTCGTCTGCCCCGAGATGCCGCCGTTGTGACGGCGTAGGTATTCCCGAAGGGTATGGATCATGCCCTCGGTGGTCGAGCCCGAGACACCCTCGATGTGGAGCTGGTCGGTGGCGGAGATACCCATCACCAGCTCGATGGCGGGTCGTCCGGCGACCATGAGCCGCAGCGTCTGCCTGCCGGTCACGTGCACGATGCTCCCGGTGGCGGTGGCGATCGGGATCGCCGTCGGGTTCTGCGGCATCGGCTGGCCGGGGGGCGGCGCCTGGTTCGCCGGCGGGAGGAAGAAGTTCACCCGGTCACTGGCGGTCTCCAGGCCGTCCACACTCTGCAGGTGGTATTCCTTCGTCGCGTCGCTGACCGTCGCGCCGGTCCGCATGTCGAGGATGGACTCGTAGGTCAGGAGCCGATAGTTCGACAGGTAGACCACCAGGATCTTGTAGAGCGAGGCGCGCAGGACGCCGTCAGCACCACGAGCGATCTGGTACGGGATCTCCGGCGGCAGACCGTGGAAGACCAGGAGGTTCTCGCCCCACTTGAGGGTGACTTCGCCCGGGTGCCGGTTCAACCGCCGACGACCGGCGTCCGCCGCGTAGTTCTCACCCTCCTGCAGCCAGCCGTCCATCTGGCTGTCGGTGGCGCGAGGATAGGCCGCGGCGACCGCCGAGTTGTAGGCCGAGTACGTCCCGGCGAGCTTGATCCCACCGAAGACGACGGCGGCACCACCGCCGAGGATGCCCAGGCAGCCAAGGCATGCCAGACCAGCCAGGCCGCTGTCGGCGGAGGCACCGACGAGCGACAACAGGCCGACGACCAGGAGCAGGCCGCCGCCGCCGAGCGCGATCAGGGCCCCGACGTACGAGGGCTTCTGCGGCACCAGGTTGAAGTACTTGTGTACCAACTCTTGCCGGGTGGGGTTCTGCGTCGTGTGGTTCTGCGTCATGCCACTCATCCCATGGATCGCCGATAGAGGTTGCGCCAGGTCAGACACTCCGTCGCCGGGACGTGGCTGACGATTTCGATCGCGTGGCCGGTCGACACGTGGCTTGTGGCCGGGTCGTAGTGGCCGTCGCGACCTGACACCGGCAGGCTGCGCAGGCCGTAGTAGTCCTCACGGACCAGCGCCAGGAGCGCCTTCGCGTGTGCCGAGCCCGGGTCGAGGCGGCACGCCTCGCCCAGCAGCCGCTCGATGCCGTCGATGACCTCGCCGGAGTGGTTCGCCGGGCGGACACCTTGGAGCAGCACGAGTGCCCAGTAGTAGTACAGATCCGAGCTGCGGCGGTGCCTGCTGTGCAGATCGGGGAGGCGGTCGAGAGCCGCGGTGTAGCGCCGGGCGTCGAGGGACCGCAGCACGGCGACGTGGTCGGGGTCTCCGGCGAGCGGGTCGGCGAGCACAGCGGCGAGCCACGGCGCGCTCCCGACGATGGTGTCGTTGGGAATGATCCAGGCGGATCGCTCCGCGAGCGACCTGTCCGCGCTGACGACCATGCCGACGACGAGTCCCGTGGCAGCGTCCGTGGCGGCACCGCCACTGAACCCGGGCTCGACCCATGCCGTGTGGCCGTGGACGGCGTCGATCTGGAGCCATTCGCCGGTGCGACTCGGGCCTGAGACGCGCGCCTGACTGCGGCGGCCTTCCTGGCCGCGGTCCGGAAGCCCGAAGAGGTCGAGGATCGTTCCCGGAGCGGGTCGGGTTGCCGGCCCCATCGGCGCGACGGCGTCCGCCGGATGACCAGTGATGTCGATCGTGGCAACGTCCGGAACCGGGTTGACGCCGCTGTCAAAGGCACTGGGCACGTCCACCGCACGGATGCCGGGCAGCGAGGCGACCCGGCACTGCCGTTGGCCGGGTGCGATGAGGTGGGCGCAGGTGAGCGCGCGGGTCGGAGTGACGGCGAAGCCGCACCCCGTGCTGGCGCCGGTCACCTCCAAGCGCCACGCCTCATCCACACCGGTCATGGCGTGCGGGTGTCCGTGGAGTCGTCGCGGCGCCAGAGCAGCTCAACCGAGATGTTGCCCTCCACCGCGGAACGGGCGATCACCGCGCCCACCTCGGTCGTCAACTTCACCCCGAATCCGATCTTGATCTCGTCGGGGCTGGACGCTCTGCGCAGGTCGGCGAGGACGGCTTCGGCCGCATCGCGGATATGGGTCAGATTCGCCTCGAAGAATTCCCGCGCCTCCCGGACGCCATTCACCCGCCTGCCGGCGGGAGTCGAGCCCCGGCGCTCCTCCTCCACCTCGACAATGACCGAGGTGCCGTCACGGACAACAAATCTGACAAGTTCGGTTTCCGGCATCGTTCCCCCCAGGATTGGGCTCGACCATACCAAGATGGACAGTCGGCAAAGACATCCGAACGTTCACCGTCAATCAACGCACGGTTGTCGCGTCCGAGCCGAGTTACCACATCGGACGGATGGGTGGTAGGAGCTTCACCCGACGCTTCGGGCATGACGTACGCCGATCGACGATGGTGGCCTGGACGGCCCTTGTGGACGACGAAGCCCAGCTCGGCCCGGATGTCTCCGGCGTCTGTCCTCAGTGACCGGCCGAGGCGCCCGATGGGAAGATGACGCCTTCCGCCAGGCCGGCATCGCGCTGCTCCGGTACGCCAATCAATACGTCGGCCAACCGATTTCCGCTCAGCTCGCCGGGGCCGATGTTCGTGTGTCTTGTTTACGACAGAGGCATTCCGTCGTGCGAGAAGAACGCGACGATGTCGCGGCCGTTGTTGACACCGTCCGGGAAGAGCGGAAGCAGATACCGCAGCTGTCGCGGCGGCACGACGGAAGCCCACGGACCTCGCTGCGCCGGCACACGGACGTGTCTGCCATCGGATCCTCGCAGCGATTCGGCGAACAGTGACCTCGGCCAGCGCCACGAGGTTGACGTGCCCCGACCCCCCGCAGCTTCCTTGATCATCCCTGGCATCATTCGCTCTCGTGTCAGCAGCGATCACGTTCAGCGCCGAGCACGGCCTGTGGATGCTCCCCCATGGGCAGCGCCGAGTCGACTTCGCGACGTGGGTGAGAGCACGGTTCACCGAGTTCGTCGAAATCGAGCTGCTGCGCCACGGCGGCGGGAGTCGGGACGAGTGGATCGACGTCGTCGTGGCGCTCGTCCCCCGACCGGACAACGACTACAACCCCAAGGCGATCTCGATCGCCCAGCCGATCACGTACGGCGGGTCGTACCGGGACCGGCACATGGCCTTCCTGTACGACGCCGACCAGCGCTTCGTCGGAGGAGACCGCTTCCACGATCTGGCGGAGTGGGCGCAGCCGGCGGAGATCGGTTGCCATGCCCAGGTGAAGGCCGGTCGGTCCGAGGGCGAGTTGCAGCTGTGGGTGCCCGGACCCGAGGAGGCGCTCGTGCTCATAGACGACTTCCTGAGCCGTGGCGGGACCCCGGCGGGTCGTGCAACGGACCGCACTCTCGTCACGTCCGTGCTGGCCGCGCAGGCAAGGGAGCACGTTCCGCCGGCACGGGTCGAGCAGGCCGTGCTGCTCGAAGCGCAAGCCGAGGGCCACGTACGCCAGTGGCGGACCACACCCGCCGACGTCTCCCCCACACCGCTGCACGTACAGCAACGGTCCGTGTTCGGCAACCACCTGGTCTACGTCGTCAACCAGGCCGGAGGCCGCCTCGGGCAGCTCAAGCACGGGGTGCTGTTCCTCGACGACGAGCGCCACCGGCGGACGGCTCTGGACGCGCTCGAACGCGCGGGCATTCCCCAACACAATGCGGTTGTCGGGGACTGGTTTCCCGACGCGGTGCTGGTGCACCGGGGTGCGCGGTGGCTTCTCACGCCGCGTGGCACCGGTCCTTCAATGGGCTGGTACGACCCCGGGACCGAGGTTCTTCACGTCCACGCCGACGCGTACCGGGAGCCCGCCGAGATCCTCCTGCGGCGGCACGGCATCCTCCCCGTCGCCACTCGCTGGGCCGCACCCGATCCCGAGCAGTTTCTCCGTCACCTCGGTGTCACCGACCGGTACGCGACCGAGTCACGCCGCGCGTCGGACCTGGCCGAGCAGCAGGTGTGGCGGATGTGGGCCCGGCACCGGAACGTGTTTCCCAACGGGCTGGGCGAGCTGTCGCCCCTGCGGTGGACCGACGAGAAGCAAGACCGGATCTTCGCTGAGAACGACACCTACTGGCTCCACCACGACAGCTACTACCTGCGTGACCTGGAGTCCCTGTTCGGTCCGCACGACCACGGCGAGTACCAGCACGGTCAGCAGCCCGTTCCCTGTCGCCTCTGCGGCCGAGACGCACTGACCGCAACTCGTCGCGACGAGCCGGGAGCCCGGCCGCTCGCGTACTGCTCCGGGTGCGCCCGGAAGGCGGTGAAGGGGTTCCTGGTCGACCGGGGCGCGGACGAGTCGTGGGAACCACTGGCCCTGTGGTGCCTGCAGCAGCTCGCCGTGGAGTTGGGCGGCCCGCCCAGCCAGGCGCAGATCCCCCGGTTGGTGTCGACTGTGGAACCGGCCGCCACCGATCGCGCCATGCTCGTCCGTATGCACGTCCCCCGGGCCCGGGTCCGCCGTGCGGCCGCCAGCGCCGAGCAGCGCGCTCCGCTCATCTGGGCGGACTGGCTGAAGCGGGCGGGGCTGCTCGGAGACGGTGTGCAGTTGGCCCGTGGCACCGTCACCGTCGCCTCGGACGGCCACCTGTGCCGGTCCCTCCTGGAGCGGCACATCGACGACTTCCTGACCGTGAACGGCATCGCCCACGAGGTCGAGCCCTACTGGCCCTATGATCCCGACCTCAACACCACGGGCCTGCGGGCCGACTGGCTGCTCGACGACGGCACCTACGTCGAGGCCTGGGGTCTCCCGGACGAGCCGGCCTACGCGCACAAGATGACGCGGAAGATCGAACTCGCGGCCCGCACGGGAATCCGCCTCGTCGGGGTGACCTCGGCGGACCTCGGCAACCTGCACGACGTCTTCTCGTCGTGGATCATCGGTGAGGCACGGCCGGTGCCGAATGTCCTGGTCGGCGGGCCAACCGATCCACGGCTCCAGCGGCCCAGGAAGCCCGGTTCACCCGCACCCCGCACCACCAACCCCGACGCGAACGCCGCGACACGTGCCGCACGGCTTGAGCGCTGCCGGCGAGCGGTCGCCCTTCAGGAGGAGGGGATGAGCCGCGCCGCGATCTGTGAGGAGCTGGGGATGGGACCGGATGCGGTGAAGGCCCTTCTGCGGGACGGGAAGTTCTACGCGACCCCCGACTCCGATCCCCCACGCCGTCAACTGGCCCTCGACGCCTACCAGGCCCGGAGCAGCGGCATGACCAAGGACCAGTTCCGGCAGGCGCGGGCTCTCGCGCCTCCGAAGGCGCACGAGTGCTGGAAGGACGCCGACGTTCTGTTCGAGCGCCACGCGGGCTGACGCGTGCGGGGGCCGAGCGGGTGGGCAGGCCGGGCCGCCACCCGCAGCCGGTGTCCAGCCGGACGACGACCGGCCGGGCGGTCAGCTCACCGCGCCGGCTCGGCGGGGAGCCGATGCCGGCGGATCAGCCGCTGCCCGATGAAGGTGCGCCAGACCCGGTCCGCGACTGTCGGTTCGACGATCCAGAGCCGACGCTGCGCCTCGGCGAGGGTGAGCGGCGCGCTGAAGAGGTCCAGGAACAGCCGGCTGCTGCGGTTGAGTGCGAACACCTGACCGTCGATCCGGCGGAACAGGTGCCGGTCGGCCGGCAGCTCGCCGGGGACGCCGTCCTGCTCGTCGGAGCGGATCCGCCGGTACGCCTCCCAGACCTGTTCGTCGTCGCGGTCGACGAAGGAGCCGTTGGCGAGGAACTCGGTCTGGTCGTCGGTGTCGTGCCGGACCCGGTCGTTGGCGAGGACGCCACGCACCGCAGTGCCGTACCGGTCGTGGTAGAAGAACGTGTGCGGGGTGTCGGTGCTGCCCAGCCACGGGCGGTGGTAGTGCCCCGGGTTCAGGCCCGCCTTGGCCTGGGCGACCTCGGCCTGGGCCGCCTCGGTCACCGGCTCGTCGTACTTGAGCATCCGGACGATGTCGGAGCCTTCCACCGGCCGCACGTTGGTGATGCCGAACCGTTCGGGTTCCTTGGCGACGATGGCGCCCGGGGTCAGCATGAAGTCACCGAGCCCGCCGAGGGTCCACAGGTCCGGGTTGTCGCGCAGGAAGGTGACGCTGTCCAGCGCCTCTTCGCGGGTCTCGG
Source organism: Micromonospora sp. C97 (assembly GCF_018070385.1). Lineage (NCBI taxonomy): Bacteria > Bacillati > Actinomycetota > Actinomycetes > Micromonosporales > Micromonosporaceae > Micromonospora > Micromonospora sp. C97. Next base: position 71,012 of record NZ_JAGPXU010000025.1, read on the forward strand.
TGGGGAAACCGGTGAAGCCCATCATCTGCACGCCGATGTTGGCCTTGGTCATCGCGGTCATGGTGCGGCGTACCTGTTCGGGTTTGGTGCCCTTGTCGATCAGGTCGAGGATGCGTTGGTTACCGGACTCGAAGCCGACCGAGATGGCCACGCAGCCGCTGCGCCGCAGCAGTTCGCAGCGCTCGTCGGACCAGTACTTCTCCAGCCGGATCTCAGCGCCCCAGCGGAAGTCCAGCCCTCGCTCGACGACCTGCTCGGCGAAGCGCAGGATGGTCGCGGGGGCGAGCACGTCGACCGAGAAGTAGATGAACTTGGCGAACTTCGACAACTCGGTGACGTCCGCGACCATGGTGGCCACCGTGTCCTGCCGCCATGGGCTGGTGGGGCCGTCGGTGTTCAGTCCGTAGTCGCAGAACGTGCACTTGTTCCAGTAGCAGCCCCGGGTCGGCGAGTAGTAGACGAACCGCTCCGGGCTGAGGTAGAGGTCCCAGGGCAGGCCGGAGAAGTCCGGCACCGGCACCTGCGCCAGGCGTTCGTAGCGCAGCGGCAGGTGACGTTGGCGGCCGTACTTGGGGTGCAGCCGGACGTTGGGGTGCCCGGCCGGCAGGGTGCCGGCCGCCACCGCGTCCAGGATCTCCGTGTACGCGCTCTCCCCCTCGCCGACCACTATCGCGTCGAAGTCGGCGAGCACCTGGAAGACGTACTCGGGTTTGCTGGCGCACTTCCAGACGTCGGAGATCTCCGTGCCCCCCGCGATGAGGAAGACGTCCGGGCAGGCCTGCCGGACGAGTCGGGCGATCCACAGCGCGAACGGCAGCTGCCACTGGTAGGTGGCGCTGATGCCGATCACCTGGTGCCCGCCCGCGGCGAGCCGGGGAATCAGCACGTCCTCGTAGTACGGCAGGAAGGGCCGGTTGAGCCGGGCGAGCAGCGCCTCGTCGGTCAGCGCGGCCACCGAACCGATCGAGATCATCGGCGGTGGGTGAAGCCGGAAGCCGGCGTGGAACTGCCCGGGAAACCCGACCGAGCCGAGCGCGTCCATCCAGGAGATCACGCCCTCGACGGCGTCCTGGTAGTGCCGGTAGTCGTAGAACAGGGTCGGATCCTGCAGCACGCCGATCGACCGACGCAGCCGCTCCGGATCCGGGTCGGGCAGGCCGAGCTGGTTGGCCCGGGCCATCAGCGCGTCCGGGCCGCTGAGGTCGTCGATCGAGAGCCGGGACAGTTCCCGCCGCAGCCAGTCGTACGCCGACGGGGTGTACGAGTGGTGGAACGCCTCGATGTTGGCGTCGATGATCTCCGCCGGCTGGTGCCCCTGGGCCCGGGCGTACGAGTCGAGGTAGTTCAGGGAGTGGTATCCCGAGGTGGGATCGGTCAGCGGGGGGTAGATCAGTGCCGCCTTCACCGTGCCGCTCATCGACGCCTCCTCAGCCGACCCGGGCCGCTGGACCGGCCAGGGTGCCCTCCTGCGCCCGCGTGCCCACGGTGGGCAGTCGCGGGGAACCGAACGCCTTGACGTACGCGACCAACGGTTCGGCGGCGTACCGGAACGCCGCGAGGTCGACGAAGCCCCGGTCCCACGCCGCCGCTTCCAGCTCGTCGACGGCACAGCCCCACAGCCGGGCGAAGCACGCGTCGACGATCTCGGTGCGGAAGTGCAGCCGCCCACCCGGGCGGCGACGCCCCGTGGTCCGCGGGACGAGCGTCTCGTTCAGCGACGCCGCGGTTGCCGCGACCTGCCGCGCCGCGGTGAGCAACGCGGGGGTACGCAGCGGCGCCGCGACCATCCACAGCGCCAGGCTGCGGTATGGCGTGGTGCCGAACGCGCGCACCAGCACCCGCAGCACCGCCTCGCGGTCGTCGAGATCCCGTTCCCGGTCGGTCAACCAGTCCCACCCGCTCGCCGGGGCACCGGTCAGCCCGCGTCGGCGGGCCACCTCGCTGGCGCGTTCCTCGACCGCCGGGTCGGTGATGTCGACCTCGGCCAGCCCGGCCAGCACTCCCCGCCGGTGCCAGGTCGGCGACTCGGGATGCAGCAGCATCAGTACCGCGGCGGCCTCCCGGTCGCTGGTCCAGTGACCGCCGACCGATTCGCCGGCGAACCGGGAGCGCCAGCTGTCGAGAAAGCGGGTGTGCAGGTTGTCGATCGGTTGGTCGCCGGGGTGCGCCGGGCACAACTCGGGGGCGTTGTCCGCCGCCATCGACAGCAGCAGCCGCGCGTCGGCGCCCTTGGCGTCGCTGGGGTCCTGCCGGTGCCATGTGAGGAACCGGTCCACCACGTCTTTCGCCTCGGGTGGCGCGCTGCGCTCCAGCGCCCGGTACGACCGTCGGCGGAAGGGCAGGTCCCGGCCGATGTTCAGCAGCAGCACCGCCTCGGTGTCGCTGAGCACGCCCGCCGCGACGGCGCGGCGCAGCGCGACCCGGATGTTCACCAGCGGAACGCTCAGGGCGCGGTGGCCGTCCTCGGCGGGGCCGTGCACCACGGCCACCTCGTCGTCGCCCGTGACGACCCCGCCGCGGTAGAGCTGGAAGACCTCGCCCACGCCACGCATGCCGAACGGCCACAGCTCGGCGGCGCGCAGTGCGCCCATGCTGGCCGCGCCGGCCACTGTCACGCCACGGTCGAGCAGGTCGAGGATCTCCCGGTGGCGGACCGGCGGGTGTTGCAGGAAGAACCCGTCGATGACGAGGACCCGGTCGCCGGGGGCGACGTCCAGGCGGAGCAGGTCGCCGTGCGCGACGGGGGGCAGCACCACCGCGTCGGGCAGCAGCCGACCGACCTCGTCGGCGGGCAGGCTCGGGCCGATGAAGACGACGTCAGTCACGGGGCACCCCCGGTCGGGTACTCAGCGCCCGCTCGTCGAACATCCGCAGGCCGGGGGCGAACACCTTGCTCACCGCGATGCCGATGTCGTCGTGGGTCAGGTCGACGCTGAACGGCTCGACGCCGGTGACCCGCTGCACCCGGGACGCCAGCTCGCGCAGCACCTGGGTCACGTCCCCGGCCGGTGGTGGATTCCGGCGGACCGGCCGGACTGGCCGGTCGACGGTGGGCGGCGGCACCGGCGGCGCGCCGACATCGTGGTACGCGGTGGCGTCGATGTCGTCGCGGGCTCCGGAGACCATGACGAGGCGCGACTGTGCCGCCTCCGCCATGGCTCGACCGACGGCGATCTCCGGGTCCACGTGGCAGCCGAAGCCGCCGAAGGTGACCGGCAGGTCCTCCGACCAGATCGAGGCGGCGTAGCAGGGCACGTCGACGGCGTTGGTGATGTCGCAGACCTCCACCCAGCAACCGGCGCGTACCAGCGCGTCGTGCACCGTGCGGGTCATCGCGTTGGTGGCGGTGCCCGGGTCGGCGTAGGTGCGCTCGGCCAGCGGCGCGGTGCAGTACGGGGCGATGCAGTCGCGTTCGACGACCTCCAGCAGGGCGTGCAGGCTGGCCTCGGCGAAGGTGTTCCCGGTGGCCAGCCCGTTGCTGCTGGGGGTGAACAGGGCGCGGTCCCAGCCACGCCGGATGGTGAAGTCCAGTTCGATGGTGGCGCGCGGCACCAGGCAGTGCGCCCCGGTCACCAGCCCACGGCCGGCCACCCAGTCGAGTTCGACGGCGGGGGTCACTGGTGACCGTTCCGCCAGGTGCAGCCACCGGACGTCGTAGGGCAGGTCGAGCGCCTCGGCCGGGGACCGGACGACGGTCCCCGGCCGGAGGTTCTCGGCATGCCAGGACTCGATGCTCTCCATGACCGCGCTGACCCGGGCCTGCATCGCCGTGGCGCCGGTGCCGACGCTCACCGCCATGGTGGCTCCCACCGGCCGGTAGGCGACGTGCACCGGTAGGCCGATCTCGTCGAGCCGGGTGATGTCGGCGACCCGGGTGATCCGGAACCGGTCGAGCAGGTGTCCGACCCGCTCCCAGGTCTGCTCCACGGTGGCCGTCCGGTAGGTGCCGGATCGGAAGGCGATGGTCTCGGTCGTGTCAGTCATCGAGGCTCCCGGCGGGGGGTGGGGAACTCAGAGGATGAGGACGGCGATGATGTTGACGTTGTTGTCGGCGATGGGGGCCACGCCGCCGGCGACCGTCTCCAGCTCGGCCTCGGTGAGCTCGTTGAGGTCGACCAGCGGCACCTCGGGCACGTGCAGGATGTGCAGGCCGGGCGTGCCGGCCCAGTCGGCGACGATCTGGTCCTTGGTGTAGAGGGTGGCGGGCTGGGCGCGGTCGACCTCGACCCGGGCGCCGGGGGTGACCGGCAGGCCGGCCGCGGTCGCGTAGCCGGTCGGGTCGGCGAGCAGGCGCTGCAGTTCCTCGTCGCTGCGCCACACTGCGGTGACCAGTTCCGAGTATTTGGTCACGAACCTCGCGCCATATTCCTGTTCGTCGTTGCTCATCGTTCGGTCCTTTCCTCGGGTGGCTGCAAGACGGGGTGTGATCGTCGTGGCGAGAACGCTACGAAGATCGAGCTTCGACAATCAATGTTTCTCGGCTGTCTGCCATCAGAATCTGCCGTGGCGGAGAATGGGCGGCAGACTTCGGTGTCAGGTGCAGCAGCACGGGCAGCAGCAGGCGCAACTGGGGTCCAGGCCGGCGACGACGCTGTCCAGTTCGTCCTCGGCCAATTCCGCCTGAGCCACCGGCAGCAGCGACGGCACGAAGAGCACGAACGTGCCGGTGCTGCCGGCCTGTTGCCAGGACTCGACCTGCACCTCCAGGTCCGGATCGGCGTCGGTGATGTCCCGGACGACCCGGACCTGCACGTCCTCGGACAGTTGGAGCCCGTAGCCGGCGAGGAAGCCGCGCGGGTCGCGGTCGAGCGCCTGCTCCTTGGCCGGGTCGGCCCAGACGTCGGCGACCAGCCGGCTGTACGCGGCCACGAAGACCGCTCGATCGACAGGTGTCACACCCTGCTCCCTTCGATGGTCGGCCGCCGATGGCGGCGACAGGCAGCGCGGGAGGGTCCGGGCCGCCGGTTTCGCTTCATCGTGGGTCACCGGTGGATCCGGTCGGCTCAGCGAGCGGGAATTTCACCGAATGTGGCCGCGAAAAGGTCGCGCTGCGGCGAAAGCCGGGTAATTGGGAATCAGCGAGTTGCGGCGGATGGTGATCCTAATGATTGTCACCACTGTGGACAAGTAGTAATTCCTCGCCTTTCACCCGCCCGGTGCCCGCACTTACGCTGCGAGCGGCGGACCGCCCAGCGTGACAGCGGTTCGACGGGGTTGCCGTGTTCCGTCACCGAGTGCTGCCGGAGGCCACCGTGACCATCGACGAGCTGACGACGACGTCCGGCGCTCCGGTCGGGTACAGCGTGGAGGAGCTGGCCCGCAAGGTGGGGATGTCGCCGCGCAACATCCGAGCCCACCAGGCCCGGCGGCTGCTGCCCCCGCCGGTGCGCCGCGGTCGGGCCGCGCTCTACGACGACACCCACGTCCGCCGGCTGGACGCGATCCTGGCCCTGCAACGACAGGGTTTCAACCTGGTGTCCATCGAGGCGATGCTCGGGGTCCGGGCCAGTGACGACGCGCCCGACGGGCTCACCGCGATGCTGCAACGGCTGACCGCCGACCGTCCCGCGTTGGCCCACGCGTTGACCCGGCACGGCGTGATCGGCCGGACCACCGACGGCACCGTCCGCACCGTCCGGCCGCGTCCGCTGCGCGCCGCCCTGGACCTGCACCGGGTACGGGTGGGCACGGTACCGGCACTGCAGACCCTCAGCGAGGTGCTGGACAGCCTCCGACCGGTCGCCGACGAGCTGGTCGCCGCCGTCACCGCCCGGCTGCTGACCCTCGCTCCGGAGCTGGTACGCAGCGACGCCCGGTCGTCCTGGGCCGATCTCGACCGGGAGACCCTGTTGCTCACCCAGGGCGTGGTCAACGTGCTCACCGAGGCGTTCCGACTGGCGGTGGAGAACCAGTCGGAGGCACACATCGCCGAACTGCTGGAGAACCACCTCGACGCGGACGTGTGCCTGGAGGACAGCACCGTCATCGACAACGGCTGACCGGACCGTCAGCCGGTCGCGGGCTGACCGTCCGCCTGTCGGCTCTCCGGCACCGCGGGGGAGCGTTCCGGTTCGGTGAGCAGTTGCCGCCGCGCCAACCGGTGGAACAGCCCGTCCTTGTCGCCCATCAACTCGTCGAAGGTGCCCCGCTGGACGATCCGCCCCGCTTCGAGGACCACTATGGTGTCCGCCGCGCGGACCGTGGACAACCGGTGGGCGATGACCACCCGGGTCGCGGCCAGCGCCGCGGTGCTGCGGCTGACCACCTCCTGGGTGCGGTTGTCGAGGGCGCTCGTCGCCTCGTCGAGGAAGATGATCCGGGGTAGCGGGGCCAGCGCGCGGGCGATCAGCACCCGCTGACGTTGCCCGACGGAGAGCGTCCCGCCGCCGAACGGCACCATCGTGCTCATCCCCATCGGCAGCGCCTCCAGGTCGTCGGCGAGGCCGGCCATTCGCGCCGCCTCCCAGACCTGGTCGAGTCCGAAGCTGCCGGCGCCGCAGATGTTGTCGCGTACCGAACCGGCGAAGAGCTGACCGTCCTGCAGGACCACTCCACACTGCCTGCGGACCGCGTGCACGTCGAGTTCGGAGAGGTCCTGCCCGTCGTAGAGCACGGCGCCCTGCTGCTGGCGTTCAAAACCGAGCAGTAACCGCAGCAGTGTGGACTTCCCGCAGCCGCTCGGCCCGACGATGGCGACGAACTCACCCGGGCGGATGTGCAGGTCGATGTCGACGAGCACCGGCGGCTCGTCCGGCTGGTAGGCGAAGGTGAGCCGGCGCAGCGCGATCTCGCCGCGCAACTCGCCCGGGTCCACCCGGTCCGGCCGCGCCTCGGGGTCAGCGCGCAGGATCTCCCGCAGGCTGCCCAGCCGGGGCACCGCCGCGATCACTTCGACCCCGGCCGACACCAGCACCAGCAGCCCGCCCAGCAGCATCGCGAAGCCGACGTTGAGGATGAAGAAGTCGGCCGGCGCGACCCGGCCGGCGAGCGGCCCCATCAGCACGGCGAACAGGACCAGTTGACCGGCGACCGGCAGCACGGTGCCGAAGGCGACCAGGCCCGCCTGACTCTGCCGGACCCGTTGCAGCGCCGCTCGGGCCGTCGCGGCCACCTCCGACCAGCGCGCGTGGGCACGGGTTTCGGCGGCCGCCAGTTTGATCTTGACGATGCCGCCGAGCAGTTGGTTGGTCATCGCCGCCGCCCGGTGCTCGGCCGGCAGCGCGGACCGTTGCTGGTGGACGATCAACACGGCGAACCCGCCGAAGGTCAGCATGGTGACGGCGACGATCCCCGCTGCCCAGAGCCCGAGCACCGGCTCGACCACCAGGAGCATTCCGAGGGTCACCGCGACTGTCGCCGCCGCCGTGACGAGCTGCGGCAGCAACGCGCTCAACGCCTCACCGACGAACGAGATCCCCAGCATCGAGTTGGCGATCTCGCCGCTGCTGCGACCGGCGAAGAACCGGGCCGGTAGCCGCATCAGCCGGTCCCAGATCGCCAGCTGCGCCCCCGACTGCATCCGGCCGTCCAACCGCAGCAGACGCAGGTTCTGCACCACACCCACCAGCCCCGCGACCACCGCGGCGCTGAGCATCAGCGCGAGGAAACCGACAAGGCCGGTCACCTCGCCCTGCCGGGCCAGTTGACCGAGCACCTCGCCGGTGGCCAGCGGCACGCCCAGGCCCAGCACCGCCACGCAGGTGGCGGCGAACACCAGTCCCCGTACGTCGCCGGACGCACCGACCAGCCCGGCCCGAAGCAGGTGGCGCATCCGAGCGGTCGACGGCAGCGGCGCCTGCACCTCGGTGGCCTCCGCGGCGAACGTGGCGGCCACCGTCGCGTCGACCGGGCCGTACGCCCTGGTGTCCGGGTCGACGTGGTGGTAGCGGCCACGGCGGAACACCAGCGGCACCGCGACCGCGCGCTGCGGGTCGTCGCCGGGCCGCCACCCCACCAGCGGCCCCAGGTCCCGCCGCCACCACCGCTCCGGCAGCCGCACCTCCCGCAGGAACAGGCTGGACGCGCGGGTCACCGCGTGCACCGCCGCCCGGTCGTCCAGCGGCGCACGGCTGCGGTCGGCCGGCTCGTTGATCGGGCTGCCCATCCCCTCGGTGACCACCCGGAGCACCGAGGCCGCCCGTCCGTACCGGTCGAAGCCGGCCTCGCCGTCGGGAAGCGGAACCACACCGCCCGCACCGCCGGCGCCGATCACCCCGATCGACCGGCGGGCCGCCGCGGCGAGCACCGCGGCGTCGGCCTCCCGACGCCGATGCACGGCACCCAGCACCGCCGCGTCGGCCTCCTCGATCCGGATCTCCACCATTCGCAGCAACCGGGCCACATGCTGGTCCACCGCCGACCGGAGCTGACCGTTGACCAGCAGGTCCCAGCTGCCGTGGCTCTCCACCGCGCACGCCGACTCGGCCACCACCCAGTCCCGCTCGGCGACCAGCAGCAGCTCCCGCTCCCCCGACATCTCCGCCGGACCACCGTCGTTGCGTCGCAGTTGCCCACCGGCGCTGCGCAGCCACCACGCCCCGCCGGTGGAGGTGACAGCACTCCCCTGCGCCAACGAAATGATCTCGCGTCCCTGGAGGGTGGACGCCTGCCGGGGCGCCTGCCCGCGACGCAGCGCGTCAGCGACGGCGACCAGCACCAGATCCACCGCCGCCACCAGCTCCGTCGCGGCGACCCGCGCCCGCAGCGACGCCCCCTCGTCCGCCACCCGGCCGAGGCGAACATGCCGTTCCAGCACCGACAGGTGACGTCGGGACAACCCGCGCAGCTCCGTTCCGGGCAACGGCACCAGGATCAACTGCCACGCACCGATCGCGGTGGACGTCGGCACCAGGCCACCCGCCGGCAGCCGGGCCACGTGGTGCCGACGCGAGGGGCTCATCCCGGCCCGGCGTACCGCGAAGAGGTCGGCCTCACCGCCGGTGATCAGCCAGCCCGCCGCCGGGCCGTCCAGGCGACACACCTGGCGTACGCCGTCCGAGCAGAAAGCGCTCAGGCCACCGGCCGGGGCATCCTCCACCGCGCCACTCATCAGCGTCTCCTCGGATCGTCGTGGTCAGTGGTCGCGGACGAGGCGCGCGTACGCCCCGTCCTGGGCGACGAGCTGCTCGTGGGTGCCGCGCTCCACTTCCCGGCCGCCGTCCAGCACGACGATCAGGTCGCAGTCGCGGACCGTGGACAGGCGGTGGGCCACGATCAGGCAGGTGGCCCCGCGCCGACGCAGGTGCAGGTCGATCCGGCGTTCGGTCTCGGCGTCCAGCGCGCTGGTGGCCTCGTCCAGCACCAGCACCCGGGGGTTGCGCACGAGCGCTCGGGCGATCTCCAGCCGCTGCCGCTGCCCACCCGAGAAGTTGCGGGCGTTCTCCCGCACCGGGCTGCCGAGACCACCTGGGCGGGCCGCAACCTCGTCGTAGAGGCACGCGTCGGTCAGCGCGGTGACGACGTCGTCGTCGGCGACAGTGAGGTCCCACATGGTGACGTTGTCCCGCACCGTCCCCTCGAACAGGCGTTGGTCCTGGTCCACCATGGCGACGGTGGCCGCCCAGAGACCGTCGTCGGCGGCGGCCCGCTCCAGACCGTCCACCGTGACCCGCCCGGTCCAGGGCCGGTAGAGCCCGGCGACCAGCCTGCCGACCGTCGACTTGCCGCTGCCCGACCGCCCGACGAGCGCCACCCGGGCGCCCGGCGGCAGGTCCAGGCTGAAGTTCTCCAGCAGTGGACGGCCCAACGGGTTGTAGCCGAAGGTGACCCCGTCGATGCGCAGGTGCCCCTCCATCGGGGCCACCGGACCGGCGGGTCGGTCCTGGACCGTGGGCAGTGGGTAGCGCTCCACGTCACGCAGCCGGTTGAGGTCGGCGCTCATGTCCTGCAACCGGGAACCCAGCGCGGTCAGATTGCCCAGCGGGCGGTTCATCGCCGCCGCCAGGCTCTGCATGCCGACCAGCACACCGACGCTCATCGACTCGGCCACCACCTGCCGGCTGCCCAACCCCAACAGCACCGCCGTGGTCGCCGAGGCGAGCAGCGCCGGCAGGACCGAGAGCACCGCGGTGGGCACCCCCAGCCGTTGCTGACGGGTGGCGACGGTGGCATGGCGCGCGGCGAACCGGGCCACCGCCCGTTCCTCCTCGCCGCCGGCCTTCACCGTTTCGATCATCTGAACCGTGGTGTACACGGTGGTGACCAGCTTGCTGCGGTCCGCCTGCAGGCCGACGACGGCGGTGGACCGGGTCGAGGCGACGTAGCGCAGCACGCTGACGTTCAGCCCGGCGAGGACCACCGCGCACAGTCCGAGCAGCAGGTCGTACTGGCAGAGCAGAGCCCCGTACGCCAGCACCAGGCCGGTGTCCACCACGGTGGTGGCCGTCCGGCGGGTGAGCACCTCGGCGACCACCTCGTTGCCGCGGACCCGCTGGCTGAGGTCGGCGGCCTGCCGCTGGTCGAAGAAGGTCGGCGGCAGCCGCAGCAGATGTCGGAAGAACCTGGCGGCGCTGGCGAGGGCGAGCGCCGTCTCCGCGCGTACGGTCAGGCGTTGCTGCAGCAGGCTGGCCAGGAAGGTCAGCACGGTGGCCACCGCCACCGCCGCCACCAGGCCGGCGAAGGCGGCCCGATCCTCCTGCAGCAGCACCCGGTCGACGAAGACCTTGGCCATCACCGGGATGGTCAGACCGACCACGGCGATCAGCAGGCCCAGCAGCAGCATCTGCGCGATCGCCGAACCCGGGCCGCGCCACCGCTGCGCCAGCGCCCGCACCAGCCGGTAGCGGGTGCCGCCGGGCTGGAACTGCGGGCCAGGCTCCATGGTGAGCACGATGCCGGTGAAGGCGCCGTCGAACTCCTCCCAGCTCACCGCGCGGGGGCCGGTGGCCGGATCGTTGATGTGGACCTTACGGCCGAGCCCTTCCAGCACCACGAAGTGCTCGAACCGCCAGAACAGCACCGCCGGCAGCGCCACGGTGGCCAAGCCGGCCAGGTCCATCTGGAAACCCTTGGCCACCATCCCGTACCGGCGGGCCCCCTTGAGCACGGTGGCCGCGGTGGAGCCGTCCCGGCTGACCCCGCACACCCGGCGCAGCTCCTCCAGGGGCACGTGCCGACCGTGGTGCGCGAGCAGGATTCCCAGCGCGGCGGCACCGCACTCCACCGCCTCCATCTGGATCAGGGCGGGCGTGCGGACCCGGCGACGCCGGATCCTGGGCAGCTGCGGTGTGCCGCTGGCGGCTGTCGTCGGCGCGCTCATCGCCGCAGCAACCAGTCGATCGGGTGCTCCCGGTCCACTGTGAACCAGGCGGTGACCTCGCTGGCCGAGTTGAGCTGGAACGGCGGTGGGGACTTGGTCCAGCGCAGGCCGCCCGGGGCCGCCGGGTCCGGTTCCAGGGCCACCGTCACCCGTACCACGCTGCCGCGGGCGAGCAGTCGCCGGACGTCCGGCCCGGTGCCCAGAAAGGCGCGCAGCGAGGCCTCGGTCTCCGGGAAGGCACCGACAGTGGTGACCTGGCCGGCCAGGGTGCCGAACACGTTGCGCGGCGCGGCCGCGGCGGCCACCTCGACGGAGACGCCGGGTTGCAGCAGCGGCGCGGCGACGGCGGGGGCGTAGACGACGGCCTGCAACGCGTCCCCGGCGGCGTCGAGCCGTTCCAGGTCGGCCAGGTGAGTCCCGGGGGTGACGATCTCGCCTTCGGAGACCAGCCAGGCGACGACGTACGCGTCACCCGGCGCCGTCTCCACCCGTACCTTGCCGTCGGCCGTGCGCAGGCTGTAGAGAGGCGTGCCCTTCGGCACCCGCTGGTGCGGTGCCGCCCACACCTTGGTCACCTGGCCGGCGTCGAGCGCGTCGAGCGCGGAGATCCCGTTCGAGTGGATCAGCACCCCGGCCGCCTCGACGGTCCGGGGCACCACAGTGCGTACCGACCAGACACCCGCGGCGACCACGACGATGACCAGAGCGGTGGTGGCCAGCCAGTTCGGCACCGTGGTCAGCCGGACCGCCCGGTCCAGTTGCTCGGGCGCCTCCAACTGGCGCAGCGCCTGCCGCCGGAACTTCATGGCCGGCCCTCCCCGGCGGCCGGGCCGGTGGCGCGACGCGAGCCGAGCAGGAAGTCGGCCACGCTGGGCTCGACCAGCGGGTCGAGCCCGGACAGCTCGGCGAAGGCCTGCGAGTCCCCGGCGCCGAGGGCGCACGGCGCCAGCCCCATGGCGGTGGCGACGAGATACATCTGCTGGGTCAGCACACCCGCGTCCTTGAGAATCATGGCGTAGCTCATCCCTTCGTACTTCCACATGAGCCGCTGCACGCGGGCGGTGACGACCAGGACCGTCTGCGGCGGCCGGGGCAGGGCCCCGGACGCCCGGGCGTACGCCAGCAGCCGGTCGGCGGCCGTCCCCCAGGCGGCGACCGGCTCCAGCCGGTGCCCCACCGGGTCGTAGTGGTAGAGCCCGGGATCGAGCCCGGCGCAGCGCGCCACCAGCGGATAGATCTCCAGTTCGTAGACGCCCCCACCACCCGGGTAGGGCCGGTGGCCGACCTCCTGCCCGCCGGCCTCGCCGACGGCGGTGGTGTGCTGCGACCGGTACAGGAACTCCGCCAGCCGTTCCAGCGGCAGCGGTGCCGCGTCGTCGTGTTCGCGCACGCTGCGCCGGTCCGCGACGACCTGACTGAACGAGGGTTCCTCCTTGGCGATCGTCGCCAGGTCCGGCAGCGGCAGCTCGACCGCCCGACTCCCGTCGTACGGGCGGCGCAGCGGTTGCGGGGTGAAGCGCTCCCGCATCCGGTAGGTGCCGCCCACCGGCAGCGCGTGCCGGCCGGCGCGGGAGCGGTGGTGCAGCCGCAGCTCCTCCGGCGACCAGTAGGCCAGCGGCGCCTCGTCGCATTCCGCCTCGAACTCGGCGTCGGTGACCAGGACCCGGGCGGTGGTCAACTCGTCGAGCACCCGGCCGGCGACATCCGGCGGCACGCCGAGCGTACGGGCCACCACGTCGGGTCCGACGCCCGGCGCGGCGGCGGCCAGCACCGCGCCGAGGGCGGCGTCGGCGCAGCCGACGACGAGGGTGCTCAGCGCCGACGCGGCCACCAGCATGTCCCGGTCGTGCTGGAGGGTGGCGAAGCGGGAGAGCCGGTAGCGGACCCCCGGGGTGTGCGGGCGCGTCTCCGGCAGACTGCCCCGGCCCAGGCCGGTGGGCACCAGGTCGAGCAGCGGCCGATCGTCGACCTGGACGCGGCGCTCCAACCAGGAGTGGGCGAGCAACCGGCGCAGCAGCAGCTGCGCGGGCAACACCCGGTTCTCCCCCTCCAGGCCGCTGATCAGCCGACCGACCTCGACGTCGTTGACCCAGTCGGCGGCGAGCCGCAGCAGCAGCGCCCGCCGGCCCATGCCCGGTTGCTCCAGGCTGAGCTGGAAACGGGTCTGCCGCAGCGTCAGCGCGCCGTCCGCACCGATCCGCAGCTCCGCGTCACGGCGCAGCCGGTACGACTCCTGTATCGGCGGACCGCCGACGGAGCCGCTCATGACGGTCGCCGACCGACCGGGTCCATGACGGTGGTCATCCCCACATCCTTCCCGCGGTCCCGGTGGGCCCGGGATCACCGGCTAGAAGAAGACGTTCAGCGGATTGGCCGACGTCTCGTCGACGGCCAGTGGGCTCCGGGCAAGGTGGGCCGGCACGTCCCACAGCCGGCCGGGACCGAGTCGACGCCAGAAGTGCCGCAGGCCCGGAACGACGACTTTCACCACCGCCAGATCGACGTCCGGTCGGGACTGGTCGACGACGATCACCTCCAGGCCGGCCTGCTCGGCCCGGCGTACGCACCACCGCACGTCGTCCCCGACGTCGCCGGTGGTCAGCGGCGGGTGGTCCGCCGCGGTGCGCGGCGGCCGGCTGGGATCCGGGGCCAGCCACTGCTGCTCGGCCACCCGTACGGTGCCGAACCAGCGCGCGGTGTCCGGGTCGTCGACGCCGTACCGGTTGCGCCCGGGGCCGGCGACGGCGGGCAGGAACTGGTTCACCTCGGTCAGCGCCCGGGTCAGCGCGACCCGCGCGTCCAGGTGCGCGCCGAAGCCGACCAGGACGTCCTCCGGCCCCCGGTCGACGCGACGGGACACCGCCGCGAACGTGGGTACGCCCAGGTCGGCGGTCAGGTCGAGGGCCCACAGTTCGCGGCCGAGGGCGGTGGCGTGATGGTCGACGCAGGCGGCCGTCCACGGGTCGGCGAACGAGGTCAGGTCCACCCCGGGCATCCGGGAGCGGTGGTACCACCACAGGGCCACGCTGTCTCGCTCCACGAGTTCGCAGAAGCCCTGCAGGATCGCGTCGGACAGGTTGCCGCCGGCCGCGCAGCCGTTCGAGTCGGCCGAGCACACCCCCAGCCCGGTCAGCTCCGGATGCCCGTACCAGCAGTGCGCTGCGGGCAGCTCGCGCGGTGTCTGACGGGTCAGCGACCAACCCGTGGTCCAGTCCAGCTCCACCTCGTCGGGCAGCGGGCGGGGAACACGGTGCAGGTGCCCCAGGTCGCGGTTGAGCCGCTCCCGGTCGGCGTACTGGCGTTCCGAGAACAGCAGCAGCTCCCGCAGGTGCACCGCGCGTTCCGGGCCGAGCTGCCGGTAGGTCGCCCGGTGTACGGGCCGGTCGCCGCGCCACACCCCGCAGTAGCGCTCCACCGCCTCCCCGAGCGCGCTCATCCGGGCCTGCAGGTCGGTCCGGCCCTTGCCGCCGCTCTGCCCGCGCAGGTTGCGGCGCAACGCGGCGAGCTGGCGGGGCTGGGCGAAGTTGTGCCCGGCCGAGTAGGTGTGGGTGACGCCGTTGTCGGTCGCCTCCAGCGGGGTCAGCCGGCTGACCACGCCCAGGTACCGGCTGACGTGGTGGACGAGCGCGGCGTACGCCTCGGCGGGTTGCCCGGTGCGGGAGTCGACGGTCCGGCTGGGCTGGGCGCCGCTCGGTGGCAGGTCGATCCGCGCATCGGCCTTGCGGACGAGGTCCGGGTCGCCGCAGGCGGGGCACTGCGGCTGGCGTACCAGTTGGTGGCTCTCCGTGCTCAGGTCCCGGGTGTCCAGGGCGACCATCCGGCCGGTGAGGCGGGGCGACGCGCCCCGGACGGCGAGCACCGCGAGTTCGGCGGCGAGCAGCCCGGCCGCCATGGTGGCCAGACCG
Organism: Micromonospora sp. C97; assembly: GCF_018070385.1. NCBI lineage: Bacteria > Bacillati > Actinomycetota > Actinomycetes > Micromonosporales > Micromonosporaceae > Micromonospora > Micromonospora sp. C97. The sequence continues at coordinate 86,174 of NZ_JAGPXU010000025.1, forward strand.
GGCAGGACCGCACGGCCGGGCTGCGGCAGCGGACCGGCCAGGTCCTGCCCGTCGAGGAAGGCGTTCACCTGCTCGTTCTCCTGCCAGCGTTGCCGCAGGCAGGCCCAGCAGCCGGTGCGGCCCGGCACGAGGTGCGGGCCGAGGAAGACGACGTTGCCGTGTGGCCGGGCCAGGGTCCACGCGCGACCGGCGGCGAGGTGCCGGTCGTTGATCAGCGCCAGCCGCGGGTCGAGCATCGACGACGGCAGCACCAACACCTGGTCGGTGGCCGCGCCGGGGTCCGGCGCGTCCGGCCCGACGACCGTCGGGGCGAGCCCGAGGGCGCGCAGGGCGTCGGCGGTCTCGGCCACCCGGGGCGCGCCCAGGTCCACGATGGTGACCGCTCCCCCGGCCATCCACCGTCGTGCGGCGTCGGGCGGGACACCCCGGGCGTCCCAGCCTGCGGCCTCGGCCGGCGTGGTGTGCGTCGGACCGGACACCAGCAGGCCGTGGTCGCGCAGCCGGGCGAGGGCCGCGGCGACGGCGGCGACCGGGTGCCGGGTGGCCAACCGGGCCACCACGTCGGCCAGCGGCGCGGCACCGTCGAGCTGGTCCGCCAGGTCCGCGGCGACCGGGTCGTCGATGAGCAGGCTGCGGGTCTCCCCCAGCACCACCAGCGGGCCGTCGGGCAGCCGCACCGGCACGTAGTCCGTTCGGAAGCGCGGACGCCACATCTGGGTTCCTCCCGGGCCTGGTGACCGGACCGAGCGGGGCCCGCTCTGATCACGGCTGCTGCCATCGTCGCGGTCCGGCGCGCCCCGATCCGAGCGATGCCACCGGTTTCTGCCGTCGCCGGTGCCGTGGCAGCGGGGCGGCGGGGTCAGCCGGCGGTGACTGTCAACGCGGTGTCGTTGAGCCCCAGCACCGAGGTGCCGACGGTCTGCGCCGGCACGAGCAGCGCGAAGGTCTCCACCCGGGAGACCCGGATCGACTTTCCGCTGACCGCCGTGCGATGACCGGTGGCGATCAGGTCCGGGCTCTGCGGCTCCAGTCGGACGGTCGCCGGGCCGCCCGGCGCCGGACGCAGCGTGTCGGTGGCGTGGATCGTCAGAAAGGTGAGCGTGCCGGTCGGCACGGCGACCGCGCAGTCGGACCACTCGGCCCGGTCCATCGTCCGTCGCACCGCCCCGCCGACACCGGCGAGCTGCTGCCCGTACACCTCCCAACCGCCGGCGAACTGGCCGTCGAGCAGCGGACTCGACGCGACGAGGGAACGGTTGCCCGTCGTGGACCCGATGCTGCGGGCGAACACCTCGGCGGCGAGGGCCCGGCGACTGGTCTCGTCCAGGGCGGCGCCGCCCGCGGTGGCCGGTCGGCCGTCAAGGCTGCGGGCCACCACCAGCGAGGGTTGGGTGACCTGAACGTTGTGGCTGAGCTTCCACTGGCCATCGGCACCGCGCACGAACTGGCTCACATCGGTGGGAGCCAGCTCCGATCCGGTCAGCCGCAGCGTGGCGGTGGCGAGGAAACAGGACGGTTCGCCGGGTGGCACCGCGAAGGCCGGGTTGATGTGCTGAAAGGACGGTTGCGGACGCTGGTTGTACTCGGCCCGCCGCACCGCGGCGATGCTGAGGTCCAGCGAGGGCGACACCTCCTGGGTCCGCAGCGCCTCGACGTCACCGGCCACCGAGGCGGCCGAGTCTGCCTGGTCGAAGGCGGTGAGCACCAGCGCGGCCCGGTCCCGACCGAACGCGGCCGAGCCGTGGGGCGCCGGGGTGGCCGCGTCCACCGGCTCGCCACCACAGCCGGTCAGCACCAGCAGCGCCACCGTGGCGGCGGCGAACGGGATCGCCGGCACCGGCGCGGCGAGGGTACGCGGGTTCCTGACGGACCTTCTGCGCAGCATCTCGTCCTCCATCCACCACCGGCGCACGGGAATCGCACCGGATGCAGTCGAGTATGTGAGCGGCTGTCGGGCTACGACGGCGGCGGCGCTGCCTCGTGCTGCCCGGCCTGTCGACGTTGCACGAAACGACGTCATCCGGCCCGGGTCGTGGTCACCGATCGGTGTCATCGAGCCGAGCGACCCAGGCGACCAGAGCCGATCGGGAGGCGACGCCCGCCTTGCGGTAGATGCGGGTCAGGTGCGCCTCCACCGTGCGGGGGCTGATGTTCAGCTGCCGACCGATCAGTCGGCTGGTGGCCCCGGTCGCCGCCAGCCGGGCGATGTGCCACTCCCGGTCGGTCAGGGCGGCGACCTCGCGCGGACCGACCGGACGGGCCAGTCGCAGGCCGACCCGTTCCGTTGCGCACCACCCGGCCAGTTCCAACGCCCGGCGGCGGGCCCGCGCCGCCAGGCCGGTCTGGTCGGCGGCTTCCGCCGCCCGGGCCAGGGAGGCCAGCGCAAGGCTGCGCCGCAGCACCATGCCGCCGGTACGGAACAGGTCGGCAGCGGTCTGCAGGTGCGGCAACGCCGCCCGGAACTCGCCGCGGGCGAGCAGCACCTCGCCGTACGCCGACTCGGCGAAGCCCCGCTGCCCACGCAGACCCACCTGGTCCGCCTCGGCCATTGCCAGCCGCGCCTGCCGCTCGGCGTCGGCCATCTCGCCGGCGGCGAGCGCGGCGGCGCACAGCAGTTCGTACCACCGGGGCCGCAGGGACGTCTGGAGCCGGCTGAGTCGGCTGTCGCCGCCGGCCGAGAGCACCAGCTCGGCACAGGTCGCCGGATCACCCGACAGCAGCGCCGCGGTCGCCAACGCCGTCGCGGCGGTACGACCACACCAGGTGCTGAGGTCGGTGGCGATGCCGACGGCGCTTCGGGCCAGCGCCACCGCCCGGTCGTCGTCCCGAAGCCCACCCCGCCACGCCGTCGCCTCGGCCTCGAACGCCAGGGCGAAGCTCAGCAGGTGGTGACTGCCGATGCGCCGGGCAACGATGCCGGCCTCGGTGGCCAGTGCGATGGCGGTGGTCAGCTGCCCGCCGTGGTAGGCCACCTGGCTACGTCCGAGCAGCAGCTGGCACAGCCCGTCGTCGCGGTGCGAGGCGCGGACGAGCGTCAGCCCGCGGTCGAGGTGTCGTGCGGCATCGGCCTGCCGTTCGAGGTACAGCTCGCTCAGACCGAGCGCGGTGAAGCAGTCGGGGTGGTCGCGCATGTCCCGGTCCGGCAGCGCGTCGACGATCCGGGCACCGGCATCGAGCAGGCCCCGGGCGTCGTCGAGCGCGCCGTCGTGGGCGGCGGCCAGACTGCTGACGGCCAGCAGGCTGGCCCGGTCCGCTCCGGAACCGCCGAGGTCTCCACTGAGCATGTCGGGCAGCCCGGTCACGGGGTGCCCGGCCAGGATGCCGGCGACGCCGATCTCGGTGGCGAGTCGGTAACCGCCGGCGGGTCCGGCACCGGCTGGCAGGGCGGCCAGTTCCCGCCGACTGATGGCCGCCGCCTCCGCATAGTTGCCGAGCAGACGTTCCACCCGCGCCCAGAGAGCCACCGCCCGCGCCCGCCGCCCGTCCGCGTCGACGGGGAACAGCGGCACGATCTCCTGGAGCAGGGCCCTGCTCTCGGCCAGATCGCCCGCCTCCCCGGTGATCTGGGCCAGCGCGAGCGACACGTCCTGACGACGTTGGGTGAGCCCGGCCGTCGGCCGTAACGCACACAGCGCCAGCCGCAGCCAGCGGATGGCCAGGTCCGGCGTCTCGCGCCGGACCTCCTGCGCGGCCCGGCAGAGCACGGTGACGCAGCGGTCGACCCAGCCACCGTTCGGCAGGGAGAGCAGGCGTTCCGCGTAGCGGGCCCGGTCCGTTGGTGGCGCGCCCAGTTCGACGAGCGCGGTGAGCGCGCGCACACACGCCTTCACCTGCCACGCCGGGTCGGTGTCCTGAGCGACCGCCATCCGCAGCACCGGGTGTCGGAAGGCGAACCGTCCCGTTCCGGGTACGCGGCGGATCAGGTCCAGCCGGGCCAACCGCCAGCTGGCCTCGACCGCCACTGGCGGCGGGACCTGCGCGACCTCGGCGAGCAGGTCCGTGGTGAAGGGCGCGTCGACGATCGCCCCGGCCCGCAGGCAGGTCAGCTCGACGGGGGGCAGGTCCACCCACTCGCGGCGCAGCACGGCCACCGCCGCGTCGGCCAGCCGGGCGCCCTGTGCTTCCCGGATCGGGTCCGCGCTGGTCGAGGTGGGGCCGCTGGGCAGCACCGCGAGGTAACCGGGGTTGCCACCGCTCAGGTCGTACCGGGCGCGCAGCTCCACCTGGTCGACGTGGGGGTGCAGGAGCCCGACCTCGGCGACGCTGAGCGGGTGCAGTTCGATCCGATCGTGTGACGTCGGTTCCGCGTCGGCGTGCTCGGCGGGAACCGGTGGCCCGAAAGGCATCGGCGTCGCCATCTGCCGCGGTCGGTAGACCAGGACGAGCAGCAGCGGGGCGGGCACCGGGTATCGCAGCAGGTGGGCGATCAGACCGGTGGAGGAGGCATCCGCCCAGTGCAGGTCGTCGAGGACCAGCACGAGACCGTCCCGGGCGGCCAGACCGATCAGCCGGCGGGCCAGCTGGTACGTCCGGAACCGCCGGGCGTCCGACGCCCGCGCCGGCGCGGCCGGCACCGCCGCGACCGACTCCGCCCAGGTCGCCTCGGTGGGCTGCCCGGCACGCACCTCGTGGCGAAGTGACTGCCCCTCGGTGAAGGCGTGTCGGAACACGTGGAACGGAACTCCTCGTTCGTCCGGCGAACAGGTCCCGACGGCCCAGGGGATGGTGGGCCCGCACCGCTGCAGAGCCTCGTGGACGAACCGGGTCTTGCCGATGCCCGGCTCTCCGACCACCTCGCACACCATTTGCCACCGTCGGCTCAGCACAGTCGCCTGGGCTCTCCCGATACGCGCCAACTGTGGTCGCCGCCCAACGAAGCGCGGGCTCAATGATGCGCTTTCCAGCCCAGGTGTCATCACGCAGACCAGACGCCTTCCGGCACACTCAAGGGGAATTGATCGCACTATACCGAAGCACCGCCGAATGTCGAAACATACCGATGCCAGCCACTCCCATTCCAACAGTTGGCGTCGCGGTGCAGGTTCTTTCCGACATCACCTCACAAGCCGCAGAAAAGGACCGGTGGCCAGAAGCGCGGAACAATATCCCGGAAACCCCTACATCGCCCGCGACCTGCCGGTCTCGGGCTACGACCGTCAACGACCCGCGACGGCTGCCGGACTGCGCTGTGACCACCCGGGCACCTGGTCAATCCCGCGTACGGCCACGTCTAATCTGATATCACCACGATCATGGCCGGCTATGGTGAATCACCCTAAGCGGTCATATTCCTGCCTTCGCCTTCACCCTGACGCCCGTCCCACTTGGTGAACCATCGGCGCGGGTTCCCACTGCGGACAAATGGCCGCAATGCCGCGCCCAGAATTGACCGGCGGTCGTCGGCGTTCAACATGCGATCCGCAACATGCAGACGCGGCACGAACGGAGGGAAAGTCGCAGGCGATCCCGCCCACGAAAAACGCACCGCGCACCTCTTCACTGCGCCACCTTCACCGCCGCTGAACGAACTGGCCACCGGACGGGCGGCGGTACGACATCCTCCGATCCCGAGATCATCGAGACGAGCGGACCATGGTGAGGCCGACGACGCCGGCGGTAGCGTGAGGCCAATCCGTGCCACGCCTCAAGGAGCCGACGGTGGACAACGCCATCCAACTGATCAGCGACGGCGATGGCCTGGCGGTCATCGGGCATCCGGCGGCTGTCGATCGTTTCCTCACCGCGGAGCGACTGCCGTCGAAAGACCTCGGGCTGCAGCGACTCAGCTCCACCCTCCGTACCGGATCCACCATCGCCAAGGGCGGCGCCGAGATCGCCGACCATTCCGGCCGCTGGGTCCGGTTGACCGCGGAGTCCGCCGAGGCGATGAAGAAGTACAACCTCATGACGGGCTCGGAGAGCGGTGTCAGCCGGGCCGTACTGACCGACCACGGCAAGATCACCGGTCTGCTCGAAGTGGTTCGGACCCCCAGCGCGATGCTGACCAACCCGGCGATCCTGACCGGCGCCGCCGGACTCATGGCGCAGCTCGCGATGCAACAGACCATGGAGGAGATCACCGACTATCTCGCCGTGATCGACGCGAAGGTCGACGCCGTGCTGCGCGCGCAGACCGACGCCGTGGTGGCGGACATGATCGGGGTGGAGTTCGTCATCGACGAAGCCCTGACCATCCGCGAGCAGGTGGGCCGGGTCTCCGAGGTCACCTGGTCGAAGGTGCAGGCCACGCCGGTGCCGCTGGCCCGGACCCAGGTGTACGCGTTGCGGCAGCTCGACGCCATCGCCGAGAAGCTGGAGACCCAGACCAAGGTTGGCGACCTGGCCAAGACGGCCAAGGAGGCCGAGAGCAAGGTTCAGGAGTGGCTCGCCGTTTTGGCCCGCTGCTTCCAACTCCAGGACGCGGTCGCCGTGCTCGAACTCGACCGAGTGCTGGACACGTCCCCGGGAGAGCTGGAGGAGCATCGCGTCGCCATCCGGGCCGCCCGCCGCAACCGCCTCGACCTCATCTCGCGCAGCACCTCGCGCCTGTTGTCCCGGATGGACGCTGCCGCCGGCACCGCCAACGCGAAGGTGCTGCTGAACCCGAGCACATCCCGTGCCGTGGTGCACTCGACCAACCACGTGGCGACCACCGTCGTCGACTTTCACGGGCGGCTCGGCCTCGAACGCGACCGACGGTCGTGGGATGCCAGGCGGTGGCTGGACGCCGCCGTGGAAGTGCGTGACAAGGTCCTCGAAACGGGGACCGAGGTACGCGACAAGGTCCTCGACACCGGAACCGGGATGGGAGAGAAGGTTCTGGAGACCGGGGCGGAGGGTGTGGGCGTCGCCAGCCGGTTCGGTGTGGCGGCCTTCGGCCGGGCCAGGTCGATGATGGGCAGGGCCTCCGGCGAGATCGCCGAGCGGGCGCAGCGCCAGTTGGGCAGCAGAGAGGAATCCTGATCGGCCGGCGTCGTCCCTGGTGCGAGCATTCCGCGCACCCCCGCCGCCGCTTGACTTCTTCTGCCGACCGGCCGCGAGCACATGGACGGTCTGGTCCATCAAGTCGCCAGTGCGGCGAGGCCCGTCGGACCACCTGCGCCGCCGTGTCGGACGGCAATCGCTGCTGGGCGCACTCGCCGACGGTGAGCAACGTTTGCCGCCAGCCAGCACATCGGCTTACCATGGACGAGATGGTCCAATTACTGATGTCGCGATCATGCGGCCGCTGCTCTGGGAGGGGCGCATGGCAGTGATTTCACGCGGTTTCGGTGGCCGCCGACGCGACGACACCGATCTTCCGCCCGGCCAGTACCGCACTGACGACTTTCCGGTGCTGTCGGCGGGGCCCACGCCCCGCATCGGGCTCGACACGTGGGAGCTCGCCGTCATCACCGAGATCGGCGAGCGGAGCACGTGGTCATGGGCGGAGTTCACCGCCCTTCCTGCCGACGAGACAACCGTCGACATCCACTGCGTCACGCACTGGTCGAAGCTCGGCACGCGCTGGCGGGGCGTCTCGGTGGACACGTTGCTGGCCGATGTCGAATCCTCGGCCGAGTACGTCGTCGCCCACTCCTACGGCGGCTACACCACGAACATTCCGCTTGAGGACCTTCTCGACGGCCAGGCCTGGGTGGCGTACGAGTTCGACGGCGAGCCGCTGACTGCGGTGCACGGCGGTCCGGCCCGCCTCCTCGTTCCGCACCTGTACTTCTGGAAGAGCGCGAAGTGGCTGCGCGCCCTGGAACTACGTCACGACGATGAGCCTGGGTTCTGGGAGACGGCCGGCTACCACAACTACGGTGACCCGTGGCGCGAGCAACGCTACCTGGCGGACTGACCTGGCGGCCGGCGACCGTCGCGGGCACCAGGGCGGAGACCGCGACGGCGCGGACGGTGGTCCTCGACGTCGACGGCTGGGTGGGTCACGTGCCGGGCCAGCACGTCGACGTCCGGTTGACGGCTCCCGACGGTTACACGGCGCAGCGCAGCTACTCGATCTCATCCGCCCCGCTGGCCGACCGGTTTGAGGTGACAGTTCAGACGGTGGCCGACGGTGAGGTCTCGCCGTACCTCGTCGATGCCGCGGAACCGGGTGACCAGCTTGAGATCCGTGGGCCGCTCGGCGGCTGGTTCGTGCGCCGACCCACCGATCCGCGCCCGGCGTTGTTGATCGGCGGCGGATCCGGCGTGGCGCCGCTGATGTCGATGGTGCGGGCGGCGACGGCTCCGACCAGGCTGCTCTACTCGACCCGGTCCCCGTCGGACGCGCTGTTCACGGCTGATCTCGCGAGTGCAGAAGCCGCAGGAGGCGGTCTTGTCGCCGTCACCCACGTCTACACCCGGGTGGCGCCCGCCGGCTGGCCGGCCCCACCTCGACGACTGGACGCGGACACCCTGGCCCGCGTCGCGTGGCCCCACGACGCCGACGCCGTCGCGTTCGTCTGCGGGCCCACCGGATTCGTCGAGACCGTGGCCGACCTTCTCGTCACCATCGGCCACAACCCGGCGACCATCCGCACCGAACGCTTCGGACCCACCAAAGGATGATCATGTCGACCACCACCGTCGGAGCAGACGACCCACACTGGGTGGACGGTAACGCCCTCGCCGGCCCGCTCGGCGAGATCATGGGGGCCGACCTCACCGTTGCCGACCTCACCTGCGCCGGCTGCCGGATGACCCGTCCGCTGGCCGCGATGCGCGTCTTCGACCGGGCGCCCGGCCTGGTGGCCCGCTGCCCCGGCTGCGGGGACGTCGTCATGCGCCTGGTACGCACTACCGCGCGGGCCCTGGTAGACCTGCGTGGATCGCTCGTGGTCAGCCTCCCGCTGCCGCGGGTCTGAGCACGAGATTCGAACAATCGCGATGAAGCGGGATTCAGGAGACAGTGTGGCGAACAACGCCGAAGACATGATCGCGTTGACCAGCGCCGAGCAGGACTCGACCCTGCCGCCCGCCGGCCCGGTTGACGCGGAGGACTTCGTCATCACCAACAACAGCGCGGACGGCATCTACGAGGCCACGGTGGGGGGCCGGACAGCGGCAGGGCTCGTCTACAGCACGGCCGGGGACCGCGTCATCCTGTCGGCGACATCCGTGTTCCCCGAGTTCCGGGGGAAGGGAGTGGCGAGCAGGCTTCTCGGCGGCGTCCTCGACGAGCTGCGCGGGCAGGGAAAGACCGCTGCCGTGACGTGTCCGTTCGCGGCAGCGTTCGTTGATGCTCATCCCGAGTACGCCGACGTGCTGGACCCGACATTCCGGTCACACCCCGGCCAGCGAGGGCACTGAGCACCCGTCGGCACGCCTGAACGCGCCCCGACCGCTCTCCCCCGAGTCCTTACGAGCGAACGCGGATGATCGTCTTGCCGGTGGCCCGTTCGGTCGGGTTGAGGGCGGCGACGGCGTCGTCGAGGTCCGCGACCTTGCCGATGTTCGTCAGCAGTCGCCCGTCCCGTACCCGCTGGACGATTTCACCCAGTTGGGCGCGATCAGACGTCACGACGAAGTCGATCGTCAGGGCGTCCGCGGGTCGCACCTCGGGCGGCCCGACGACGGACACCAGGCTTCCGCCGGCGCGAATCAGGCCTGCCGACCGCTTTCCGATGTCACCGCCGATGACGTCGAAAACCAGATCGATTCCACCGACGTCTTCCAGGACGTCGTTCTCGAGGTCGACGAACTCCTGCGCGCCGAAGTCGAGCGCCCGCTGCCGGTCGGCGGCGCGCCCGGTACCGATGACGTAGGCGCCGAACTCATGGGCGAGCTGCGTCACCATCGAACCGACAGCGCCGGCCGCGCCGTGCACGAGGACGCTCTGCCCCGCCCGGAGGCGGCCGTGCTCGAAGAGTCCCTGCCAAGCGGTCAGGCCAGAGATCGGCAGGCTCGCGCCCACCGTGAAGTCGACGTCGCCGGGCAGCGGTGCGAGGTTGCGCGCCTCGACCGCCACGTACTCCGCCAGGGTGCCGTCTCGGCTCCAGTCAGTGAGGCCGAAGACCCGCTGCCCCACTGACAGCCCCGTCGTGCCGTACCCGAGTGCGCTGACCACTCCGGCCAGTTCGTGCCCGGGTACCGACGGCGTCCGGTCCCGACCGAGGCGATCGGTCCAGGTCGAGGGCCACGTCAGCTCGGTCGGCACAAATCCCGACGCGTGAACCTGGACAACGACGTCGTTGATGGCAGGTTCCGGCGCAGGCCGGTCCACCAACGTCATTCCGGCCGTTCCGGCGGCCTCGTCGGTCACCACGATCGCCTTCATCAGATACCTCCTGGATTCCGCCCTCGCCGCACTGCCACGAGAAGCACTGTTCGTTCCCAACACCGGCGGCGCCACGCCTCGGCGCCGTGCCACACCACGCCGACCGGTAGCGACCGGAGTGCGGTGGGGTGTCGGCGGGAACGCCTGTCGACCTCGATGCCGACGGGCGAGTCGGCCAGCTCGTCGGCCGTCCCGAACCTAGCCATGGCAAAAGTGGTCTGTCAAGTCCAGTATGCGACCGTCCAGTCATCGCCGCAGCCGCAGTAATTGCAGTTCAGGACCGTTATAGCGAGACCTCTTCGGGCGAGGATGGACTTCTGCTTGGACTTTGGCGTCCAGGTGTGACGACGGCTGCGGGAATACGGCCGGCCCGGAGATTGTCTGTACCTGCGAGTCCAGGTGCGCTCCGCCTGGCTCCGCAGCTGAGGCCACGAAGGGAGAGCTGTGCACCAGCAGACCCAGTACCACAGGAACCCGGAGGCCGTTTCGCGGCTCAACCCGGAGCAGTACCGGGTAACCCAGCAGGACGGCACCGAGCGACCGTTCGCCAACGCCTACTGGGACAACCATGAGCCCGGCATCTACGTCGACGTCGTGTCCGGCGAGCCGCTGTTCGCGTCCGTCGACAAGTACGACAGCAACTCCGGCTGGCCGAGCTTCACCAGGCCGATCGCCAGGACGAACGTCGTGGAGCGCCAAGACTCGAGCCACGGAATGATCCGGACCGAGGCCCGCTCGTTGCACGGAAACAGCCACCTCGGCCACGTCTTCAATGACGGTCCCCCCGAGGAGGGCGGACTGCGTTACTGCATCAACTCGGCGTCGCTGCGGTTCATCCACCGCGACGACCTGGAAAACGCTGGGTACGGCGAATACCGCACCCTGTTCACGAGTGACACCAACACGGGCACGACATCAGCCAAGGAGACGATGTGAACACCGAGAAGGCAATCCTCGCCGGCGGCTGCTTCTGGGGCATGGAGGAGTTGTTCCGCCGCCAGCCCGGCGTCGTGTCGACGCGCGTCGGGTACAGCGGCGGCGACGTCCCGAACGCCACCTACCGCAACCACGGCACCCACGCGGAGTCCATCGAGGTCGTCTACGACACCGACAAGACCGACTTCCGCGCGCTGCTCGAGTTCTTCTTCCAGATCCACGACCCGTCGACGAAGAACCGCCAGGGTAACGACATCGGCCTCAGTTACCGCTCGGCGATCTTCTACACCAGCGACGAGCAGAAGCGGGTCGCCGAGGACACGATCGCCGATGTCGACGCCTCGGGCCTGTGGCCCGGCAAGGTCGTCACCGAGGTCACCGCGGCAGGAGACTTCTGGGAGGCCGAGCCGGAGCACCAGAACTACCTGCAGACGTACCCCAACGGATACACCTGCCACTTCCCCCGCCCGGGATGGAAGCTGCCGAAGCGGGCGACTGCCTGACACCCCTGGCGCGCGGGCCGCACGGG
>NZ_JAGPXU010000026.1:0-97243 GCF_018070385.1 Micromonospora sp. C97
TCCGGATACCGGTGTCGTATCCGGACGAAACCGCAACGCCGCCGGTCGTCGTCCGGGCCCGCCGCAGGCCGGCCAGTTCTTATGAAACAGGCCCTAGGGCGTGGGGTGGAGACCCGGCTCGATCCGGCGCGGGCCTGGGTCAGCACTTCACCGCGGCGAGCAGCCCGTGCCCGACCGGAAGCAACGCGGGGATCCAGTGCTCCGACTCCCGGACTGCCTTGATCGTCTCGCGAACCGTCACCGTCTCCGCGTCCCGGGCGGCCGGGTCGCCGATCCGGTCGCTCGCCAGCACGCCGTTGAGCGCCAGCACGCCCCCCGGCCGCAACAGCCGCAGCGCCGCCTCCACGCAGGCGTGGAAGCCGGTCGCCTCCGCGTCCACGAAGACCAGGTCGTACGCGCCGTCGGCGAGCCGGGGCAGCACGTCCAGCGCGCGACCGGTGATGATCCGCGTACGCCCGGCCGCGAAGCCCGCCTCGGCGAAGATGCGCCGGGCGATCCGCTGGTGCTCCACCTCGACGTCGATCGTGGTGAGCACGCCGTCGGCACGCATGCCGCGTAGCAACCAGACACCGCTCACCCCGGTTCCGGTGCCGATCTCCACCACCGCACGGGCATTGCCGGCGGCGGCCAGCAGCCGCAACGCCGCTCCCGCGCCGGGGGTGACCGCGTCGAGGCCCACTTCCCGGGCCAGGCTGCGGGCGGTACGCAGGACGAGATCCTCGGTGACGTACGACTCCGCGAACTGCTGAGCGTGCGTCGTCGAACTGCCGGAACCGGCGACCGTGGCGATGGGGCACCTCCGGGGGCGGTGCGTGGTGCGGGGGCGGGTTGGCACTGTGAGCGTAGAGGCGACCGTCGTGGGGCGCAGCCGCGCCTCCGCCGGAAGCGATCACCGGGGCAACCGCTGACTGCACCGCGCCCATCCGTGCAATCCTGGAGGCGGTATCCCGTCAGCCGCGACCAGACCGGCCCGTGGCCGGGCGACGCGGCGCGGGATCCGGGGACGGACTGGGAGGCACCGACGTGACCGACGGCTGGGACTGGCGCCGGGGCGGTGAGACTCCGGATCCGGCGCGACCGCCCGGGGCAGGAGCCCCGCCGGTGGGGCCGACCATGCCGGGGGCTGACCGCGCGCCCCTCGCCTCGCCCGGAGGTGGGCCGGCACCGGGCTGGCCGGCGGCTCCCGTGGGGCCGGCACCGGGCTGGCCGGCGGCTCCCGTGGGGCCGGCACCGGGCTGGTCACCGGCTCCCGTGGGGCCGGCGTCCTCGGCTGGACCGGCTTCGGGTTGGCCGGCGTCTTCTGCGGTGCCGGCGTCCTCGGTCGGACCGGCACCGGGCTGGCCGGCACCGGCTGCGGGCGGGCCCAACCCGGCCGACGCGTCGCCCTGGTGGTCCGACGCCCTCGCCGACCCGTGGCGCGACCCGGCGGCACCGACAGCTGTGGTGGTGCCCGGAATGGTCGCCCCCGGCACCGAGCCCGAGCCGGTCACCGACCCCGATGCGCCGGGCCGGCCGACGGTGCGCCAGTTGCTGCTCATTCCCGTGATCACCGCGCTCCTGGCCGGCACCCTCGGCGGTGCGCTGGGCTACGCGTTCGCGGTGCGCGGCGGCGCCGGTGCCGCGGTTCTCGGTGCTGCGCCCGCCGAGGCGCCGGCACTGGCGCAGCGCAAACCGGAGTCGCTGGCCGGGGTCGCCGAACGGGTCCTGCCCAGCGTCGTGACCGTACGGGTGAGCAGCCTCGGCGGGACCAGTGAGGGCTCCGGGTTCATCGCGACCGCCGACGGCCATGTGATCACGAACGACCACGTGGTGGCCGGCGGCACCGGCAAGGCCTCGGTGGTCTTCAACGACGGCAGCACCGCGCCGGCGACCATCGTGGGGCAGGACGCGGAGTCGGACATCGCCGTGATCAAGGTGAGTCGTCCCGGGTTGCGGCCCGTCGAGTTCGGCGACTCCGACGCGCTGGCGGTCGGCGACCCCGTGCTCGCCATCGGTTCGCCGTTGTCGCTGGCCAACACGGTGACCGCCGGCATCGTGAGCGCCCTGGACCGGACTATGCAGGCCGGCGAGCCGGGCGGGCCGGTGCGTTACTACGCCGCCATCCAGACCGACGCCGCCGTCAACCACGGCAACTCGGGCGGCCCACTCGTCGACGGCGCGGGCCGGGTGGTCGGGGTGAACTCCACCATCAAGTCGCTCGTCGCCGAGGGGCAGGAGGCGGGCAACATCGGGCTCGCCTTCGCCATCCCGATCAACCAGGCCAAGCGGGTGACCCAGGACATCATCGGCACCGGCAAGGCCCGCCGTACGGTGATCGGCGCCCGGGCGGACGGCCCGACCGGGGTCGTCGGGGGTGGCCTGCGGCTGGCCGAGGTGGAGCCGTCCGGGCCAGCGGACGGTGCCGGCTTGAAGGTCGGCGACGTGATCCTCAAGATCAACGGACGGCCGATGACCGAGCCGACGGACCTGACCGCGTTGGTCCGCAAGTACGCGCCGGGATCGGTCGTGACGGTCGAGTATCGGCGGGGCTCCGCCCGGCAGAACACCTCGGTAACTCTCGCCGCGGATGCGAAGTGAACAGCGGTGTACCCCTTGCCCGAAAGCCGTCTGGCGTGCGTAGTCTTGCTGCTGACGCCGTGAGGAGGCCCGCGGGATGCTCGACAACCTGAACTGGTGGGAGATCGGTGCGCTGCTGCTCCTGGCGCTGTTGATCTTCGGCGACCGGCTCCCCGCCGTGATCACCGACGGCCTGCGGTTGGTGCGCAACCTGCGCAACATGGCCCGCAACGCCACCGGCGACCTGAGCCGTGAGCTGGGCACCGACATCCAGCTGGAAGACCTGCACCCGAAGGCGTTCATCCGCAAGCACCTCCTCAGCGAGGAGGACGAGGCGGCCATCCGCAAGCCGCTGCAGGGCGTTTACGACAACCTGCGCGCGGACGTCAGCGGCGTACACGACGACCTGAAGGACGTGGCCAACGCCGCCGACCTGCGGTCCGACGGGGCCCGCTCCGGCACGGCCACCAGCAGCCCCTCCGCGCCGGCCCCCCGCGTCAGCTACGACGACGCCACCTGACCGGCTGGTACCCGCGCTGCCAGGGCTCGGCCGGCTGATGTCCGCCCGGGCCGGACGGCTGCTCTGATCACTCGGTTTTCCGGAAGTCGGCCCGTCAACCGGCGCCGGATACCGCGACTTCCGGAAACCCGAGTCGATCATGTGCGCCCCCGGCCCGCCCCCGGCCCGCCGGCCGCCCGCCGCCGGCTGCCCCGCTGGCCATGTCCGTGGAGACGACTCAGCCCGCCGGCCAACAGCGGCCGACGGGCTGGCGGTGGTCGTTGTTGGTCAGCGACCGGCGGGCTTGAGGCCGAGGGGCTTGCCGAGCAGCGACTCGCGGCGCACGGCGAGCCGGTCGGCGATCGCGCCGAGTGCCTGCGCGGCCGGGGACTCCGGCTCGGCCAGCACGACCGGGTTGCCGGCGTCGCCGGCCTCGCGGACCCGGGTGTCCAGCGGAATCTGACCGAGCAGCGGCACCTGCGCGCCGATGGTCCGGCTCAGCGACTCGGACACCGCCGCACCACCGCCGGCGCCGAAGATCTCCATCCGGGAACCGTCCGGCAGCTCCAGCCAGGACATGTTCTCGATGACGCCGACCACCCGCTGGTGGGTCTGCAGGGCGATCGCCCCGGCTCGTTCCGCCACCTCGGCGGCGGCGGTCTGCGGGGTGGTGACGATCAGGATCTCCGAGTTGGGCAGCAGCTGGGCCAACGAGATGGCCACGTCACCGGTGCCCGGCGGCAGGTCGAGCAGGAGCACGTCCAGGTCGCCCCAGTAGACGTCGGCCAGGAACTGCTGCAGCGCCCGGTGCAGCATCGGGCCGCGCCACACGACGGCGGCGTTGCCGGAGGTGAACATGCCGATGGAGATGACCTTCACGCCGTGCGACTGCGGCGGCATGATCATGTCTTCGACCCGGGTGGGTCGGCCGTCCGCACCGAGCATCCGGGGCACCGAGTGGCCGTAGATGTCCGCGTCGACCACCCCGACGGAGAGCCCCCGGGCGGCGAGCGCCGCCGCCAGGTTGACAGTCACGCTGGACTTGCCGACGCCACCCTTGCCGC
This sequence comes from Micromonospora sp. C97, assembly GCF_018070385.1. Taxonomy (NCBI): domain Bacteria; kingdom Bacillati; phylum Actinomycetota; class Actinomycetes; order Micromonosporales; family Micromonosporaceae; genus Micromonospora; species Micromonospora sp. C97. The sequence continues at coordinate 4,120 of NZ_JAGPXU010000026.1, forward strand.
TGGCCACCGCGTACACGCGGGTGCGCGAGCCGGGCTGGGCGAACGGGATGACGGGCTCCTCGGTGGCGCCGCCGCCACGCAGCTGCGACTGCAACGACTGCCGCTGCTCCGGGGTCATCACACCGAAGTCGATCTCCACGCCGGTGACGCCGGGCACCGCGGCGACGGCGGCGGTGATGTCGGTCCGCAGCTTGTCCTTCAGCGGGCAGCCGGCGACGGTGAGCAGCAGTTCGACGCGTACGACACCGCTGGCGCCGATCGTGGCGGAGCGGACCATGCCCAGCTCGGTGATGGGCCGGCGGATCTCCGGGTCGTTGACGGTGGCCAGGGCGGCCTGGATCGCGTCCTCGACGGTGCTCACGGGTGCTGACATGCCCGCAATGCTACGTCGAGGGGCATCCGTTGCCGCCGCTGCCCGGGGCGGTGTGAGCCAATCGATGACCCGTTGGTCAGCCCTCCGACCGGCGCGGGGCGGTGCCGTCCGGCCGGGCGTCCCGGGTGAGGTCGCCGTCCAGGTCGTCGCGGGGTTCGTCCAGGCCGACACCGTCGTTCGGGCGGTGCGCACGCCGCTCCTGCCGGTTGTCCTTCTCCTGTTGGCGGCGCTCCAGGCGCTGCCGGCGTTGGCCCATCTCGTCCAGCTCCTCGGCCAGCCGGGCCAGCTCGGAGCGGAGGAAGTCGCGGGTGGCGACCTCACCCAGGGCGATCCGCAGGGCCGCGATCTCCCGGGCCAGGTACTCGGTGTCCGCCTTCTGCGCGGTGGCCCGCCGCCGGTCCTCCTCCAGGGCCACCCGGTCCCGGTCGGCCTGCCGGTTCTGGGCCAGCAGGATCAGCGGGGCCGCGTAACTGGCCTGCAACGACAGCACCAGGGTCAGGAAGGTGAAGGTGTACGGGTCGAAGCGCAGGTCCGCCGGGGCGAGGGTGTTCCAGACGAACCAGATCGTGATCACCACGGTCATCACGACGATGAAGTTCGCCGTGCCCATGCCCCGGGCGATGCCCTCGGACCACCGGCCGAACGCCTCCGCGTCGAACCGGGGCAGCTTGACACCCCGGGGCTCGCGTGGCTGGTCGAGACGCTCCGTCCGCCGCTGGTCAGCCATCTGTGCCGTCCAGCGCGGTGTCGGTGCTGCCCGAGGCGGTCAGCGCGTCACGGTCCCGCCAGTCGCGGGGTAGCGAGTGGTCCAGCACGTCGTCGACAGTCACGGCGCCGACCAGCCGATTGTTGCGGTCGATCACCGGCATGGCGACCAGGTCGTAGGTGGCCATCCGACGGGTGATCTCCGGCAGCGGGGTGGTGGGACGAAGTGGGTCGATGTCGTTGACCACCACCTTGCCCAGCAGGTCGGCCGGCGGTTCGCGCAGCAGCGCCTGGAAGTGCACCATGCCCAGGTAGCGGCCGGTCGGGGTGTTCTGCGGCGCCCGGGTCACGAAGACCTGCGCGGCGACGGCGGGGGAGAGCTGGGGCTCCCGGATCCGGGCCAGTGCCTCGGCGACGGTGGCGTCCGGCGGCAGGATGACCGGCTCCGAGGTCATCACACTGCCCGCCGTGCCGGGGGTGTACTTCAGCAGCTGACGTACCGGGTCGGCCTCGTCCGGCTCCATCAGGTCCAGCAGCACGTCCTGCTCGGGTGGGGGCAGTTCGTTGAGCAGGTCCGCGGCGTCGTCCGGGTCCATCTCCTCCAGGACGTCGGCGGCCCGCTCCCGGTCGAGGGCGGCGAGGATCTCCACCTGGTCGTGTTCGGGCAGTTCGCTGAGCACGTCGGCCAGTCGCTCGTCGTTCAACGCGGCCGCGACCTCGTTGCGCCGCGCGTCGGGCAGGTCCTGCAACGCGTTGGCCAGGTCGGCGGGGCGCATGTCCTCCAGTACGGCGAGCAGGTTCGCCGTACCCCGGTTGTCGGCGATGCCGCTGAGCCCGCGCACCCGGTCCCACTCGACCTGGTGCAGGTGGCCGCGGCGGCTGAGCCGACCGGTCTGCTCGCGGACGGCGACGCGGGTCAGTGACCATTCGCCACCCCTGGTGCACTCCATGGCGACGTCCACGACCGCGCCCGGCTGGCCGCCCGGGTCCAGTTGCACCCGCCGGTCGAGCAGTTCCTGGAGCACCAGCAGCTCGTTCGGTCGCTTCTCGAACCGGCGCAGGTTGAGGGTGCCGGAGCCGAGCACGACGGCGTCCGCGTCGATGGAGGTGATCCGGTTGATGGACAGGAAGATCCGACGACGCATCGGCATCTCGGCGACCAGCCCCACCACCTCCGGGGGACGCTTGGTCGCCCGGAGCCGTGCCACGGCGTCACGGACCCGCCCCACCTGGTCACCGTTCGGGTCGAAGACGGCGACTCCGGCGAGACGGGCGATGTAGACCCGGGTCGGCGTGCTCACGCGCACCAGCCTAAGCGCCTACTGTTTATCAACATGTCGACCTTGGCCTACGAGATCGTGGACGTCTTCACCGATCGCCCCTTCGCCGGCAACCCGCTGGCGGTGGTGTTCGGCGCGGAGGCGCTGGCCACCGAGCAGATGCAGGCGCTCGCGCTGGAGTTCAACCTTTCCGAGACGGTGTTCGTGCTGCCGCCGACCCAGGTCGGCGCCACCTACCGCGCCAGGATCTTCACCCCGGTGGAGGAGTTGCCGTTCGCCGGGCACCCCAGCGTCGGCGCGGCGGTCACCGCGTGCCGGCGGGGGATGTTCGGTGTGGGGCAGGTCACCCAGGAATGCGGGGCCGGTGTGCTGCCGATCGAGGTGACCGCGTCCGGGGCGACGTTGACCGGTGGCACCCCGACCCTCGGGCCGGAGCTGGATCCGGAGCCGTTGCTGGAGATCGCCGGGCTGGCCGCCGACGACCACGTCGGCCCCGCGCCCCGGGTCGCCGGCTGCGGGCTGGAGTTTCCGTACCTGCCGGTGCGGCCGGAGTCGGTGGCCCGCGCCCGGGTGAACCCGGCGGCGGCGGAACGGTACGGGGTGTCGCACGTCAGCGTCTTCTCCTGGGACGCGGCAGCGCAAACCGCGCACGCCCGGGTCTTCGTGCCGGGGATGGGCGTTCCGGAAGACCCGGCGACCGGTTCGGCGGCGCTCGGCCTGGGTGTCTGGCTGGTGGCGAGTGGTCTGCTGCCCGGCGAGGGGCGGTCGGAGTACGCGGTCCGCCAGGGCGTGGAGATGAACCGCCCGTCCGCGTTGGCCTGCACGGTCACCGCGGCGGACGGCGCGGCGGTCGGTGCGACGGTCACCGGTCAGGTGATGCCGGTGGCCCGCGGCGAGATCGCCGTGCCGCCGTTCGTGGGCTGAGCGAAGGCGCCGATGCGGGAGGATGCGGGTGTGACGGACAAGGACGCCCCCGGGGGCACCCCACTGGTCGACGAGGCGATGAAGAAGGCCGCCGTGGCCTGGGTCAGCGTTGCCGGTGGGCCGGCGCTCGCGCTCTGGTGCGCCCCGCTGGAGGGCGCGCTCCTGGTGGTCAGCGGGCCGGGTGAGCAGGCCGCGCCGGGTCTGGCCGACGCGACCGAGGCCCAGGTCACCCTGCGCGGCGACCACGGCGGTCGGATCGTCACCTGGCCGGCCCGGGTGAGCCGGTTGCAGCCGGGCACCGAGGCGTGGGACACCACCGCCCCGCTGGTGGCGGCGAAGCGTCTCAACGCGCCCGGACCGACCGCCGACCTGGTGGCCCGCTGGGCCGCCGACGGTTGCGCGGTGAACCGCCTCGTCCCGGCCGGTACACCGCTGGCTGGCGCGGAGTTGCCGGCCGACGCGCAGGCCGAGCCGCCCCGGGCGACTCCGGCGGTGCGGGCCACCCGTAAGCCGTTCCGGCTGCACCGGGTCCGCCGCCGCTGATCAACGGATCAGTCCGCCCGACCGCCGACGCCCGCCACCGCCGCGTCGTGGTCGACCAGGGCGAGCACCTCACCCAGGGTCCCGAGCGTCGGGCCGCGCCAGTCCCGGTCGGCGTTGAACACCATGTGGGTGGCCAGATCCGGTGCGGCGAGCCGGACGGCTGTCATCCCGGCCCGCTCCGCGCCGGTCAACTCCTGGCTGCCACCGTCGCCGACGTAGAGACAGTCGCCCGGGGTGAGCCCGAGCCGCTGGCAGGCGGTCAGGTAGAGCGTCGGGTCTGGCTTGCACCGCCCGACCTGCACCGAGAAGACCTGTACGTCGAGCAGCGGGGCGACCGCCAGCTGCGGCAGGAAGGCCGGCAGTTCGTGCGTACAGTCGCTGATCACGCCGGTGCGCAGGCCGCGCTGGCGCAGGGCCGCCAGCACCGGCACCGCGTCGGCCCGCAGCCAGGTGTCCGCGCGGACCGCCAGGTGCCGGGACGCCACGGCCGCCCGCACCGCCTGGTCACTGGGGTGTACGCCGACCTGGGCGCACACCCAGCGCAGGGTCGCCTCCGCGTTGCCGAACCGGCCACTGGCCCGCTCGTAGTAGGTGCGGTTCAGCACCTCGGACAACGCGTCGGTGGGGCACCCGAGCAGCTCGGCGGTGCCGGCGTGCGCGGCACCGCGTTGCACCGAACGGGTCAGGGTGCCGAAGAAGTCGAACAGCACCGCCTGGTAGCTGGACATGGGGGAACGCCTCCGGGCGGTCGAGGGTCGCCGGCGCGGACCCGCGTGATCGTAACGGAGTGATGACCCTCCGTGTCGACCGTCATACGTGTGAGGATTACGTCCCGTGCCCCCACCTTCACCTCGACCGACAGTGGATCCGTTGACCACCGGCGCGGTCGGACTGGCAGTGGTCGCCGTGTCGTCGTCAGCGCCGCTGATCGCGTACGCCGCTGCCCCCGCCCTGGCCATCGCGTTCTGGCGCAACCTGCTCGCGGTGGCCGTACTGAGCCCTGTCGCGCTGGCCCGGCGTCGTGCCGAGTTCCGCCGGTTGACGGTGGGCGCGGGCCGACGGGAGGGACTGTTCTGCGTCCTGTCCGGGGTCGCGTTGGCCGGGCACTTCGCGACCTGGGTGCCGAGCGCCCAGCTCACCACGGTCGCCACGTCCACCGCGCTGGTCGCCACCCAGCCGGTCTGGCAGGGGCTGATCGCCCGCGCTCAGGGGCGACCGCTGCCCCGGGTGGTGTGGGTCGGCATCGCGGTGGCGGTCGGCGGCGCGGCGATCGCCACCGGTGTGGACGTGGGTGTCTCCGGCCGGGCCGTCCTCGGCGACGTGCTGGCGCTGACCGGCGCCATGTTCGCCGCCGTCTACACCGCCTTCGGCGAACGGGCCCGGACCAGCATCAGCACCACCACCTACACCACCATCTGCTACGGGATCTGCGCGCTGATCCTGCTGGCCCTGTGCCTGGTCGGTGGCGTACGACTGACCGGGTTCGACGGGCGTACCTGGCTGGCCATCCTGGCTCTGGTGGCCGGTGCCCAACTGCTCGGGCACTCGATGTTCAACTACGCCCTGCGGAAGATCCCGGCGACCACGGTGAGCGTGCTGATCCTGCTGGAAGCGCCCGGCGCCGCACTGCTCGGCTGGGCCTGGTTGGGTCAGGTGCCCCGCCCGTACGCGCTGCTCGGGATGGCGTTGCTGCTGGCCGGTGTGGCGGTGGTGGTGCTGGGCGGCGGTCGGGCCGCGCGCCGGGGCGCGTCTCCCGCGCGGTTGGCTAGCCCTCCCGCACCTCAATGACCCGGGTCGTCGGGGCGGCCTCACCCAGCTCGCCGCGCAGGGCCGCCCGGTCCGGGTCGACGAGGAACGACTCGTACCCGGCCCGGGAGTCGAACCGGATCACGTGCACCTCGGTCTGGCCGTCGGTGCCGCGCAGTCGCCGCTCCAACCAACCGCCGTGCCGCCCCAGCAGGGCCAGCACGGCATCCTCGTAACGCCGCCCGGCGGCCTCCGCCCCGACGGTGAACTCGACGACCGCGACGAGTGTCAGCCCGCCGGCCACCTCAGGTGTCCAGACCGACGGCCTTGGCGCTCGCCGCCCACAGCCGGGCGGCGAGCTGTGGATCGGCCGCCTTCCGCAGGGGCCGACGCGGTCGGCGGTCGACGTAGTAACCCCCGTTGATGAGCCGGGAGCGGTCCTGGTTGGCCAGCCACACCAGCGTCTCGGCGCCCTTCTCCGGGCTGCGGAAGGGCATGAAACGCATGCCGAACGCGACCAGCCTGCTGTCGTTGGCGAACCGGGTGCGAACCACCCCGGGGTGGAAGCAGTACGCGGAGATGTCCGGCCAGCGCCGGGCGGCCTCGGCGGTGAACAGGATGTTCGCCTGCTTGCTGGTGCCGTACGCGCCCATCGGCCGGTAGTCACGCAGCGGCCTGTTGAGGTCGTCCGGGTCCAGTGCGCCGAAGCGGTGAGCGCCGGAGGCGGTCACCACCACCCGGCCCACCCGGTCGGCGAGCAGACTGGTCAGCAGGAACGGGGCCAGGTGGTTGGCCTGGATCGACATCTCGAAGCCGTCGACGGTGCTCAGTGGTTGCAGCGCGATCGCGCCGGCGTTGTTGGCGAGCACGTCGATCCGGTCGTACGCGGCCCGGAGCTGGGCGGCCAGTCGGCGTACGTCGTCGAGGACCGCGAAGTCGGCCCGGAACAGCTCCGGCCGCTCGCCGGAGGTCTCCCGGACCCGTTCGGCCGCCGCCTGCAGCCGGGCCGGGTCCCGCCCGACCAGCACCACCTGGTCGCCACGGCAGGCGAGGTGCACGGCGGCGGCCAACCCGATGCCGGAGCTGGCCCCGGTCACCACCACCAGTCGACGCCCAGTGAGATCTTCCACAGGTCCATTCACCCCGGTCATGGCGCGAGGTTACCGTGGCGTCACAACGACCTTTGGGATCGTTAAGGTTTCGGATCTGTCGTCAGGTGGCGTCGGCGTGCCCGCCGGACGCTGGAAGGAGCGCATCCATGGCCGCAGTCGGTCGCCCCCGCAGGTCCTGCCTCGCCGTACCGGGTTCCAGCGTGAAGATGCTCGGCAAGGCCCAGGGGCTCCCGGCCGACCAGGTCTTCCTCGACCTGGAGGACGCCGTCGCCCCGCTGGCCAAGCCGGACGCGCGCAAGAACATCGTGGCCGCGCTCAACGAGGGTGACTGGGCCGGAAAGACCCGGGTGGTCCGGGTCAACGACCTGACCACCCCGTGGACCTACCGGGACGTCATCGAGGTCGTCGAGGGTGCCGGCGCCAACCTGGACTGCATCATGCTGCCGAAGGTGCAGACCGCCGAGCAGGTGCACTGGCTGGACCTGCTGCTCACCCAGATCGAGAAGACCCTCGGCCTGGAGGTCGGCCGGATCGGCATCGAGGCGCAGATCGAGAACGCCGCCGGCCTGGTCAACGTGGACGCGATCGCGGGCGCCTCGCCCCGGGTGGAGACCATCATCTTCGGCCCGGCCGACTTCATGGCGTCGATCAACATGAAGTCGCTTGTGGTCGGTGCGCTGATCCCCGACTACCCGGGCGACCCGTACCACTACATCCTGATGCGGATCCTGATGGCCGCCCGGATGCACGACAAGCAGGCCATCGACGGCCCGTTCCTGCAGATCCGCGACGTGGACGGGTTCCGTGAGGTGGCCAAGCGTTCGGCCGCGCTGGGCTTCGACGGCAAGTGGGTGCTGCACCCCGGCCAGATCGACGCCGCCAACGAGGTCTACCAGCCGGCGCAGGCCGACTACGACCACGCCGAGCTGATCCTCGACGCGTACGAGCACTACACCTCGGAGGCCGGCGGCAAGCTCGGCGCGGTGATGCTCGGCGACGAGATGATCGACGAGGCGTCCCGCAAGATGGCGCTGGTGGTCGCCGCGAAGGGCCGGGCCGCCGGGATGAGCCGTACCTCGTCGTTCACCCCGCCGGCGCAGTGACGGGCCGGGACGGGACGGCGGCCGCCGGCTTGTCGACCCGGCTCGACAATCGGCGGTACGCCGTCCCGCCCGTCGGTCAGTAGCTGCCGCTGTCGTTGCTCGTCGCGATCGCGTAGATGATCGCGGCGGCGTAGATGGCGAGCACCAGCACCAGGAACCCGGTGAGGATCCAGCCGATGATGATGGCGGCCTTCGCCATCCCCGCGCCGCCCTCGCCGCTGATACGGATCTGCTTCTGCGCGACGTGCCCGAGGATCGCGCCGATCGGCGCGGTGATGCAGGACGTGAATCCGATCATGGCCAGCACGAACGCGGCGATGGCCAGTCCGTTGGTCTTCGGCGGCTGCGGGTAGCCGTAGCCGGGGTACTGCTGCGGGTAGCCGGCCGGGGCGTACCCGGGCGGGGCGTACTCGGCCATCGGCTGGGTGGCGGGCGGCTGCGCGCCGGCGTACGGGTCGACCGGGGCGTACGGGTTCACCGGGGCGTACGGGTTTGTCGGGGCGTACGCCTCGACCGGGCCAGGCTGCGGGGGCACCGGCTGACCGGCCACCAGGGTCGGGTCGGGTGTGGGGCTCGATGGCGGGGCCGACCAGGTGGGATCGCTCCAGTTGCCGGGCGGCGGGGGATTTGTCATGCGAACTCTCCGTCAGGTCGGGGTGCGGAGACAGGGTAGCCACAGCCACCCAAACCCGATGCCCCTGCTTCCGGGTGCCGCGTTGCCCGGGCCGGTCGTAACGGGCAGGATCCCTGGCATGGCATTCGACGCGCGCGCCGCGGACCGCTCCGGCAGTCGACCCCGACGGGACGTCAGCCGTCCGGGCGCGGCCCGGCGGGCCCGGACGGCCGCCCCGGCGGGCAGCTCCGGCAGCGACGAACCGGTCGCGCTCGCCGACCCGGTGACCATGCGTCTCGACGGGCGGGTCGCCCTGGTCACCGGGGCGGGCAGCCCGGACGGCATCGGGTACGCGACCGCCCGGCGACTCGCCGACCTCGGTGCCCGGGTGGCCATCGTGTCGACCACCCGACGCATCCACGAGCGGGCGACCGAGTTGGGGGTGACCGGTTTCGTCGCGGACCTGACCGACGAGTCCGAGGTCGGCGCACTGGCCGACGCGGTCGCCGAGCAGTTGGGCGACGTCGAGGTGCTGGTCAACAACGCCGGCCTGGCCAGTCGGGCCAGCCAGGGCGTGCTGCGACCGGTGGCCCAGCTGAGCTACGACGAGTGGCGTGGCGAGATCGACCGCAACCTCTCCACCGCGTTCCTGTGCAGCAGGGCGTTCATCGGGGGAATGGCCGAGCGGGGCTGGGGTCGGATCGTCAACCTGGCGGCCACTGCCGGCCCGGTCAACGCCCTGCCCACCGAAGCCGCGTACGCCGCGGCGAAGGCCGGGGTGGTCGGGCTGACCCGGGCCCTGGCCATGGAGATGATCGCCGACGGCGTGACGGTGAACGCGGTGGCGCCCGGCACCATCTACACAGCGGCGTCCACCATGGCCGAGATCAAGCAGGGGCTGGGCACGCCGGTGGGGCGACCGGGCACGCCGGACGAGGTCGCCGCGGCGATCAGCTTCCTCTGCTCGCCGGCCGCCTCGTACATCACCGGGCAGATGCTGGTGGTGGACGGTGGCAACAGCGTCCGCGAGGCCCGCTTCCGCTGACCGGAACGCTCCGCACCCGCGCGCCGGTCAGTAGCCGCCGCTGTCGCCGTTGTTGGCGAAGGCCACCAGCGCCAGCCAGCCACAGCAGGCCAGCACGGTGAGCCCGGTGAAGACGTAGCCCAGGATCAGCCCCCAGGTGGCGAGCTGGTCGCCGTCCTCGCCGCTGGTGCGGATCTGCCGTTTGGCCACGTGGCCGAGGACCGCGCCGGCCGGCGGGAACACGAAGGCGAACACCAGCGACAGGATCGCCAGCACGTTGGTGCGCTGCCCCGGCCCGGACGGCGGTGGGCCGTACTGACCGTAGGGGCCCTGCGGGGGGTACGGCGGCTGCTGGCTCCAGTGCGCCGACTGCTGCGGCCGCTGGTCACCGTACGACGGCTGGTCGCCGGGTGGCCCGTACGGTGAACGTTCCGCTGGTAGCTCGTACGCCGGCTGGTCCGGCTGCGGCGCGTACGGCTGTTGGCCGGCCGGCGGTGGCGCGTACGGCGACTGGTCAGCTGGTGGTTCGTAGGGCGACGGCGGCGGCTCGTCGCCGGGTGGTCCCGACGGCGGCGGGTGGCTCACAGCTGTCCTCCTCCTGCCGGTGCCGGAAAAGTCCCTCTTGCCGGACGCTACCCGCAGCGGTGAACCTTTTCACAGCGGTTGTGTGGACTGGTCACCTTGGCCTCGCCGACCCGAGAGACCGATACTGACCCAGCGTTCAGTTACCCACGAGTAGTGCGCGGATCCCCGGAGGCTGTGATGGCTCGACTCGCCCAGACGCCCGGCCTGACCGATGTGCAACAGTCGATCCTGGAGACCGTTCGGGACTTCGCCGACAAGGAGATCATCCCGCACGCGCAGCGGCTGGAGCACGCCGACGAGTACCCCACCGACATTCTCGACGGCATGCGCGAGATGGGGCTCTTCGGCCTCACCATCGACGAGGAGTACGGCGGGCTCGGCGAATCGCTGCTCACCTACGCGCTCGTGGTGGAGCAGCTGTCCCGAGGCTGGATGTCGATCTCCGGCATCGTCAACACCCACTTCATCGTGGCGTACCTGATCTCCCAGCACGGTTCCGCCGAGCAGAAGGCCCGCCTCCTGCCGAAGATGGCCACCGGCGAGGTGCGCGGAGCGTTCTCCATGTCCGAGCCCGAGACCGGCTCCGACGTCTCGGCGATCAAGTCCCGGGCCGTCCGTGACGGCGACAGCTACGTGCTCAACGGGCAGAAGATGTGGCTCACCAACGGGGCGTACTCCTCGGTGGTGGCCACCCTGGTCAAGACCGACACCGGCGCGGAGTCCGTCTACGGCAACATGAGTACCTTCCTGCTCGAGAAGGAGCCGGGCTTCGGCGAGACCGCTCCCGGCCTGACCATCCCCGGCAAGATCGAGAAGATGGGTTACAAGGGCGTCGAGACCACCGAGATGGTGCTCGACGGGGTGACGGTGCCCGACTCCGCGATCCTCGGCGGCGCTGACCAGGTGGGCCGTGGCTTCTACCAGATGATGGACGGCATCGAGGTGGGCCGGGTCAACGTGGCCGCCCGCGCCTGCGGCATCTCCATCCGCGCCTTCGAGCTGGCAGTGCAGTACGCCCAGCAGCGCAAGACCTTCGGCCAGCCGCTCGCCAGGCACCAGGCGATCGCGTTCAAGCTCGCCGAGATGGGCACGAAGATCGAGGCCGCGCACGCCCTCATGGTCAACGCCGCCCGGCTCAAGGACGCCGGTCAGCGCAACGACGTCGAGGCCGGCATGGCCAAGCTGCTCGCCTCGGAATACTGCGCCGAGGTCGTCCAGGAGGCGTTCCGCATCCACGGCGGCTACGGCTACTCCAAGGAGTACGAGATCGAGCGGCTGATGCGGGAAGCCCCGTTCCTGCTCATCGGCGAGGGCACCTCGGAGATCCAGAAGACCATCATCAGCCGAGGCCTCCTCAAGGAGTACAAGATCTGATCCCCTTTACCTCCGCGATCTTGCACTTCCTGTCGTCACATAACCCGCTTGACGGGGCGAAACGGCGACCGAAAGTGCAAGATCGCGAGGGTGGGGGGTCAGGTCAGGCGGGTTAGCGCGTTCACGGCGCGTTCCACGGCCAGGCAGCGGTCTTCCACATAGTCCATGCCAGCCTCTTCGGCGATCCGCCGCGCCTCGGCCGAGACGATGCCCAACTGCAGCCAGACCGCCGGGGCGCCGATCGTCGCCGCGTCGCGGACGACCTGCACGGCGTCGGCCGCCGGCCGGAACACGTTCACCAGGTCGACCGGGTGCGGGATGTCCGCGAGAGTCTTGTACGCCCGCTCCCCGAAGAGTTCATCGACCGACGGGTTGACCGGGATGATCCGCCAACCGTGTCGCTGCATCTGCAATGGCACGCCATGCGCGGCCTTGTTGGGGTCGCGGGACGCGCCCACGACGGCGATCACGGCGGAGTCGGCGAGGATCTGCTGAGCGGTACGCACCCGCCGACTGTAGCTCCGACTACAGCAGTGTCAGCTGCTCGGCTGCCGACGGTGGCGGCGGCTCGGGCAGGGTGCGGTTGTCGCCCCGCTCCCCGCGGTGCAGCCCGTGCCGGCGGGAGGCGATCCGCACCCGCGCGGTCAACTCCCGCTGGTACGCCTGCGGGGCGTACGCGCCGGCCCGGTAGAGCTCGCGGTAGCGGGGCACGAGGTGCGGGTGCTCGCGGGCGAGCCAGTGCGCGTACCACTCCCGGGCGCCCGGACGCAGGTGCAGGGGCAGGGCGGTCACGCTGGTCGCACCGGCGGCGGCGATCGCCGACACGGTGGCCTCGATCGACTCGTCACTGTCGCTGAGGCCGGGCAGGATCGGGGCCATCAGCACGCCGACGGAGAAACCCGCGTCGGTGAGCGCCCGGACGGCGTCCAACCGGCGGCGGGGGTGCGGTGTGCCCGGCTCGACGGTGCGCCAGAGGTGCTCGTCGACGAACCCCACCGAGAACGAGATGCCCACCGTTGTCACCTCGGCGGCCTGACGCAGCAGCGGCAGGTCGCGCAGGATCAGCGTGCCCTTGGTGAGGATCGAGAACGGGTTGGCGAAGTCCCGCAACGCGGCGATGATCTGCGGCATCAGCCGGTAGCGGCCCTCGGCGCGCTGGTAGCAGTCCACGTTGGTGCCCATCGCCACGTGCGCGCCTCGCCATTTCGGCGCGGCCAGCTCCCGCCGGACCAGCTCGCCGGCGTTGACCTTGACGATCACCTTCCGGTCGAAGTCCGCGCCGGCGTCGAGATCGAGGTAAGTGTGAGTGTTTCTCGCGAAGCAGTAACGGCATGCATGAGAACAGCCCCGGTACGGGTTGATCGTCCACTCGAACGGGACGCGGGACTGCCCGGGCACCCGGTTGAGGATGGACTTGGCCTGCACCTCGTAGAAGGTCATCCCGGCGAACTCGGGGGTGTCGAAGGTGCGGGCGACGGCGCCGGGCAGCGCCAGCGGCAGGGGTGGCGTCGCTGGCGCTGCCCGCTCGGGGTCTCCCTCGACCGGGGGAGCGGTGAGGTTGTCCCAGCGCATGGGCACTATTCGAACACGTGTACGAGGCGAGCGCAAGTGACCCGCCGTACACCGGTGGGCGTCCGGGCGGTCGGAGAGGGGAGGATGGACGCCATGGAGACGTCGACCTTCGTCTACGACGGGGACTGTGCGTTCTGCACGAGCTGCGCGCAGTTCATCGAGCGCCGCATCCCCACCACCGCGCGGGTGGTGCCGTGGCAGTTCGCCGACCTGGACGCGCTCGGCCTCACCGTGGCCGAGTGCGAGGAGGCCGTGCAGTGGGTCGGCGCGGACGGCGCGCGTGCCGCCGGCCCGGACGCCATCGCGAAGCTGCTCGCCGCGAGTGGTCCGCTCTGGCGGGTCGCCGGTGCCGGCCTGCGGATCCCTCCGGTACGGGCTGCGGCCTGGCCGGTGTACCGCTGGGTGGCGCGTAACCGGCACCGCCTGCCGGGCGGCACTGCGGCCTGTTCCCTGCCGCAGGAGGCGCGGGAGCGGCTCTACGGCCCGGCCGGTCGCCCGAGCACCGGAGCCTGATCGTCGAACGCCCGCTCCGCGCCGGCTCCCACCGGACCCCGGTCGGGTGGCACCGGCCCGGTGTCGGTGTCCGCCGGGCTCGTCTCCGGGGCGTCCGTCGGTGCCGAACCGGACGTGTCGCGGCCGACGAGCCGACGGGCCCAGACCAGCGGGCGTACCCGTTCCAGCGGTAGGAAGCTGGTCATCGCGGCCAGGTGCGGTGCGAACGAGATCGTGATGGTCGCGATGGTGACCGCGTGGAACGAGTAGAAGAAGCCGACCATGGCGAGTCGCCAACGGGGTGGCAGCAGGAAGACCACCGGGCTCAGCAGCTCGAACGCCACGATGCCGAACTGGGCGACGATGAGCAGGTACGGCACCTGGGCGATCAGGTCCGCCAGGTCGGTGCCGCGCCGGATGATCGCGCGGGCCAGGACCGAGCCGGTCAGCCAGTCCAGACCGCCGAAGCGCAGCTTGGCGAAGGCGGCCAGGAAGTACGTGCAGATCACCGCGATCTGGGTGACGCGCAGGGCCCAGCCGCCGGCCTCGGTGCGGGTGGTGTCGCCGTGGCGGGCGCGACCGGCGGTGGGCAGCACGGCCAGCGCGACGAGCAGCCCGAACCGGTCGTGGTCGACCTTCCCGTAGCTCATCGCGATGATCATCCACTCCAGGTACAGCGCGCACACCGCCCAGCCGAGCAGTCGGGGCGCCCGTCCGGTGGCAGCGAGGAGGGCGAGCAGCAGCAACGCCCAGAAGATCACCGTCACCAGCGTCTCGGTCGGCGTCGGCAGTGGGAGCAGACGGCCGATCAGGAGCGGTTGGTACAGGTCGCCGGGCACGCTGACCCGGGTGCGTACCCAGGGGGTGAAGATCACCAGGTCGGCGGCGACGAACAGGTAGATCAGGGTGCGGAACGCGGCCACCCGGCCCCGGGGCACCGCCTCGGTCAACCAGCGGCTCATCGGGCGGCCTGCCAGCGGACGACCGTCTCATCGGTGTGTTGACCGGTCGGTCGGCCGGCGCGAATGCCGTGCCAGCGGATGACGATGCGGACCTCGACCAGCGCGGGGGCGTCCGGGTGGCGTTCGGCGTACGCGTCGGCGACCTCGGTGAGCAGCGTCGGGTCGGCCGCGTAGCGGGCCTGCTGACCCTCGATCTCGGCGCGGCGAATGCCGGTCGCGTTCTGGTCGAGGTCGATCACCGCCCCGGAGGTGTTCACCCCCTCGACGCGGGTGTCGGGCGCGGGTGCGTTCGGCGGGTTCGAGGTGGAGTACATCCGGAACGGGCCGAACGGGAAGTCGTCGTCGCTGCCCCAGAAGGTGCCGAGGACGAGCAGGGCGAGACCCAGTGCGGTCGCGCCCAGCCGGGTCACGCGCCCGCGGGTGGTCAGGTTCTCCATCGGGTCGTGACGATACGGGATGTACCGACTGCTTCGGGTCCCTCCGACGGCCAGTTCGGCCTGACCAGGCAGGTGATCATGCGCGCGGGTGGGGGTACGACGAAGGCCGGGCCCGTGTCGGGCCCGGCCTCGTGTGTCGTCAGCGGGACGACTCAGTGGTTGTGCTCGGCCAGCTGCTTGCGGACGTCGTCCATGTCCAACGCCTCGACCTGTTCGATCAGGTTCTCCAGTGCGGACTCGGGCAGGGCGCCCGGCTGGGCGAAGACGATGATGCCGTCCCGGATCGCCATGATCGTCGGGATCGAGCGGATGTCGAACTTGGCGCCCAGCTCCTGCTGAGCCTCGGTGTCGACCTTCCCGAAGACGATGTTCTGGTGCTTCTCCGAGGAGCGCTCGTAGACCGGGGCGAACCGCTTGCACGGACCACACCAGTCGGCCCAGAAGTCGACCAGGACGATGCCGTCGTTGCCGGTCACCTCGTCGAAGTTCGCCGAGGTCAGCTCAACGGTTGCCATTGCACTCTCCGATCACCGCGGTTTATCTACGTCCCGTAGAACCAGGGCTGACCGTATCGAATTCCCGGGCGATGGGGCACGAAACGTGCTCGGGGCTGCCGGGGGGCGCTGCGGGTCATCGACGTACGTCTGTTCACACCCGAGCTGCGGATCGCAAGTGCACGACGCACTTGCGTGACCTGCGGTAATGGGAGCGTTTCCAGGGAGATCCACCCGATTGAGCACTACGAATCGGTAACTTGGGCATTGACAAGGAGGTATCCGGCCTGCAGAGATCGCTGATCAACCTCCGATTGGTGACGGAGAGTAATGTTACAAAAAGATAAATGTGACCGCGATCTCTGTTGAACCTACGCAGGCGTAGGGCAGAATTCCTCACATCAGAGCGTGGGCGGCGGGTGCCGGGGAGGGCCCCGCCGCTCATTGCGTCTCCCCCCGGGCGTGTGACAGGTGTGACATTTCCGCCGCCACCGCGCCCCGCCGGTCGCCTTAACCATCGGTAAGGCATGCTGTGCCGAACTCCATCGCCGCCCGTCGAAGGGACCAGCATGCAGTTCGGTCGCTACTACGAGGAGTTCGAGGTCGGCGCGGTCTACCGGCACTGGCCGGGCAAGACCGTGACCGAGTACGACGACCACCTCTTCTGCCTGCTCACCATGAACCACCACCCGCTGCACATGGACGCGCACTACGCCGCGACGGCCAGCCAGTTCAAGCGCAACGTCGTGGTCGGCAACTACATCTACTCGCTGCTGCTCGGCATGTCGGTGCCGGACGTGAGTGGCAAGGCGATCGCCAACCTGGAGGTCGAGTCGCTACGGCATGTCGCGCCGACCTTCCACGGCGACACCATCTACGGCGAGACCACGGTGCTGGACAAGCGTGAGTCCGGCTCGAAACCCGACCGTGGCGTGGTGTCCGTGGAGACGCGCGGCTACAACCAGGACGGCACGATGGTCTGCGTCTTCCGGCGCAAGGTCATGGTCCCCAAGCGGGAGTACGCGGAAGCTGCGGTGCCCGACGGCGCGGACCCCGAGCGGCCCAGCTTCCCCGAGCCGCGCTGAGCGTCGCGGCGGGCTCGACCGTCGCCGGACACCGGGCTCCTTCCCCGACCGCGGGTCTGCTGGGGAAGGGGCCCGGCGCCCGTCTCGGGGCATATGCTGACGCCGGAGGTTCCGATGAGCCACTCCGTAGCGGGAGAGCCGTCCTCTGCCGGCCGCCGAGCCACGCCCTTGACCACCGCTGTCTACTCCGCCGCCGAGTGGGATCTGCTCACCGGCCTGCCCGGCCGGGTTCTCGTGGCCGCAGCGGCGCCCGGTCCCGGCCGGATCGAGCGTGGGGTCGCGGCGGGCCTGGCCGGCCTGGACGCCGTGGCCGCCGGCCGGGCCTCCGACAGTGATCTGGTCCGCGCGGTGGTCGCCGCGATCTACGCCCGTCACGACGGCACCCCGCAACCCGCCGAGCGGCTGACCGACCTGGTGGACCTGCTGGCCGCCTGTCGGGCGGCGGGCCGGGTCCTCCGTCGGCGGGCCGACCCGGCCGACTCGGCCGCGTACCGCCAGTGGGTGCAGTCCGTCGCGGCCCGGGTCTGTCGCGCGGTGCCCGGCACCGGCGGGCGTCGGGTGGACCCACCGGCCAGCCCGGCGGACCGGCGCTTCCTGGACCGGCTCGGTGCCGCCCTCGACCTCGGCTGACCGGCAGGTCGTCGCAGCCGGCGCCGACGCGGTCCGTACCCTCTGATGACCGTGACCGACGACCAGCTTGAGGTGGGCGTGGGCCCCTGGCCGGGGGACCCACCGGACGACCCCTGTTACGACCCGCAGCTACTGGCTGAGGGGGACCGGCGCAATGTCGTCGACCGCTACCGCTACTGGCGGCACGAGGCGATCGTCGCCGACCTGGACCGGCACCGGCACGGCTTCCACGTCGCGATCGAGAACTGGCAGCACGACTTCAACATCGGCACTGTGGTGCGCAACGCCAACGCGTTCAACGCCGCCGAGGTGCACATCGTCGGACGACGACGGTGGAACCGGCGCGGTGCGATGGTGACCGATCGGTACCAGCACGTACGGCACCACGAGACGATCGAGGAGTTCGTCGCCTGGGCGGCCGGGCGGCACCTGCCGGTGTTCGGCATCGACAACCTGCCCGGGTCGCGTCCGCTGGAGACCGGCACCCTGCCACGCGACTGCGTGTTGCTGTTCGGCCAGGAGGGTCCCGGCCTCTCCGCGCCGGCCCGCGCCGCGTGCGACCAGCTCTACTCCATCGCCCAGTACGGCTCGACGAGGTCGATCAACGCCGGCGTGGCCAGCGGAATCGCGATGCACGCCTGGATCCGCGCGCACGCCGGCACGCCGCCGGACTGACCCACGTACGGTGCCGAATCGGACGTTCGGGCTTGACGTGCCGGCGGTCCGGGGAGACGGTGGGGATGTGAGTGTCGCGGTGAGTTGTCCGAGATGCGGGGGCCCGGTACGGGCGCCGGATCTGATGAACACCGACTCAAGGTGTGTGCACTGCGGCCCGGTGCCACCGCTGCACGTGCCCGAGCACATCGGAGCGGAGATCGTGGCGAGCGTGGTGGAACGGATCGCCGCGACCGCCGACCCGCCGGTGACGCCGTTGTGGTGCCCGTGGCCGCTGCCGCCCGGTTGGACACTCACCGGTGTGGCGTACGCCGGGGACGACCGGACGGGAGTGCGGGCGACAGCGTTGGCCTGCGCGGGCCCGGCGCCACTCGGCGGTGGTCCGGCCGATCTGGTCTTTGTGGCCGAGGAACCCGGTGTGGGTCTGGGCACCCGGCTCGCCGGTCTGACCGGCCCGGATCCGGGACCGGAGTTGGTCGACGCGCTGACCGACCCCGGATCGGGCCATCCTGACCACGTCGGACAGGCGAAGATCAAGGTCGGCGGGCACCCCACTCCACTGTGGTTGGTGAATTCGCCAACGGATCGAAGCGCGTACGCCGGCGAGGCTCGGGGAATGTGGCTCCATGCGATAGCCTGGCCGGCGAGTGCGGGTCACCTGCTCGCGGAAGATGTCGTGCTACACGACCTGACCGAGTGGACTCCGCCCGAGCTCGTGTACGGCGCACCGTCCCCGTATCTACCCGGGAGAGCTTGACAACTCTCCCGGATTGACGGAGAACGGACGCAGATATTCACTGTACGACACCACACTGATACTCTGGGTGCCGCTGCGGTAATGGGACCCGGCGCCGCGCGAGAGGATGGCCCGCCATGGTCAAGAAGGTCCTCACCTGGGCCGGAATCGCATTCTTGATCTTTTTCGTCGCCTACCGGCCAAACTCTGCGGCGGACGTGTTCAAGTCGCTCGGCGGCGGGATCATGGATATCGCCCAGGGCTTTGGCGACTTCTTCACCAGCCTCGTCGCCTAGCCGCCGATGGGCAGCCCCTCCGGTCCACCCTTCGACCCGGACGACCCCGACCGGGAGCGCCGCGAGCGCGACACCGAGCCGATCCCGCGGATCGGGCCAGATGACGGCCCGGATTACGGGGCCGGTCCCGGCCTGTCCGACGGTCCGTCCCTTTCGGACGACGTCGGCTACGGCGACGGGCCCGGCTATGCCGGTCAGGGTCGTTCCGGTCGGGGATGGATCCGGGATCCGGAGGCCGGTTACCAGCCGCCGCAGATCTCCGAGGACGAGCTGGCCGGGTTGCGCGCCGACGCGACCGGCTCGACCCCTCGGCGGGTGCTGCCACTGGAAGACGAGCCCAGCTCGTTGGTGGCGCGCTACCTCTTCCCCACCGAGCGCTACCGCGGCGAGTGGAAGCGGCACTGGATCCACCTCACCAACCCGCTGTTGATCGGCATCGCGGCGACCTTCGTGCTCGGCTACCTCTCCGGCTTCCTCGCCGGCCAGGACGTCGGTGCGCTGACCACCATCGCCGTGCTGCTCTGGTTCGCGGTGATGGGGTGGGTGGCGTGGAAGGTCGCGGACTGGTGGTATGACCGTTTCATCCTGACCAACAAGCGGGTCATGGTGGTCAACGGCATCGTCACGCGCAAGGTGGCGATGATGCCGCTGGTCCGGGTCACCGACATGAAGTACGAGCAGACCCCGACCGGCCGGGCGCTCAACTACGGCACCTTCGTGCTGGAGTCCGCCGGTCAGGAGCAGGCGCTCCGCGAGATCAAGAACCTACCCAACCCGAACGAGCTCTACCTGCGCGTCGTCGAGGAGATGTACGAGCCGCAGGCGGTCGAGGCGCGGCTCGGCAAGGAAGCCGACGAGGCCAAGGCCGACGACGGTGCGTGAAGGTTTTTGACCGAACATCGGAGCAAGTGCGCACCTTTCGTCATGGACCGAAGCGCCTCTGACGTGGCACTCTGCCAGGACAGCAGGGGTGCGGAGGTGAGCGGTGGCGAGCAAGGACTCGTTGGAGGAGCAGTTCCGCGAGTTCGTCGCGGCCCGCTCCGCCGCGCTCCTACGCACCGCCTACCTGCTCACCGGGGACTGGGCCACCGCCGAAGACCTGCTCCAGACGGCGCTGACCAAGACCTACCTGGCGTGGAAGCGGCTCGGCGGGATCGAGGCCGTCGAGCCGTACGCCCGGCGTGTGATGGTCAACACCTCGACCAGTTGGTGGCGGCGGCGCTGGCACGGCGAACGCCCGACCGAGGTGCTACCCGAGCGGGCCGGTGTCGACGAGATCGAGCAGCAACTTGACCGCGACCTGCTCTGGCGGCACCTCCGGCAGCTACCCAACCGGCAGCGGGCAGTGCTGGTGCTGCGCTACTACGAGGACATGACGGAGGCGCAGACCGCCGCGCTGCTCGACATCTCACCGGGCACGGTGAAGAGCCAGACCTCCCGGGCGCTGGCCACGCTGCGGCGACGACTCGGCGCGGACGCGCCAGAACTCGCCGCCGCCGGCTTCGCCGGCCGGTCTGCTGCCGCCGGCCCATCTCCTGCTGCCGGGAGTCGATCGGGCGCCACACGTGCCGCTGGCCGGACGACAGGCCCGGACACCCGGACCGGGCAGCCCTCGGTCACCGATGCCACCGCCGCACCCAGGCCGCGGCGGTCGGCTGGCCGACCCGCACCCCGCCCGGCCGCTCCGCGCCCCGCCGCGCCCCGTGCGATCACCCCGCAGGTCGTGCTGCCCACCGCCCCGGCGGCCGTGCCCGTCGGCACGGGCTCCGGGGAGCAGCAGTGATTGAACTCCCCGGCCGGCCCGACAACCTGACGGACGTCCCGCCGCGTTCATACCAGGTGCGGCCTGACGAGCTGGAAGGTGCGGTGCGGGAGAGCCTCTCGCACCAGGTCGCGCGTACCCGCCCACTGAGCGTCGATCCGGCGGGCCAGGCCATCCGCCGCGCGAACCGGATCCGGCGTCGACGCGCCGCAGCCGGCGTCGCCCTCGCCGCTGTCACCACCGTGCTGCTCAGCGCCGGCATCGCCCAGCTCGGCGCCGAGACCAGCCGGGACGGGCCCCCCATCGTGGTGATCGGTGACCCGGGCCCGACCAACCGGCCGCTCCCGAAGGCCAGCATTCCCGGCTCCGTCCCCTCGCCCGAGACATCGGCCGCTCCGCCGGCCGGCGAGACGCTGGTCAGCGCCGCCGGGCGGCGACTCGTGCTGCCCGACGTCGGGCTGGCCGAACGCGCCCAGCCACTGCCCAGCGGCAACGGTTGGCTGGTGGTCGGCGCGCCGACCACCGCGGGGCGCTCCCTGTGGGTGGTGCAGGACGACGGCCTGGTGCAGGTGCTGCTGGCCGGGGCGGGCGGGATCGTGCTGGCCCCGGACAGCCTCCAGGTCGCCTGGCGCGACGGCGGCGACCTGCTGGTGGCGGGCGTGGTCGGCACCCAACTCATCGGGGCGGTGCGCACCGCGGTGCCAGCGGGGGCGGAGCCCGTCCGATTCGTCGCCGACAGCGTGCTGGTCCGCCTCGACCCGACCGGCGCCGGTCACACCCTCTGGCGGCCCGGTGCGGGGCCGTTGCTCGACTTCCTCGACCGCAAGAGCCTCAACGTCTACGGGGAGCTGCCCGACGGGCGGCTCGTCGGCCAGGTCGCCACCACCGATCCCAGCCGGACCTGCCTCGCCGTGCTCGCCCCGACACGACGCCTGGAGCAGGTACGCACCGGTTGCGGTCCCGACCTGAGTCAGGACGGCGTCGGCGGCGTCTCGCCGGACGGGCGGTGGCTGCTGGTGAACGGACGGATCGGCGGCACCGACCGGTCCCTGCTGGTCGACCTGCACCGGCTCGGGCCGGCGGCGACCGCAGTGGCGGCCGGGCCGCCGATGACCGGGGTGGTCATCTGGATCGACGGGACCAACGCCTCCTACCTCGACGGCACCGGTCAGCTGGTCCAGCTCGACGTCGGCCAGGTGCGGGCGGGAAAGCCCGCCGGCCCCGCCGCGGTGCCCGGCGTGTCAACCGGTGACCAGCCGATCCTGGTGAAGGGCTTCTGACCCGGGCGACCCCATGTGAGCCTGGCTCGCTGTTTCCTCGGTAGCGTCGGGCGGTGACCTCGCGTACCGGCTCCGCCCCCCGGATCGACCTGCACGCCCACTCGACGGCCAGCGACGGCACGCTGACCCCGGTCGAGCTGGTCGGCGCGGCCTTCGATGCCGGGCTGGACGTGCTGGCGATCACCGACCACGACACCACCGCCGGCTGGGCGCCGGCAGTGGACGCACTGCCGCCGGGGCTGCGTCTGGTTCGCGGCGCGGAGTTGTCGTGCCGCTGGTCCGGCGCGCAGCCGGCGGTGCCGCTGCACCTGCTCGCGTACCTGTTCGATCCGGAGCATCCGGAGCTGGTGGCCGAGCTGGCCCGGGTCCGGGCCGCCCGGGAAGAGCGCGGCGAACGGATGGTCGCCCTGTTGCGGGCCGACGGCATCGACGTGAGCTGGCCGGACATCCTGGCCGGCGCGGGTGGCGGCACGGTGGGGCGTCCGCACCTCGCGCAGGCGCTCATCCGCGCCGGCCTGGTCGGCAGTGTCCGGGAGGCGTTCGGCCCGAACTGGCTGGGCGAGCGGTACCGGCTGCCCAAGGAGGACATCGACGTGTTCCGGGCCGTCCGACTGGTCCGGGCGGCCGGCGGGGTGCCGGTCTTCGCCCACCCGCGCGCCACCCGACGTGGCCGGGTGGTGCCCGACGAGCTGATCGCCGAACTGGCTGCCGCCGGGCTCGCCGGGCTCGAGGCCGACCACGAGGACCACAGCCCGGCCGAGCGGGAACACGTGCGGGCGCTCGCCGCCGAGTTGGGGCTGTTCGTCACCGGTTCCTCGGATTTTCACGGCACCCACAAGACCGTTCAGCTCGGCGCGTTCAGCACCGGCGTCGAGGCGTACGAGCGGATCGTCGCCGACGGGGTGACCGAGGTCGCTTCGGGCTGATCCGGGTATTTCGCCCATCGCGGCGCGGCTAGTTTGATCACGTGGATCTGAAGCTGTTCGGCGAGGTTTTCGTGACCCTGCTGGTGATCACCGACCCGCCGGGCATGATGCCGATCTTCCTGGCGTTGACCGGCCCGCTGCCCGCCCGCGACCGCAACCGGGCCGCCTGGCAGGCCGTCGCGTTGGCGCTCGGCGTCATCGTGATCTTCGCGGTGGCGGGGCAGACCCTGCTCGACTACCTGCACGTGGACCTGCCGGCCCTACAGGCGGCCGGTGGGTTGCTGCTGGTGCTCGTCGCCCTGGAGCTGCTGACCGGCAAGGCCGACGACCCGAGCCAGCAGGTGACCTCCAACATCGCGCTGGTGCCGCTGGGCACGCCGCTGCTGGCCGGTCCGGGTGCCATCGTGGCCACCATGCTCTTCGTCCAACAGGCCGACGGGCTGGGGGAGTTCAGCGCCATCGCCGTCGCGATCCTCGCCGTGATGGTCGCCGTCTGGATCGTCCTGCGCTTCTCCGGCGGCATCGTGAAGATCCTCCGACCGGGCGGGATCGAGGTGCTGACCCGGATCGCCGGCCTGCTGCTGGCCGCGATCGCCGTGCAGCTCATCGCCGACGCGGTGGCCGCCTTCGTGACGCAGTACGTAAACATGACCTGACGGCACGCGCGCGATGTCGGGGGCGGATGGCAGGATCGCAGGCGTGCGACGATCCTCATCAGCAGGGCGGCCGGCGGCCGGCGGCCGGGCCCCTCGGCAGCGGGCCGGCGACGCCGAACAGCTCGGCTTCGAGGGCATGCCGGAGCGGCTGTTCGTCTGCACCCCGAGCAAACTCGGCGCGTACGCGGACTGCCCGCGTCGCTACCGCTACTCCTACGTCGACCGGCCCGCCCCGCCCAAGGGCCCGCCGTGGGCGCACAACTCACTGGGCGCCAGCGTGCACACCGCCCTGAAGAACTGGTACGCGCTGCCCGCCGACCGGCGGCGCCCCGAGGCGTTGGCCACGCTGCTCAAGGGCACCTGGGTCCGCGAGGGCTACCGCGACGACGAGCAGGAGCGGGCCGCCTACCGGCGGGCGTTGGGGTGGCTGGAGGCGTACGTCGAGACGCTGGAACCGGATTCCGACCCGCTCGGTGTGGAACGGGTGGTGGCGGTCAAGACCGCCGTGTTGGCGTTCAACGGTCGCGCCGACCGGATCGACTCGCGGCCCGGGCCGGAAGGGCCGGAGCTGGTCATCGTCGACTACAAGACCGGTCGCAGCGGGCTGGACGCGGACGACGCCCGGGGCTCGCAGGCGCTGGCGCTCTACGCGTACGCCGCCGAGCGGGTGTTCCGCCGACCGTGCCGCCGGGTGGAGCTGCACCACCTACCGACCGGCACGGTCGCCGGCCACGACCACACCGTCGAATCGCTGGCCCGACAGCTGACCCGTGCGGAAGACACAGCCCGCGACATCATGGCCGCCGAACGGGCGGTCGCCGACGGCGCCGACGCGGACGAGGCGTTCCCGGTGGCGCCCAGCCCACGCTGTGGCTGGTGCGACTTCCGGCGGCACTGCCCGGCGGGCGCGCAGGCCCCGGGCAAGGAGCCGTGGGCGGCCATGGACCGGCCGGCCGACGGTTGATCTCCGCCGGTCGGGTCAGCCGGCCAGCGAGGCGGCGGCGTGCCGCGTGGCCCGCTCCTTGGCCGCCTGCATCAACGGCCCCTCCAGGTAGCGGCGGGGGACGGCGGCGAACGCCAGCCGCAGCGCGCGCACTGTCAGGTCCGCCGACATTGCTGTGGTCGGTAGGCCGAGTCCCCCGTACATCCGGCGTGCCCACGTCGGCAGCAGCGCGAACGCCGTGCCGGCGATACCCAGGTACGCCCAGCGCGGCGGGCCCAGCGTGAGCCCCAACCGGACCGGCAGGCTGAGCTTCCACGGCAGTGGCGGGGCGGTGAGGAACACCGCCGTCTCGGCGGCCTCCCGGGTCATCCGCAACTGTGGCCGTACCGCCTCGTAGTAGTCAGCGACCTCGGCGGCGGTGCCCGGGACGGTGGCCGGGTCCAGACCGACCAGGGCGGCGGCGCGCCGCTGCTCGGTGTAGTAGCCGTCCACCTCGTCGTCGCTCAGCGGCAGCCCGGCCCGCCGGGCCGTGCTCAGGAACGACTCGACCTCTGTCACGTGCACCCAGCGCAGCAGGTCCGGGTCGTCGATCCGGAACTCCTCACCGGTGCGCGGGTCGGTGGCCCGCAGCCGGTCGTGAACGCGGCGCAGCCGGGCCCCGGCAGCCTGCGCCTCGGCGGTGGTGCCGTAGACGGTGGTCGCCACGTAGGTGGCGGTGCGGACCAGTCGACCCCACGCGTCGGTGCGGTAGTTGCTGTTCTGTGCGACCCCGGCCATGGCCAGTGGGTGCAACGCCTGCAGGTAGAGCGAGCGCAGGCCGGCAACGATCAGGATCGGCTCCTCGTGCACCTTCCACGTGACCGAACCCGGACCGAAGAGGCCGAGGTCATCGGTGTCCACCGCTCAAGACTGCCACGCTCGGATCGACCCCGCCGCGCACGTGCCGTCGGTGCCGCGCTCGGAGCACCGATCAGACGTCGGCGGAGCGGCGGGCCCGGCAGTCCGGGCAGAGGCCCCAGAAGGTCACTTCAGCCTCGTCCACCTCGAAGCCGTGCGCGATGTTGGGCTCCAGGCACGGGGCGCTGCCCACCGCGCAGTCGATGTCGGCGATCTCACCGCAGCCCCGGCAGACCACGTGGTGGTGGTTGTCGCCCACGCGCGCCTCGTAGCGGGCGGGACTGCCGGCCGGCTCGATCCGGCGCGCCAGCCCGGCCCGGGACAGCGCGCCCAGCACGTCGTAGACCGCCTGGGTGGAGACCGAGTCGAGCCGTTCACGGACCCGGCGGGTGATCTCGTCGACCTCCAGATGGCCGCCGCCGGCCAGCACGTCGAGCACCGCGAGGCGTGGCCGCGTCACCCGCAGGCCCCTCGACCGCAGCAGCTCCTCGGTACCGGACACTCGCCAATGACAGCACGCCCGGCCTGCATCGACAACCGTCGCATGCTGCGGGTGGCCACCGACACAGCCAGGCAAGATCGGAAGTACGGCCCGAAGGATGAACCCGATCGACCCGGCGCGCGTGTGTCCGATCGAGAGCCGGGGACGATCGGCGGACCATAGGCTGACCGCCCCTGACCATGATCCACCTGGAGGATTCGATGTTCGAGGAGATCCTGGGTCTACCGGTACACGTCCTGGTGGTCCACGCGGTCGTCGTGTTCGTGCCGCTGCTGGCGGTGCTCGCCGTCGCGTACGTGGGGTTGCCGCGGTGGCGCAGCCGGCTGGACTGGGCCCTGGGCCTCCTCGCCGTGGCCGCTCCGGTGACCGCCTACGTGGCGGTCAAGTCGGGTGAGGCGCTCACCGACGCGCTGGTGGCCCGCGGCTTCCAGGGACCGATCCTCGACCAGATCTTCGAGCACTCCCGCTACGGAGACATCCTGTTCCGCATCGTGCTGCCGCTCGGGATCGTGGCCATCCTGCTGCTCGTGGCGACAAGTGGGCATCCCCGGGTGCCGCGACTGCCCGCGCTGGTCACCCCGGTACTGGCGGTAGCGGCCGTGGCCCTTGCCATCGCCGCCCTGGTCTACGTCTACCTGACCGGCCACTCCGGCGCTGAGACGGTGTGGGGCACCACCCTTTAAGAGATCTTGGACAGTTTCCGTTCGGTGCTGACGGAAACTGTCCAGGATCTGGTGAGGGATAGCTGCGAGATGGATTCTGCGGGGTTGGTGGCCGTGGCTGTGCGGCGGTACAACACCCAGGACCGGCGACTTCACCGCGGTCCAGCTTGCAGGGAACCTCCAACGGGACACGAGCTGCTGGCCCTCTGGTGTGCGCCTCCAGATCTGCGGCCGCTGACTCGCGGCCCGCTGGGCTGCCGCCGCTGAGCTGCGTCCCTCTGGCCCGCGGCTCCTGGTCTGCGGCTGCTGGTCTGCGGCTGCCGGGCTGCTGCCGGAGGGCGGGCATCAGAAAATGACTCGCGAGCAGAGCAGGCAGAGCAGAACCAGCAGCACCACGCCGGCCGCCGCGCCAAAGCCGTAGGTGACCCGCTGCGAACGCTGCTCGGCCGCGTCCAGGTCGACCATGTCCTGCGGGGGCAGTTGCCGCGGCGGCGCCGGCTGCAGATGTACGGGCGGACGCCAACCCGCCGGCGGCGGCACGCTCGGCGGCGGGCCGGAGTACCCACCGGGAGCGTGCCCGGCCGGTGGTGGTCCGGCGTGCCCGGCCGGTGGTGGTCCGGCGTGCCCGGCCGGTGGTGGTCCGGCGTGCCCGGCCGGTGGTGGTCCGGCGTGCCCGGCCGGTGGTGGTCCGGCGTGCCCGGCCGGTGGTGGTCCGGCGTGTCCGCTGGGAGTGCCGCTGTCCGGCAAGGTGGGGCCGGTCTGCCCGGCTGGTGGTCCGGTTTGTCCGGCCGGTGGTGGGCCGGCCTGGCCGACAGGTGGTGGTCCGGCGTGTCCGCTGGGAGTGCCGCCGTCCGGCAACGTGGGGCCGGTCTGCCCGGCTGTTGGTCCGGTTTGTCCGGCCGGCGGTGCGCCGGTGGGCCCGGCAGGAGTGCGTCCCGTCGGCGATGGGCTGGTGGGCCCGCTCGTAGGTGGGTTGGTGGGCTCGGCCGGCGGTTGGGTCATGGACCCGGTCGGTGGTGTGGCACCGGATGCGGTGGGCGGTTGGTCCGCCAGCGCGTCGTCACCGGTGTCAGGCCGTCGCCAGTAGTCGTCCGGGGTGCTGCCACCGCTGGGGGTCGTCACGCCGTCCGACGCTACCAACGCCGCCGGCGGCCCGGTCGTTTCTGGCCGGCGTGCCACGGTTGTCGGTCTGGCGGGTTCTGGGGGAGTCCCTCGATCGGCGGCATGGTTGTTTCTGGTCGGCAGGGCTCGGCAGTCTGGTTGTTTGTGGTCGGCGTGGCTTCGGTCCGCGGCCCGGTCCGCCGGCATGAGCTGCGCTAGTCTTGCCGCTCGTGAGCACCGAGGACCCCGGCACGCACGGCGCACGCGGAGACGACGACCGCGCCGTCGACCTGAGCGAAGACTTCGTGGTGCTGCCCGAGCAGACCTCAGACGACACCGACCGTGGTTGGGGCGAGCGGTCGGGCGACAACGACGACTGGCTGCTCGCCGAACGCCCCCCGCACTGGGACTGACCCCGACGGCTCGGCCGGACCCTCATGAGGTCGGTCCGGCCGTTCCGGTGCTGTCGGGAGGGGATGCCCCGCCGGAGGCGGCCGAGCGGTCCTCGTCGACCCGCCGGGGTGGCTCGTCTGCCGCGGATGGTGCGTCAGCGGGCAGTTGCCGGGGTGGTTCGTCTGCCGCGGATGGTGCGGTGGAGGGCAGTTGCCGGAGTGGCTCGTCGGCCACGGATGGTGCGTCAGCGGGCAGTTGCCGGGGCGGGTCGTCGGCCACGGATGGTGCGTCGGCGGGCACGACTGTCGGCGGGCATCCGGCCGGGGTCTGTAGGACTGCGGCGGCCAGGCCGAGCAGCGCGGCGACCAGACCGGCTCGGAGCAGGGTGCGCCAGCGGGGCAGGGCGAGCTGGCGCAGCGGGCGCAACGCCCGCGCGGAATTCGGATCGACCATCGCCTCTGCCGCCTCCCGTCCCCGAGCGCCGCAGCGGCACCCATGGACGGCAGGCTAGGCAGTTACCGTCCACCTCGGCCGACCCACGGCCGACGCCTGTGGACAACCGCCCGGCCTGTGGAAAACGCCCGTCCGCCGGGTCGATTTGCTATGGCACCACCCTTGATCGACTCGCCATCAAGAAAATCGGCCTATCGAGGCGACCTGGATGGGCCGACTTCCTGAAAACCGAGTCGATCAAGGCCCGACCCCGGGGACTTGGAGGCCGACCCGTGGGGTTGGGAGCCCGACCCGAGGGCTTGGAGGCCGGCCGGTGGGCTCGGGAACCCGACCCGAGGGCTTGGAGGCCTGACCGGTGGGCTCGGGAGCCCGACCTGCGGGCATGGAGGCCTGACCGGTGGGCTCGGGAGCCCGACCTGCGGGCATGGAGGCCTGACCGGTGGGGTCGGAAGCCCCGACCCGTGGGATTGGGGCCTGACCGGTGGCGTCGGAAGCCCGACCCGTGGGATTGGGGGCCTGACGCGTGGGGGCGGAGGCCCGACCCGGGGTGGGGTCGGGCCTTCGGCGATCAGGATGCGGAGCTTGCCGCCGCCGTCTTGCCGCCGCCCGATCCACCCGAGGACGACCCCGAAGAGGACGACGAGCCCGAGGACGACCCGGACGTCGACGGCGAGCCCGAAGACGACGAGGACGACCCGGACGAGGACGAGGAGGACGAGCTGTCACCGGAGGACGACTCGGACTTGGCCGGCTTACTGGCCGTGCCGCCGGCCGTCGTCTCGGAGCCGGACGCCCGCGAGTCGGTGCGGTAGAAGCCCGAACCCTTGAAGACGATGCCTACCGAGTTGAAGACCTTGCGCAGCCGCCCCTCACACGCCGGGCACTCGGTCAGCGGCTCGTCAGAGAAGGACTGCACCGCCTCGAGCTGGTGACCGCACGTGGTGCAGGCGTACTGGTACGTGGGCACGTTCTCCTCCGGATCTGGGCTCAGCCAGTTGGCACTCGACGTATTCGAGTGCCAATGGTGCGTCATTCGCCCCGGGTTCGTCCAGCGGACGTGTGGGGCGCGACACCGTGCGCCGCACCCGGGCCGCCGTCAAGCGTACGCACCCCGTCGGCGGGGGTGACGACCGCGCGCACCCGACGGTCATGTGGCTCCACCGGCAGCGCCTCGACGAGTTCACCGTCGTGCAGGGGCACCACCGTCAGGGCTGCCTCGGGCACCCGGGCGAGTGCCCGGTCGTACGAGCCGCCGCCGCGCCCGAGCCGCCGACCGTGGTGGTCGACGGCGAGAGCCGGTACGACCACCAGCTCCGCCTCCGCCACGGCGGTCACCCCGAGACGGGCGCCTGTCGGTTCACGGATACCCCGACCCGCCGCGATCAAGGCAGCCGGCCCGGTATAGGCCGCCCAGTCCAGATCCAGGTCGGCGAGGAGCACCGGCAGCAGCAACTCCGCGTCCGCCGGCAGCGCCTCCCGCAGCACCTCGGGCAGGTCGGCGCCGCCCGGTTCGGCGCCGACCGGCACGTACGCCGTCATCCGATGCGGGCGCAGCCGGCGTACCAGAGCGACCAGCTCGGCCTGCACGCGCCCGGCGGCGGCCGCCCTCGTCGCGGCGGGCAGCGACCGGCGGCGGGCGAGCAGCTCGACGCGGCTGTTCCGCTTCGCCACCCGGGTCACTTCCGCTTCATCAGAAAATTCCGGCACGCAACACTCCTGACGCAACGCCTCTCCCACGGTTGCACTGTGTCAGCATCGCAAGCAACGGAGGCGGAACTTCCGGGGGGACCGAGTGACGCTACGCGGGCGGTTGACGGCAGCCTTCCTCGTGGTGGTGCTCGGGCCGGTCCTGCTCGGCGCGCTCTTCGTCGCCTCCACCGTCGCGGCGGTCGACCGCAGCCGCTCCACCGAGCGCCTGGCGGTGGCGGCGTCCACGGTGCGGACCTCGGTCGACGCGCTCTGCCAGCAGCTCCGGGCCACCGCCGACGCGGTGGCGCTCACCGCCGAGCCGGCTGTGGCCGCCGCGCAACTGGTCGGCCGGGGCCTGGCCGCCGCAGTGTTGATCACCGACGTGTCCGGCCGGGTCACCTACGTCTCGCCCGGTGCGCCGTCGACCCCGTGGCGGGACTGCGCCGGCTCGACCGAAGGCCCGAACGGAGGCGCGACCGAGGGCCCGAACGGAGGCGCGACCGAGGGCCCGAACGGAGGCGCGACCGAGGGCCCGAACGGGGGCTCCGGCACAGTTTCGACCGACGGTTCGGCCGGCCCGGTCCGTGCGCTGGCCGCCCAGGTCGACCTGCACGACCGCGCCGGCGCCCGGCTGGGCACGGTGACCGCCGCGCAACGTGTCGACCCGGCCTTCGTGGCGCGGCTGGCCGCGGTGACCGGGGTGGCGGTCACCCTGCTCGACAGTGGGGCGCGCGCCGCTCGGGTCACCCACACGACCGAATCCGGCGACGTACGCGACGCGGTGCTGGCCGCCGCCGTCACCGTCCGGGGCGAGCAGGTCACCGAGACCAACGACGGCCGCTACGTGCGCCGGCTCGGGCCCTCCGACGCGCAGCCGCTGCCGCTGGTGCTCTCCGTGCCCGGTGAACGGCCACCGGGGCTGAACGCCACGCTGGTCGGGGTGGTCGTGCTGGCCGGGCTGCTCGCCGTGCTGACCGCCTGGCGACTGGCCCGGGTGACCACCCGGCCGCTCGCCGAGTTGGCCGGTGCGGTCGACCGGGTGGCCCAGGGCGACCTGACCGCCCGGGTGCCGGTCCGCAGCCGCGACGAGCTGGGGCGGTTGGCCGCCGCGTTCAACCGGATGACCCGGGAGACCGGCTCCTACGTCGCGGCGCTGACCAGCAACCGGGATCAGCTGCGCGGGCATCTCGCGGTGCTCGGCGACACCCTGGCCAGCACGCACGACCTGCAACGCATCCTGCGGGTGATCCTGCGGAGCGCCATCGGGGCCACCGGCGCGCGGGCCGGTGCCGTGCTGCTGGTGGAGACCGGCGGGGTGCTCGTCGCGCAGTGCACCGAGGGGTTGGACGGGCGCTGGCCGGACGAGGAGACCGATGGGCCGCAGACGCTGCGGGTGCCGGTCGGTGCCGGCATCGTCGGTGCGGTCGCCGCCACCGGCGAACCGCAGCGGGGGAGGGCGGAGCCGACCGAGGCACCGACGGGTGAGCCACGCTGCCGCACGTACGTCGCGGTTCCGTTCGCTGCCCCGGGCGGCGGTGCCCCGGCCACCCCCGGCGGCCCCTCGGCGGCGGCCGATGAGGCTGGCGCGGCGGCCGCGCTCGGGGTGCTGGCCCTCTACGACCGGCTGGGCGCCGACGAGTTCGACGACGACGACCTGGCCACCCTGCGCACCTTCGCCGGTCACGCGGCGGTGGCGGTGGACAACGTCCGGGTGCACGAGGAGGCGCAGCGGCTTTCCCTCACCGACCCGCTCACCGGGCTGTGGAACTACCGCTACCTGCGTGAGTCGATCCGGCGGGAGGTGGAACGGGCCAGCCGCTTCGGGCGGATGCTCAGCGTCCTCGCGTTGGACCTGGACCGGTTCAAGGACGTCAACGACACGTACGGGCACGCTGCGGGGGACACCGTGCTGGCCGAGTTCGCCCGACGGGTGCGCGGGGAGATTCGCGAGGTCGACCTGGCATTCCGCCAGGGTGGTGAGGAGTTCGTGCTGCTGCTGCCGGAGACCGACGCGCGGGGCGCGGCGATAGTGGCCGAACGGCTCGGTGCGGCGGTGCGGGACACGCCCATCGCCGTCGAGGCGTACGCCGGGCCGGTCCTGGTGACCGTGTCGGTGGGCATCGCCGTCTTCCCGGACAACGGCAGCACCGGGCGGGAGGTGCTGGAGGCCGCCGACGACGCGCTCTACGCGGCCAAGGCGGCGGGCCGCGACACGTACCGGGTCGCCGAGGTGCGCTCGGATCTGCCGACCCGGGAGATCCCGGTTCTCGCGGGTGCGGTGAGCCCACCCGACGGACTGCCGCGCGCCGGCCAGCCGGTGCAGGCCACCCGGGAGCCGGGCGGGTCCGCCCGGTCCGACCCGACGGTGGGCGTACCGGAATCGGTGGTGGGCCCGGCGCACGCCCGACCTGATGCGGCCGACGACACGCCGGACAGCGCCCCGGGTGGGGCGCGGGTCGGCCCGGAC
Organism: Micromonospora sp. C97; assembly: GCF_018070385.1. Lineage (NCBI taxonomy): Bacteria > Bacillati > Actinomycetota > Actinomycetes > Micromonosporales > Micromonosporaceae > Micromonospora > Micromonospora sp. C97. The sequence continues at coordinate 36,612 of NZ_JAGPXU010000026.1, forward strand.
GCGACGCGGCCGGGGTCGGGTGGCGGCGCGTCTTCTGGGCCACACCCGCCGCGGCAGAGCCGTGGCCGATAGTCTCGCGGCATGTCGGAGCACTCAGCGAATCCCTCGTCGACGGTCGCCGCAACCGGCCGTCCCCTGGCGGTCAAGGCCGTCATCCCGGCCGCCGGACTGGCCACCCGGTTCCTGCCGGCCACCAAGGCGGTGCCCAAGGAACTGCTGCCGGTGGTGGACCGGCCGGTGTTGCAGTACATCGTCGAGGAGGCCACGCAGGCCGGCATCAACGACGTGTTGCTGATCACCGGCCGGGGTAAGACGTCGATGGTGGACCACTTCGACCGTCGTCCGGACCTGGAGGCCAGGCTGGAGGAGAAGGGCGACTCCGAGCGGCTGGCGGCCGTGCGTCGGCCCAGCGAGCTGGCCGAGATCTACACGGTGCGGCAGCCCGAGCAGCTCGGGCTCGGCCACGCCGTCGGGTACGCCGAGTCGCACGTCGGTGACCAGCCCTTCGCGGTGCTGCTCGGCGACGAGTTCGTGAAGCCGTCGGAGCCGCTGCTGCCGGCGATGATCGAGTTGCAGGCCCGCACCGGCGGTGTGGTGCTCGCCTTCTTCGAGGTCGACCCGGCCGAGACCAAGCGGTACGGGATCGCCTCCGTCGAGCCGGCGGAGTCGGAGCTCACCGACATCGGTGAGGTCGTCAAGGTGACCGGGATGGTGGAGAAGCCACAGCCGGAGGACGCCCCGAGCAACCTCGCGGTGCTCGGCCGCTACGTATTGCCGGGCACGATCTTCGACGCGATCCGGCGGACCAAGCCGGGCAGCGGCGGCGAGATCCAGCTGACCGACGCGATGGAGCTGCTGCGCAGCGAGGGCACCCCGGTGCACGCGATCGTCTACCGGGGCACCCGCTACGACACCGGCATGCCGCTGGGCTACCTCCAGACGGTGGTGCAGATCGCCGCCGAGCGCGACGACCTGGGCACCGAGTTCCGGTCCTGGCTGGCCGAGTTCGTCAAGGCCGACGCGGCAGGCGGATCTGGTACATGACCGCGACGGCCGACGCCGAGGCGGCCGCGAACGAGTTGACGCCGCTCGCCGACTACCTGGGCAGCGTGCTGCGCAGGTTGCGCGCGCTGCCACCACTCGACCTCGACCTCACCCAGGCGCACGGCAACGTCCTCGCCGAGGACGTCGTCGCGCCGCACGCCTTCCCTGCCTTCGACCAGGCGGCGGTGGACGGCTACGCCGCGCGCTGGGAGGACATTTCCGGAGGGGGTCGGGGGCCGAGCTACGTCCCGGCCCCCTCCGGCACGCCCGGTGGTCGCACCATCCGGCTCAACGTGGTCGGCGATCTCGGCGCGGCGAGCTGGCGGCCGGTCCGTCTCACCCCCGGCTCGTGCTTCTCGGTGGCCGCCGGGGCGCCACTGCCGGTCGCCGCGGACGTCGTGGTCCCGGTGGAGTGGACCGACCAGGGCATGGCCGCGGTGGAGATCTTCCGCACCCCCAAACGGGGGTACGGGGTACGCCGCGCCGGTGAGGAACTGCCCGCCGGCACCCTGCTCGCCCGGGCCGGCACCTACGTGTCCCCGGCCCTGGTCGCGGTCTTCGCGGCGACCGGCATCGGGCACGTGGTGGTCCGGCCCAGCCCACGGGTGGTCATCGTGGCCACCGGTGACGAACTCGTCGACGTGGGCCGGGGCAGCCAGCCCGGTCAGGTGGTGGACGCGAACTCGCACGCGCTGACCGCCGCGGCGGCCGAGGTGGGCGCACTGGCGTACCGGGTGGGGATCTGCGACGACGACCCGGAGGGGCTGCGCGGGCTGCTGGAGGACCAGACGCTGCGCGCCGACCTGATCATCACCACCGGGGGCACCGGCACCGGCCCCGGGGACATGGTGCGCCGGATCCTGTCCCGCCGCGAGGGCGGCCGGGCCGGGCCGGTCACCTTCACCGACGTGGCGCTCTACCCCGGCACCGCGCTCGGGTTCGGCACTGTCGGCGCCGAGGAGGTGCCGGTGGTCTGCCTGCCCGGTGACCCCGGTGCCGCGCTGATCGGCTTCGAGGTGCTGGCCCGTCCCGCCATCCAACTGCTCGCCGGGGCCGAGCCGGTGTTCCGGCCCAGCGTGCGGGCGCACCTGCTGGAGACCGTGTCGTCGCCGGCGGGGCTGCGCGAGTTCCGGCCGGCGCACGTCGCCGAGCGACGCGGTGGCGGGTACACCGTCCAGCCGCTCAGCGGCGGCCCGTTCACCCTCTCCGGGTTGGCCGAGGCGAACGGGCTGCTGGTGCTCGGCGAGCGGGTCACCACGGCCGCGGCCGGCTCCACGGTGGACGTCCTGCTGCTGGACCGCCGCCGGTGAGGTCTCCCGGCCGGTCCGTCGACCCGGTGGTCACCGGGCGCGCGACCGTCGGGCCGTAGCGGTGGGTGTGCGCGGCCCGGTGGGGCCACTTGCGCGGGACACGGTCCCGCGCGGGAGACTGTGCGGGTGAGTCTCTTCGGACCCGCGCGGTCGCCGGGCTGGCCGGTGGAGTTGGCCGACGGCCCGGTGCTGCTGCGGCCCTACCGGCGCTCCGACGCGGCCGCGTGGTCGGAGGTACGGCGCGCCAACCGGGCCTGGTTGGCGCCCTGGGAGTCCTCGCTGCCCGGCAGTTGGGACGAGATGAACTCGCCGGCCGCGTTCCGTTGGGTGCACCGTGACCAACGGCGTTCGGCCCGCGAGGGTGAGGGCATGCCGTTCGCGGTCTGCCTGCGCGAGGGCGACCGGGACCGGCTGGTCGGGCACATCAACGTGGGCAGCATCGTGCGGCGGGCCCTCTGCTCCGGCTACGTCGGCTACTGGGTGGACGCGCGGGTGGCCGGACGGGGGGTGATCCCGACGGCGCTCGCGCTCGCCGTGGACCACGCGTTCGGCCCGGGTGGGCTGCACCGGGTGGAGGTCAACATCCGTCCGGAGAACAAACCGTCCCGGCGGGTGGTGGAGAAGTTGGGCTTCCGCGAGGAGTCGTACCACGTGCGCTACATGCACATCGACGGCGCGTGGCGGGACCACATCGGGTACGCGATGACGAGTGAGGAGATCGCCGCCGAAGGTGGCCTGCTGGCCCGCTGGCACCGGGTACGCGCCAACGCGGGGTAGGAGGATTTCGCCACATCCTCCCACTCGTCCCACGGACGGGATCGGCGCGGCGCGGTGGCATCCCGGTCGGCGCGCCGTAACCTCAAGTAACTGCAAGCTGCGGCAAGCGCTCCCCGGCCGGACGATCCACGCGCCCACGCGTGATTGGTGGAAGATCCTGCGGTCGGATGACGGTTGCTTCGAATTCGGTGACGGGAGGGGTGAGGGTGCCGACCTCGGTGCTCCTCGCCGTCCTCGCCGCCGCCGGTCTGCTCGCCCTGGCCCCGGCGCTGGTTCGCCGGTACGACGCCACCGAGCGGCTGGTGGCGGAGCGGGCGCAGTCGACGGCGCGGGTGCTCCAGCGCCGCCGACGGCGCCGCACTGTGCCGGGACGGCGACCCGTCCACCCGCCGCGCTCACTGGTCGTCACCCTCAGCGAGGATGCGACTACCGGCACGTTGGGTGCGCCGGTCTCCGCGCCGCCGGCCGCCCGTCGCTCCGGGCGGCTGCGGTCCGTACCGCCCGCGCCGAAACGATCCCGACGCCGGCCACCGCCGCGCCGACAGCACACCCCCGCCGTGTACCGGCGTCGCCGGGTGCTCGCCGCCCTGCTGCTCCTCAACGTCGTCGAGCTGATCGGCGTGCTGTTCGTCAGCCCCGGGTTCTGGGTCGGCTTCGGGGTCACCTTCCTGCTCCTGGCCCTGTACGTCGTCCACCTGCGAGGTCAGGCCCTCGCCGGGCGTCGCCGCCGCCGGGCCCGCGCCCGGGAGGCCGCCTGGCTGGCCGCCCGGCAGGCCGAGGTGCGCCGGGAGCAGGCCCGCCGGGCAGCGGCCCGCCGGGAGGCGCAACGCCGCCTGGCCGCCCAGCGCGAGGGCGTACGCCGAGCCGCCATGGGCCTGGACCGGCAGGGCGACCTGCCGGCGGCGGTCAACGGCGGGTCGGTCTCGTACCGGCGGTCGGGCGGTCTCCGCGGCCGCCCCTACGAGGCCGGCCGAGGCGCCTGACCCCCGGCCTGGCCTCCCCGGCCCAGTCGGTCTCCGGCCTGGGCTGGTCTCCGGCCTGGGCTGGTCTCCGGCCTGGGCTGGTCTCCGGCCTGGGCTGGTCTCCGGCCTGGGCTGGTCTCCGGCCTGGGCTGGTCTCCGGCCTGGGCTGGTCTCCGGCCTGGGCTGGTCTCCGGCCCCTGCCTCCCCGGTGCCGGCTGGCTTGATCGACTCGGGTTCTTGAAAGTCGGGGTGTCGTGGCGTCCGGGATGCCCCGGTTTTCAGAAAGCCGAGTCGATCTTCGGGTCTGCGGGAGCGCCACGCAGGGGGCGGATTCGCGGTGGGGGCCGGCAACCTGTTAGCCTTGCTGCCGGCCCGCCCGGTGTAAGCCGGGTGGGACCGAAGCCGGTTCGCCGGTGGGGGGCTGTGGCGCAGACTGGTAGCGCACCTCGTTCGCATCGAGGGGGTCAGGGGTTCAAATCCCCTCAGCTCCACCCCAGGTCAAAGGCCGTTTCCGCGAGTCGGAGACGGCCTTTTCCGATCTTTCGGGTGGCGGGGCGACGCCGTCAGGGGCGCATGGACACGTCGCGCGGCCACCCGCGGAGATGCGCGAACTGGCGAAGGTAGCGTTCGCATCTTTCGGCGAAGTCCCCCGGCTCCGGTGGCAGTCGAGTCGCGGTGACCACCTGACGCGGGTCGGAGTGGCCCGGCCGCAGCAGCCGGATCTGGTCGTCGGTGAACTGTCCGCCGGTGAGGTCGGTGACGGCAAGGGCCATGGCCAGCGCTACGACGACACCCACGCACGTGCGGTACGGGCTGAAGACGGCCTCCGGACCAGTGTCGGTCTCCGGTTCGTGGTCGATCACCAGGAGCCAGACACTGTCCTCGAAGCCCGCGACATCGACCTCAAGGTGGATCGCACCGGGCATGCCGTCGGGCGTGCGATCGATGCGGTCGCCGATGGTGGTGGCCCGCAGTTCCGCCGCGTCGAGGCGGCGTCCGGAATCGACGCGGCGTCCCTGTTCGTAGCGTCGGTCGGTGACGATGATCAGCTCGGGCGTCGTGGTCATGCCGAGCAGTTCGGCCAGGGTGGCTCGCGCGGCGGTCACCACCTCGGCGAGGGAGATGGGCCGGGCCACTGTTGCCTCAAGGTCGGCTGACACGCGCGCCTCCAGTCTGGTCGGCTAGGTCGGTGCCCGGCCTAGGGCCTGTTTCATAAGGACTGGCCGGCCTGCGGCGGGCCCGGACGACGACCGGCGGCGTTGCGGTTTCGTCCGGATACGACACCGGTATCCGGACGAAACCGCGCCTTGCCGGATCGCCGCCCGGACTCCGCCTCGGCTCGACCGCCCTTATGAAACAGGCCCTAGGAGAAGCGTTCGGTCGTCACGGGTATCAGACCGTGCTGCCGCAGGACGTCCGTCAACGCGGACAGTGTCGAACCGAGCGCCGCCGTGGCATCGGTCGCCAGCAGTGCGGTCACGTCGAGGCCCCAGGCGAGGGTGTGGCCGACGCGGCGCAGGTCCCAGCTGAACTGGTCGCCGTGCCCATCGAGACGACCACTCGCGACGGACGCGTTCGTGCCGGATGCGCTCGTGCCGGCGGGCGGTGTCCGCCAGGCCGTGCGGAGGGCGGCCACCTGGTCGGGGCGGAGGTCCTTGGCGAAGAGGACGCGGTACACCCGCCGTTCGTGGAAGCCGGCCGGCGGCTGGGCGGGGCCGAGCCGCAGCGGCGGGGCGCTCGCGATCGGTTGATGGTCGAGAAAGTGCGTACGGAGCAGTGTCTCGTCCGGCAGCTGCCCACCGCCGAGCGCGCGGTGGGCGTCCTCGGCCTGCCGGCGGGAGGTGGGGACCACCCGGGCCAGCATCTCGGGGTTCGTGCGGATGTCGCGGCTCAGCGACGCGGAACTCCACCAGCCTGCCTGCGGGGTCCAACCCGCGCTGGCCAGCCCTGTCGTGACGAAGTCGCGGTCCCGGGTGAACTCCTCGACGAGGATGCCCTCCACAGTGGTGGTCGAGTCGCGGGCGCCAACCAGGTAGTAGTCGAGCTGCGGACCTGCGCCGGTCACTTCGACGGCCGCCGACGCGGGTCCGGCCGGTAACGAGTCGATGGTCATCAGGGCAACCGTAGCGAAAAACACGGCCCGGCAACGGTTAGCATCCGGACCTCTAGGTGAGGAGCCCAGATGACGTCGGTGGCGCAGACCCGGTTCGGCATTGTCGGCAGTGGTTGGCGAGGTGAGTTCTTCCTTCGCCTGGCCAGGCTGCTTCCCGAGCGGTTCCGGGTGACCGGGGTGGTGACGCGTACCGAGTCGCGGGGAGCTGCCGTGACCGCCGACTGGGGTGTGCGGACCTTCCGGACGACCGCCGAGTTGCTCGCCCACGAGCGGCCGGACTTCGTCATCGTGTCGGTGCCGTGGTCCGTGACACCGGAAGCGACCCGGGAATTGGTCGCGGCCGGCGTACCGGTGCTCGCCGAGACGCCGCCCGCCGCCGACCTGGCGGGTCTGCGCTCGCTCTGGGCCGACGTCGGGGGCAGCGGTCTGGTGCAGGTCGCCGAGCAGTACCTGCTGATGCCCGGGCACGCGGCCCGGCTGGCGCTGGTCCGCGCCGGGGTGCTCGGCGAACCGACCTCGGTCCAGATCTCGTCGACCCACCTGTACCACGCGGTGTCGCTGATCCGGGGTCTGCTCGGCGTCGGTCACGAGAGCGCCGAGATCAACGCGCGCGCCTTCGTCGCGCCGCTGGCCAACCCGCTCTCGCCGACCGGCTGGAGCGGTGACGACACACCGCAGCAGCTCTCCACCACACTCGCGACAATCGACTTCGGCGGGCGGATGGGGTTGTACGACTTCACCGACAACCAGTGGTGGAACCCGCTGCGTACCCGCCGGTTGGTGGTGCGCGGCTCGCGCGGTGAGCTGGTGGACGACCGGGTTGTCCGGCTGGTCGACCCGACCACGCCGGTGGAGTCGTCACTGGTGCGACGCCAGACGGGTCTCGACCTCAACCTGGAGGGGCTCGACCTGAAGCACATCAGCTTCGACGGCGAGGTGGTCTACCGCAATCCCTTCGTCGGTAGCGGGATGTCCGACGACGACATCGCGGTGGCCGACATCGTCGCCCGCGCCGGGGCGTGGGCGCGGGAGGAAGGCCCCGCTCCGTACTCCCTCGCCGAAGCCTGCCAGGACCACCTGATCAGCCTCGCCATCGAAGAATCGGTACGCACCGGGCAGCCGGTCGTCACCGACGCCGAGGCGTGGGCGCGGTAGCCGAATGTTTGCAAGACAACGGGGGAAGAGACATGGGTTTCGAGGCCTGGGTACGTGAGTTCACCGAGAACGCCGAGCGACGCCGGGACGGACCCGATCCACAGTGGAGTACAGGGGGTCCGCTGCCGCCGGCGCTGATCCGGAGCCTGCAACGATTCCAGGCCGGTGAAGACGGCGACGGCGTGAATCTCATCAGCAAGAGCGAGCGGGCCGGTGACCCGACCTATCTGGCGGCGGTCCGACTGTTCGTCGCCGAGGAGCAGAACCACGCCCGGCTCCTCAAGCACCTGCTGCTCAGCGCGGGCGGCGACGTCATCGACGGTCACTGGACCGACCGGGTGTTCGTGACGATCCGGCGTGCCCTGGGGCTGCGACTGGAACTGATGACGCTGATGGTCGCCGAGGTGGTCGCCCTGCGCTACTACCGAGCCGTCCGCGACGGCACTGATGATCCGCTGCTCTCGGACGTGGGTGCCCGCATCCTGGTCGACGAGCAGAGGCACGTGCCGTTCCACACCGAGCGGTTGCGCCAGGGATGGGCCGAGAGTGCTGGACCGGTACGGGCGGTGGTGGCCGCGGGTTGGTGGGTGTTGCTGTTCGGCGCCGCCGTCGTGGTCGCGTTCGGGCACGGCGCCGCGTTGCGTCTGCTCGGTGTCGGCCGGCTCCGGTTCATCGCCGACACCGCGACGCTGTTCCGGTCGGTCGTGCGGGAGGTGCTCTCCGGTGCGGGCCGGGAGGCTCACCCCGCCAGTTCCACGAGTGCGGCCGCGCGGCCCGCAACGGGGTCGACGGTGCGCGGCTCCCGACAACGGCTCTGGCGCTGGGGAGCGATTGTGCTGGTCGTCGTGGGGTTGGCGGTGGCGCTCTACCCGCCGGCGCACTTCTGGGGTCCACGGCCCTATCGGCACCCGGACGGGATCTTCGGGGTGACCCGGGGCGACTTCGAGGACGACATCCTGCCGCACTACCAGGTCAGTCTGCCGTGTGACGTTGATGGCCTGCGATACAGCAACGCCGAGGACATGACCGGACCGATGGGCGAGCTGTACCTGCACTTCACCACGTCGCCAGGGTGCCTGGACCGGATCCTCGACGGCTGGGCCGCCGCACCGGCGCAGCCACCGACGATGGCGCCCACCGATGCGGGGTTCCCGCTTCCCGCCGAAGCGATCCCGGACACCGTCGGGTGGCGCTTCGACGCGCCGTCGTACCAGGTCTACCAGCGCCAGGGGGACGTGGTGACCGGGCACGTGGTGGCGGTGCGCGACGGCAAGCGGCTCAGTGTGTACCTGCTCGGCCGCTACGCCCACTGACGCCCGGGCGGGGCTGCCCGGTTGGAGCGGTAGCCAGCAGGGTCAGCCCCGGCCGAGCACGGCGGCGGTGCGGACCAGCCCGTCGGCGATCACGAAGCGGCCGGTGATCGACGAGGGCGGGTCGGCGACTTCTGCCGCGTCCACCCGGGTCGGTGCGATCCGGGCGGTGAACGTGCCGGCATCCGGGTCAAGTTCGACTCGCGCGTCGTGGAAGTCCAGCCAGTCGCGGACGATCGGGTACCACACCTTGTAGATGGTCTCCTTCGCGCTGAACAGCACGACCGGCCAGCAGGTGCCGCCGGGTAGCCGCGCGCAGGCGGCCTCCTCCTCGGGCAGCAGCACGAGTCTGCGTACTCCCGGATTGATCTCGCGGTGCTGCTCGGCGTCCATTCCGACGGACCGGACGTCGGTGGTGTGCGCCGCCGCCGCGGCGCAGTAGCCGGCGGTGTGGGTGATGCTGCCGACCACCCCGGCCGGCCAGACCGGCGCGCGGTCGGCGGCGGCCGGCACCGCGGTCATCGCCAGGCCGAGGTCGCGCAACGCGCGGCGGGCGCACATCCTCCCGGCGGCAAAGTCCCGCCGACGGGTCTGCGCGGCCCGCTCGCTGAGACATGCCAGCTCAGCGGGGAGCAACTCGCCCGTCCAGTCGTCGGGCCCGGCGATGGCAACCGCGACCGTCGGTGGCAGCAGGTCACGCATTCCGATTGCCTACTGGTCGGTAGGAATGGCAGATCAGGTCAACCGTCAAATTTCCGACTCCCACGACCGCTGAAAGTACCGCAAAGATGTAACACCGGAGGGACGCGCAGCGCCCTCCCTGATGGCTCCGGGGGGACCACCATCAACGCTGGCCGGCGCGGCCAGCCCCGTGGACATCTGGAAGGACGTGCGATGACCGATGGTGCGCAACGGCCGGGGGTGCCGGCTGACGATCACGCCCCGAAGACCCCCTGCTGGAGCTGCGGCTCCTGCGGTGACGAGTGGCCGTGCGCGACGAAGCGCAGCCGGCTGCTGGCGGAGTACGGCGGTGATCGCGCCATGCTCAGCGTTTATCTGGGGTCCTGCCTCGCCGCCGCCACCGAAGATCTGCGCGCCGCCCCGGTGATGTCGCTCCAGGACCGGTTCATCGGCTGGTTGCCGCGCGGCTCCCGGCGTAGCTGAACCTCCGGTGGCCCCACCGCTGGGCGGGGCCACCAGAGGGGCGTTCAGCGACGTCGAGGCCGCCGGGTCATCGCGAAGCCGCACACGCCAGCCACCGCGGCGAGCGCACCACCGATGCCGGTCCAGACCCAGCGCGAGCCGAGGTCCGGCAACCAGTCCGTCAGCGGGTCGCCCTCGTCGTCGGCCTCCGCGTCCACCGGGGGTACGGCGGTGAGCACCGTGCCGGCCTTGGTGTTCGGCACCAGCGGGGCGGCCAGTTCGCCGTCGTCGGCCGAGGTGCCCCGGTCGGCGACGGTGCCGACCAGCAGGTCGACGTCGATCGGCGCACCCAGATCCGGCTCCGGCAGGTCGATCACGGAGAGCCGGATGACGTACGTGCCGGGCAGTGGGTCGGCCGACCAGGGCTCCGCCCACGGCCGCACCTCGCGCAACGTGCAGCCCAGCACCACCGTCGACGCCTTAGCGTCCACCGTCGGAGTCTGGGCCCCCGCCGTGCACGCCTGGCGGCGGCGGAGCCCGTCGAAGACGTCGACGGTCCAGGTGGAGGCCCCGTCGCGTCCCTTCGGGAAGGTGACGGTGGCGGTGATCTCGTGCACCTGACCGGCCGTTGCCGGGAACGACCAGTAGAGGTGGTCGCCGATCGAGGCGTCCACCCGTACCGGCTGTCCCGCGGTGATCGGGGTGGCGGTGAGGAACGACGTGCCGGCACGGTTGACCGGCGTGGCACCCGGGGAGGGGGTGGGTGCGGCGACGGCCGCGGCGGGGAGCAGGGCGGCCCCACCGGCGGCGAGGAGCGCCGCCATCGACCGGAACAGTGCGCTACGCATCAGTTCTCCCTCCAGGTGGCGACCCACCAGCGGGTGAGCAGGCCGGCGAGCAGACCGGTGATCAGCCCGGCGATGGTGAGCAGGGCCAGCAGCACCCAGCCCCGGCCGAGGTCCGGTCCGTCCGGTGCGGGTGCGGCGGCGACCACGTCGACGGTCAACTCCACCGGCATGCCCGGGGTCGCCGCGGTGCCGGGACGCGGGGCGAACGAGTTGCTCACCACCAGGCAAACGGTGGTGGGCTCGACGACCGGGGCCGAACTCTCCTCGGTGTCCGCGGCATCCTCATCGTCGGCGGTGGCCGACCAGCGCAGCCCGGCGGAGAGCACGTCGGCCCGTCCGCTGCCGGCGTCCGCACCCCGGACGAGTTCCCGGCCGTCGGCCGCGGTGGCCCGCAGCAGCACCCCGTAGTCCCGGTTGACGGCACGGTCCAACGCCATGCTCACCGAAGCCCGCAGCTCCTGGCCGGGGCGGATCGGCACCCGGTAGTAGCGGTGCTCGGAGAACGACTCCCGGTCGGCGTACACGCCCGGTGCGAGCAGTGGCGCCGAGTCGCACGCGTTCGTGCCGCCGACCACTGTCGGGGCCCGGGTGTGCGTGTCGCCGGCCCGCTCCACGAGCTGTTTGATCCGGTCGGTCAGCTCCTCGGCGCTCTGCGCGGCGGTGTAGGTCCCGCCGGTCGCGCTGGCGATGCAGAGCAGCTGCCGGCGGACCTTCTCGTCCGGGGCCAGACCGAGGGTGTCGACGACCAGGCTGGTGCCCTGTGCGGCCAGTTCCCGGGCCACCTCGCACGGGTCCGGCGGCGCGCAGGTGTCCTCGCCGTCGGTGATCAGCACGATCCGCCGGGTGGTGTTCCCGCTGCCCAGGTCCTGTGCGGCGGAGCGCAGCGCCAAGCCGACCGGGGTGAACCCGGTCGGGCGAAGTGTCGCCACCGCCGCCTTGGCGGCGGACCGGTCCACCGGGCCGACCGGCACGATCTGTTGGGTGTCCTGGCAGCCGACCTTCTTGTCCTTGCCGCGGTAGGTGGCGCCGAGTACCCGGATGCCGAGCTGTGTCTGTTCGGGTAGCGCGTCCACGACCTCGTTGAAGGCCTGCTGGGCTACCGCGATCCGGGTGCGTCCGTCGATGTCGGCGGCGCGCATCGACCCGCTGACGTCGAGCACCAGCTCGACCCGGGGCGGCTCGGGCGCCGGCTCCCCGTCGGCCTGCGCCGGGGCGGCCCCGGCCAGTGCGGTGGTCGCCAGCAGTCCGAGAAGGACGGCCGTCGATCGTCTGAAGTTGATCACGGCCCGCAGTGTAGTGAGATCCACTTTGGATGATCACTTGGGTTGCGGACGGTCCGAGCCCCGACGCCGTCGGCCTGGTCACCCGTCGCCGCGGGCCGGCATCGTCCGCGCTCTGGGTCCACGCCGGGTCACCCTCGGTCAACTGTTCAAGGAAAGGTGGCGGTCCGGCCACCATCCGTCGGAAATCTGACCCAAGTCGACCCGTTGTGCCGGTGGTGCCCGGTGGTTAAGCTCTTCTTGCGCGCCCCAATCGCCCGCTTCCCCCGTGGCAGGCGATCGGGGCGCGCGTCTTTGTCAGAAGGGCCCGCACGCTTCGGCGTGCGGGCCCTTCTCCCGTCGCGCTGAGCGGCGCGTCGCCTGTCGATGCTTATATCCACCGACCGTCGAGCCACATCCGGGACAGCCAGTCCGAGTACGGGATCACCCGGCCGACGAAGATCGGATAGAAGTACGCGAAGCAGACTCCGACCAGCAACACGTACGCCCCCGCCGCGATGCTGCCCACCAGCCGGCGTTCATAACTCGGGTCACCGGGCACCAGTGGTGCCACCGCACCCACATCGCCCCCGGCGGGCGCGATCAGCGCACCCAGCACGTACACCACCGCCAGCACCAGGAACGGCACCACGGGCGCGGCGTAGAACGAGAACATCGTCCGGCCGTCGAGGGCGAACCAGAACCACGGCAGTAGCCCGGCGGCCACGGTCAGCAGGATCGCGCCGGCCCGCCAGTCCCGACGGGCCACACCCAGCCAGACCAGCGCCACCAGGGCGGGCAGGAACGACCACCAGAGCAGCGGGGTGCCGAGCAGCAGAATCTCCGAGGCGCAGGTCGGCGCCCCGCAGACGCCGTTGTTGGCGTAGTGGAACGCCACCGGTCGGCCCAGCAGCAACCACTGCCACGGCCACGACTGGTACTTGTGCGCGTCGTCGAGCTGGGCATGGAAGCCGTACGCCGCGCGGTGGTACTCGTACAGGTTGATCAGCGGGCCGATCACCGGGCGGTCGCTGAGCGGGGCGCTCGGGTAGGCCGACGCGAGTCGGTAGTAACCGTCGTCGGTGAGCAGCCAGCCCGACCAGGTGGCCAGGTAGGTGCCGACCATGACCACGCCGGCGAGCACCAGCCAGGGCAGCTCGTCGACGACTGCGTCCCGCCAGGGCCGGCGGACCCCCGCCGAGCGGCGGACGCCGACCTCCCAGAGGAGCACCAGCAGCGCGAAGGCCGGCACGAAGTACAGAGCGCTCCACTTCACCGCACACGCGCAGCCGATCAGCACCCCGGCCGCCAGCCGCCACCAGGGCCAGGTGCGCCAACCGGTCGGCGGGCGGCCGGCGCGACCCGGCTGACTCGGATCGAGCCCGTCGTCCAGGGCTCGTGCCCAGCGTCGACGGCGGGCGTCCCGGTCGAGCACCAGCGCGCCGAACGCGGCCAGCACGAAGAAGAGCAGGAAGATGTCGAGCAGGGCCGCACGGGACAGCACCAGGTGGAAGCCGTCCAGCGCGAGCAGCAGGCCGGCCGCGCAGCCGAGCACCGTCGAGCGGAACATCCGCCGACCGATGCGAACCAGCAGCAGCACCGACAGGGTGCCGATCACCGCGGCCGAGAAGCGCCAGCCGAACTCCGGCGCGGTGGTCATCAGGTGCCCGGGAACGGAGACCTTGGAGTCGGCGTCCTGGTAGCCGAAGGCCCACTCGCCGAGCCCGATCAACCACTTGCCCAGCGGCGGGTGCACCACGTACGACGGGACGTTGTCCTTGTAGTTCCACTCCACGCCACGGGAGATCAGCCCGTAGGCGTCCTTGGCGTAGTACGTCTCGTCGAAGATCTTGCCCTTGGGGCTGGACAGCCCGACGAAGCGCAGGATCGCCGCGATGGCCACCACCACTGCCGTGGCCAGCCAGGAGAACCGGTCCGCCTGGGTGTCGACGGTGGCGAACCGTCGCCGGACCGCGGCGGCCACTCCGCCGCCCTCGGCGCTCGGTGCCGTCGGCTCCTGGGTGGCACCGGGCTCGCCCGACACCTGGATCATCTTGTCCGGGTCCGCGCTCGGGCTCTGCGCTGTCGACGCACTCGTCACCCGGCGATCGTAGGCTGCCAAGGTGTCCGGTGGCGTCCGTCGTCCCTGATACCGGTATTCCCAGCAATGAAGGAGACGAATCCGTGGGTGAAATGTCCGAAGTTGGGCGCCTGATTCTGCTCGGTGCTCCGCTCGGCAACCCCGCCGACGCCTCGGCCCGACTCCGGGAGGTGCTGATGAGCGCCGACGTGGTCGCCGCCGAGGACACCCGTCGGCTCACCCGGCTGGCCCGCGATCTCGACCTCACCGTCGGTGGTCGAATCGTCTCCTACTTCGAGGGCAACGAGGAGCGGCGTACCCCCGAGCTGGTCGAGGCCATTCTCGGCGGATACGTGGTGGCGCTGGTCACCGACGGCGGGATGCCGAGCGTCTCCGACCCCGGCTACCGGCTGGTCCGCGCCACGCTGGAGGTCGGGGCGCCGGTCACCGTCGCCCCCGGTCCCAGCGCGGTCACCACCGCGCTGGCCGTCTCCGGGCTGCCCTGCGACCGGTTCTGCTTCGAGGGCTTCCTGCCCCGCACCCCCAGCGGGCGTCGATCGCGGCTGCGCGCACTCGCCGCCGAGGAGCGCACTCTGGTCTTCTTCGAGGCGCCGCACCGCATCGGGGCGACCCTCACCGACCTGGCCGACGCGTTCGGGGCGGACCGGCCGGCCGCGCTCTGCCGCGAACTCACCAAGACCTACGAGGAGGTGCTCCGCCGCCCCCTCGGCGAGCTGGCCCGATGGGCCACCGAGGGGGATCCGCGCGGAGAGATCACGCTGGTGGTGGCCGGGGCGCCGGTGACCGCCCCCGAACGCCCCGACGACGACACCCTGCGCGCCGCCGTCGCCGAACGGGAGGCCGCCGGCCGGTCCCGCCGGGACGCCATCACCGACGTCGCCACCGAATACGCGCTGCGCCGCCGGGACGTCTACACGATCGTGCACAGCTGACCGAGGGGACCGGGCTCCCCTGACGGCGGGATCACCACGCGGCGACCAGGAAGCCGACGGTGATCAGCGTGGGGCCGGCGACGGCGGCGGCCACCGCCCAGCGGCGGTGCCGGCGGCCGGGCAGCCGGGCCGAACCGGTCCACCGGACGATGCCCGCGGTGCAGCCCAGCACCACCAGCAGACCGGGCAGCCACCGCAGGTGCCGGCCCACGCCGACGTCCGCGTACGCGGTGCCGCTGTCCGGGCCGGTCATCCGCGCCGGCAGCCGGGTGCCGGCCGCGCTCCCGTCGGCGGGCACACCGCCGACGCGCACACCATGGGCGATGAACCGCCCGTCGTCGGGTGTGAAGATCCCCCGGCACCGCTGGGTGAGCCCGCCGCCGGAGCAGTCGTCGATCACCACGGTGCCCGACCGGGCGTGCCCGACCGCGAGCCAGAACGGGCCCGCGCTGACCCAGGCGAAGAAGGCCGCGACCAGGCTCAGCACCACCAGCGCGGCGAGCCCGGGCAGCGGATCCGGCGGTGGGGGCGTACGGCTCGGTGCCCGCCGCCGCAGCAGCAGCCGAAAGCCGCGAAACCGCTCCGGTGCCGGGTCCTTGCGGACCGGGGTGCCGTCCCAGTGCACCTGTTCGATCGGTGCCCAGAAGGCGTCACCGTCGTCGTCCAGCGTGTCGTCCGGCCGGCGGACCCGCTGGCGGCGGGTCTGCTGCCGCACCGGCACCCGACGCGGCACGGCGTCCACGGGTGCCCCGGTGGTCGGCTCCACCTCGACGGACTCCCCACCGGCCGGGACCGAGGCGGCGAGCGGGCCGGACAGGGCGGGCCGGGCCGGACCGGGTGCGGGTGCCGCCGGGGTCGGCCGGGCCGGAGTGGGCGACGGGGCCGCCGGCGTGGGGCGGGCCGGGGTGGCGGACCGCCCCGCCGGGGTGGGCCGCTGCCCACCCGGGTCGGCGGGCACCAGCCGGGGCTGGGGCGCGACCCCGGTGACCCGGGGCACGGCCGGCTCGCGCCCCGGGTCGTCGCCGACCGCCGGTCCGGTGGGACGGTCCTCGTGGTCCCGCGCCGCTCGTCTGCCCGTCACGACGTTCATTGCACACCTCCCCAGGAGGCGAAACGGGCAGCTGAGCCGCGTGTCGACGACAAATCGGACCAACGGGCGAGGTGGTCGGCCCGGTCCGCCGGTCGGGGACCCCCCATTGGTTCGCGGATGCCCCGACCGGGTCACTAGGCTCACTGCTCATGAGTCACGTTCTCGCGGCAGTGGCCTGGCCGTACGCCAACGGCCCCCGCCACATCGGCCACGTCTCCGGTTTCGGCGTTCCCTCCGACGTCTTCGCCCGGTACATGCGGATGGCCGGCCACGACGTGCTCATGGTCTCCGGCACCGACGAGCACGGCACCCCGATCCAGGTGCAGGCCGACGCTGACGGGGTGACCCCGCGCGAGCTGGCCGACCGGTACAACAGGGTGATCGTCGAGGACCTGCACGGCCTCGGCCTCTCCTACGACCTGTTCACCCGCACCACCACCCGCAACCACTACGCGGTGGTGCAGGAGCTGTTCGAGGGGATGTACCGCAACGGCTACATCGTGCCCAAGACCACCATGGGCGCGATCTCCCCGTCCACCGGGCGCACCCTGCCCGACCGGTACATCGAGGGCACCTGCCCGATCTGCGGGTACGACAGCGCCCGCGGTGACCAGTGCGACAACTGCGGCAACCAGCTCGACCCGATCGACCTCATCGACCCGAAGTCGCGGATCAACGGGGAGACTCCGAAGTTCGTCGAGACCGAACACTTCTTCCTGGACCTGCCGGCGCTGGCCGAGGTGCTGCGGCAGTGGCTGGACACCCGCGAGGGGTGGCGGCCCAACGTGCTGCGGTTCTCCCGCAACCTGCTCGACGACCTCCAGCCCCGGGCGATCACCCGGGACCTGGAGTGGGGCGTACCGATCCCGCTGGACGGCTGGCGGGACCGGCCGGACAAGCGGATCTACGTGTGGTTCGACGCGGTGATCGGCTACCTGTCCGCCTCGATCGAGTGGGCCCGCCGCTCCGGCGACCCGGAGGCGTGGCGCCGGTGGTGGTCCACCGACGGTCAGGGTAAGGACGCGCAGTCCTACTACTTCATGGGCAAGGACAACATCGTCTTCCACTCGGTGATCTGGCCGGCGCTGCTCTCCGGATACTCCGGCGAGGGCTCCCGCGACGGTGAGCCGGGCGAGCTGGGTCGGCTCAACCTGCCCACCGAGGTGGTCTCCAGCGAGTACCTGACCATGGAGGGGCGGAAGTTCTCCTCGTCCCGCAAGGTGGTCATCTACGTCCGCGACTTCCTGGAGCGCTACGACGCCGACGCGCTGCGCTACTTCATCGCCGCCGCCGGCCCGGAGAGCAACGACACCGACTTCACCTGGGCCGAGTTCCTCCGCCGCAACAACGACGAGTTGGTCGCCGGCTGGGGCAACCTGGTCAACCGGTGCGTCTCGATGGCCGCCAAGAACTTCGGCGCGATCCCCGCTGTCGACCCGGCCGGGCTCACCGAGGCCGACGAGGCCCTGCTCGCCGTCGCCCGCGCCGGGTTCACCACGGTTGGCGACCTGATCGGCCGGCACCGGCAGAAGCAGGCCATCGGCGAGGCCATGAAGGTGGTCGCCGAGGCCAACAAGTACCTCTCCGAGCAGGCGCCGTGGAAGCTCAAGGGTGAGGCCGACAAGCCCCGTATGGGCACCATCCTGCACGTCGCCCTCCAGGTGATCAGCGACGCCAACACGCTGCTCACCCCGTTCCTGCCGCACTCCGCGCAGCAGGTGCACGAGCTGCTCGGCGGCACCGGCGTGCACGCGCCGATGCCGGTGATCGAGCAGGTCGACGACCTGGACGGCGGCCCGGCGTACCCGGTGCTCACCGGGGACTACACGGTCGGCGCGCGCTGGGAGTCGGTGCCGATCGAGGCGGGCCGCCCGCTGGCCGCGCCGAAGCCGGTGTTCCGCAAGCTCGACCCGTCGATCGTCGACGAGGAACTGGCCCGACTGGCCGACTGACCGCACGACGCGCGGCGGCGGGTCGCCCTGCCGCCGCGCGCCGTCACATCGCGTACCGGGTGTCCATCACCTGGTCGTCGGTCACCTCGGCGCCCGGCGCCCAGGCCTCGTAGACGCCGCGTTCCTGACACTGGGCACCGGTGCCGAGCACGGCGTCCGGGTTCGGGTAGCGCAGCCGCATCCGCAGCCAGCCCGCCTCCTCCCGCAGCACCAGACACGGCACCCCCCGCCACTGGGCGAACCGGACCCGGCGGGCCACCGCGTCCACCGGGTAACGGGCCGCCCGGGTCATCGCCAGCACCCGGAACCCGCCGGGCAGGTCGGCGACCGCCTCGTACTCGTTGTCGCCGTACGTGCCGACCAGTTGGGTGGAGCGGGGCACGTCGGCGTTCGGCACGTACTCCTGATCAGGGGAGAGACCCGGCACCGCGGCCAACAGGTGCCGCCACTGCGGACCCACCATCCGCAGCCACCCGCGCTGCTCGGCCTGGTAGGTGTACAGCACCACCTCCACCCCCTCCGCCGGGTAGGCGATGAGGGCGGCGTTCGCCGGCATCGGCAGGTCGGCGAAGTCCCTGGTGATGAACTCCGGGATGAGCTGACCGTTGCTGGGCGTGAAGCCGGTGCCCAGCACGGGAGCGCCGACCCGGTCCCGCGAGGCCAGCGCGGTCAGGCCCCGGTGCGCGGGCCCGGCCGGCACGTCGTAGTCACCACTGTCGGACGCGCGCCAGCGCAACACGTACGCCACGTCCGGGCCGTCCCGGCCAGCGTCACCATCGGTACGCAGCACCTTCGTCGTCACCGGCGTACGCAGGTGCGCCACATCGTGCTCGCGGTAGCAGAAGCCGTGCGGCAGCCAACCCCGCAGGTGACCGGCGACCTGCTGGGCCGAGAGCACCTTCACCATCCGGGTGCCCCGCCGGACCACCGCCGACGCACGCGCCATCGCCAGCACCGGGTCGCCCGCCGCCGCCGGCTGCTGGCTGAGCTGGTGCAGGTACGCCCAACCCCGCTCGCGATGGGCGGGCATCAGCAGCGGCGTCTCCGGCTCGTCGGCCGGTTCCGTCGCCCCGTGCACCGCTGTCACCTCGGTGACGTGCACGAAACGCCGCCACGGCAGGGCGCTGCCCGGGCGGGGCGCCCACTCGAAGCCGGCCACCTCGTCGGCGCTGAACAACTCGTACGCGGCACCTCGGGCGATCTCCTCGGCCGGGTACACGGCGCCGCCGAACGCCACGTGCAGTCCGGTCCGTTCGCTGGCCGTGCCGCCGGCCTGGGGGGTGACGCTCATGCCGTCGCCTCCCTGCTCGCTGGGATGGGGTCCGCACGCTGTCGCGTCCGCTCGTTGGCGACCGTAGAGTCGCGCGGCGTAGCCGAGGTGAACGTCGGGTGGCGGGCAGATGGACAGCCCCGGTGTGTGATGCTGTCGCTGATGAGCGAGCCCAGAGAATCCCGCCGTGACCGTGCCGCCCGGCGGGCCGGAGAGTTCCCGCCAGCCCCCGAGTCGTTGCCCCGGGCGGTGCTGGACAGCCACACCCACCTGGACATCACCGTCAGCGAGGCCGGGGTGCCCGGCGGGCCGGCCGACGACCCGGTGGCCGTGGCCATCGCGGTGGCCACGAAGGTCGGCGTGGACCGGCTGGTCCAGGTGGGCGTGGACGTCGCCTCCTCCCGGTGGGGCGCGGACACCGCCGACCGGTATCCCGCCGTGCTGGCCACCGTGGCGCTGCACCCCAACGAGGCGCCCCGGCTCAGTGACCTCGACGAGGCGTTGCGGGAGATCGAGTCACTCGCCGCCCGCGATCGGGTCCGGGGGATCGGCGAGACCGGAATGGACTTCTTCCGCACCGGCGACGAGGGGCGGGCCGCGCAGGAGGAGAGTTTCCGGGCGCACATCGCCATCGCCAAGCGGTACGACAAGACGTTGGTCATCCACGACCGCGACGCGCACGCCGACGTGCTGCGGATCCTCGACGACGAGGGCGCCCCGGACCGGGTGGTGCTGCACTGCTTCTCCGGCGACGCCGACTTCGCCCGCGAGTGTGTCCGCCGCGGCTATCTGCTGAGCTTCGCCGGCACCGTCACCTTCGGCAGCGCGACGGCGCTGCGCGAGGCCGCCGCGCTCACCCCGGTGGACCAGATGCTCGTGGAGACCGACGCGCCGTACCTCACCCCGATGCCGTACCGCGGCCGGCCGAACGCGTCGTACCTGATTCCGCTCACCGTCCGGGCGCTCGCCGTGACCACCGGCAGCGACCTGGACGAGCTGTGCGCGGCCATCTCCGCCACCGGCGACCGGGTCTTCGGCCCGTGGTGAGCCCGGCCCGACGGTCGGCACCGACCCCGTCGCTACGCTGCCAGCCATGACCGGTCTCCTCGGCCCGGCGGAGATCCGGGAACTCGCCGCCCGGCTGGGCGTCGCGCCCACCAAGAAGCTCGGCCAGAACTTCGTGCACGACCCGAACACGGTGCGTCGGATCGTCACCGCCGCCGGCCTGACCCCCGACGACGTGGCACTGGAGGTGGGGCCCGGGCTCGGCTCGCTGACCCTGGGGCTGCTGCCGATCGCCGGGCACGTGCACGCCGTGGAGATCGACCCGGTGCTCGCCGGGGCGCTGCCGGAGACCGTCGCGCGGCACGCCGGGGCCGATGCCGCCCGGCTCACCGTGCACCGCGCGGACGCGCTGCGCATCACCGCCGCCGAGCTGGCCGACCCGCCGCCGACCGCGTTGGTGGCGAACCTGCCCTACAACGTCGCGGTGCCCGTGGTGCTGCACCTGCTCGCCGTGCTGCCCACCCTGCGGCACGGCCTGGTGATGGTGCAGAAGGAGGTCGCCGACCGGCTCGTCGCCGGTCCCGGCTCCAAGGTGTACGGCATTCCGTCGGTGAAGCTCGCCTGGTACGCCCAGGCCCGCGGTGCCGGCAAGGTGCCGCCGAACGTGTTCTGGCCGGTGCCCAACGTCGACTCCGGCCTGGTCGCCTTCACCTGTCACCAGCCGCCCCGCGCCGACGTACCCCGGGAGCGGGTCTTCGCCGTGGTGGACGCGGCGTTCGCGCAGCGCCGCAAGACGCTGCGGGCCGCGTTGGCCGGCTGGGCCGGTGGCCCGGACCGGGCCGCCGCGGCGCTCACCGCGGCCGGCGTCGACCCCGGCGCCCGTGGGGAGTCGCTGACCGTCGAGCAGTTCGCTGCCATCGCCGCGTCGGCTCCGGTCGGTACGCCGGCCGCGAAGTAGGCTGACGCCGTGCCCGCCGAGGAGGTGTACGAGTGACCGCGCAGCCGATCGAGCCCACCGCCCACGGGATGTGGAGTCCGGATCCCGTCCGGCAGCGGCTGGCCAACCACACCATCGAGGACGTGCTGGCCCTGCCCGACGACGCCCCCCGCGTCGAGCTACGTGACGGCGTCCTCGTCGTGCTCCCTTCCCCGACCTTTGGCCATCAGAACATCGGCAACCTGTTGTGGATGTGGCTGCGGCAGCACGCTCCGGCCGAGTTGACGCCGGCCACCGCCGTCGGGGTGGCGATCAACTATCGGAACACTCTCGAACCCGACGTCGTCCTGCTGCGGCGTCCGGTGGCGGCCGACCACCACTACTTCGAGGCTGATCAAGTTGTGCTCGCCGTCGAAGTCGTCTCGCCCGGGACCCGTCGTCGGGACCGGCTGGAGAAGCCGGCCGACTACGCGGACGCCGGCATCCCGCACTACTGGCGGATCGAGCAGGACCCGCTGCACGTGTACGCGTACGAACTGGT
Source organism: Micromonospora sp. C97 (assembly GCF_018070385.1). Taxonomy (NCBI): domain Bacteria; kingdom Bacillati; phylum Actinomycetota; class Actinomycetes; order Micromonosporales; family Micromonosporaceae; genus Micromonospora; species Micromonospora sp. C97. The sequence goes on from NZ_JAGPXU010000026.1 coordinate 58,361, forward strand.
CGGCGGCCGGTACGAGCTGGCCGCCGACTCCGCCGAGGAGCTGATCGTGGCCAAGCCGTTCGACATCCGCCTGCGCCTGCGGGACATCACCCCGTGACCGAGGCCTGGCGACCGGACGACGAGGACGAGCGACGTGGGGCCGCCGGCCCGGTGCGGGTGCGGGTGCCCGCGAAGGTCAACCTGCACCTCGGGGTGGGCCCGCTGCGCCGGGACGGCTACCACGAGCTGAACACGGTCTACCACGCCATCTCCATCTACGACGAGCTGACCGCCCGGCGCGGCGACACGTTGGCGTTGACCATGGAGGGCGAGGGCACCGGCGAGCTGGCTCTGGACGACACCAACCTGATCATCCGTGCCGCGCACGCCCTCGCCGGGTACGCGGGTGTGCTGCCGCACGCCCGCCTGCACCTGCGCAAGCAGATCCCGCTCGCCGGTGGCCTGGCCGGTGGCAGCGCCGACGCGGCCGCCGCGCTGGTGGCCTGCGACGCGCTCTGGGGCACCGGGTTGTCCCGCGACGAGCTGGCCGGCATCGCCGCCGACCTCGGCTCCGACGTGCCGTTCCTGATCTACGGCGGCACCGCGCTGGGCACCGGCCGGGGCGAGGCGGTCAGCCCGGTGCTGGTCCGCCCCACCACGTGGCACTGGGTGGTGGCGATCGCCGACGGCGGCCTGTCCACCCCGGCCGCGTACCGGGAACTGGACCGGCTGCGCGACTCCGGTGCCGCCGGGGCCCCGCTGGGCAGCACCGACGCCCTGCTGGGCGCGTTGCGTCAGAGGGACCCACGGGTGCTCGCCCGGACGCTCGGCAACGACCTGCAGGACGCCGCACTGGCCATGCGCCCGACGCTGGCCGACACCCTCAAGGCCGGCGAGGCGGCCGGTGCGCTCACCGGCATCGTCTCCGGCTCCGGCCCGACCTGCGTGTTCCTCGCCGCCGACGCGGCCAGCGCGGAGCGGATCGCCGCCGAGCTGACCACCGCTGGCGTCTGCCGGCAGGCACGGGTCGCGCACGGTCCGGTCGCCGGCGCCCGGATCAGCTGACCACGCGTCCCGCGAGCGGCTGGCACGCGGCGCGGGCCTTCGGGGCGTCCGCGTACCCTGGGGAGAGGCGTCCAGGTGCCCGCCGGCACCGGGACGCCTTGACATTGAAGGGTGGAACGTGGCGAACATCGTCAATCTGGACCGGGTGTCCAAGGGGTACGGCGCCGCCGGGCGGCTGCTCACGGACGTCTCGCTCGGCCTGGACGACGCCGACCGGATCGGCGTGGTCGGCCTCAACGGCGCCGGCAAGTCCACCCTGCTGCGGCTGCTCACCAAGCAGGAGGACCCGGACGACGGCCGGGTGACGCACCGCCGCGACCTGCGGGTGCTGTGGCTGCCGCAGCAGCTCACCCTCGCCCCCGACGCCACCGTCCGGGACGTGGTGCTCGGCACCGCCTGGCTCGACGAGGGGATGGGCGCCGAGCACGAGTGGGCCGGCGACGCCGGGGTGCGCGCCATCCTCGACGGCCTCGGCATGCCGCACCTCGGCCTCGACCAGCCGGTCGGCCCGATGTCCGGCGGCGAGCGACGGCGGGTGGCGCTCGCCGCGCTGCTCGTCCGCGACTCCGACCTGCTCATCCTCGACGAGCCCACCAACCACCTGGACGTCGGCGGTGTCGACTGGTTGGCCCGGCACCTCACCGGCCGCAAGGGCGCCCTGGTCGTGGTCACCCACGACCGGTGGTTCCTGGACGCGGTCTGCACCACCACCTGGGAGGTCGCCGACCAGACGGTCCGCGCGTACGAGGGTGGCTTCGCCGCCTGGACCCTCGCCCGCGCCGAGCGGGAACGCGTCGCCGCCGCGACCGAGGCCCGCCGGCAGAACCTGCTCCGCAAGGAGATCGCCTGGCTGCGCCGTGGCCCACCGGCCCGTACCTCCAAGCCGCAGTTCCGCATCGACGCCGCGAACGCGTTGATCGCCGACGTGCCGCCGGCCCGCGACACCATGTCGTTGCAGCGGATGGCGGTGTCGCGCCTCGGCAAGCAGGTGTACGAGCTGGACAACGTCGAGCTGCACGCCGGGCCGAAGGAGATCCTGCGCGACGTCAGCTGGCTGGTCGGCCCCGGCGACCGGATCGCCATCCTCGGGGCCAACGGCGCCGGCAAGTCCACTCTGCTGCGGATGCTCGCCGGCATCACCCGCCCCGACGGTGGCCGCCTCAACACCGGCTCCACGGTGCGGCCGGCGTTCCTCTCCCAGGAGCTTGCCGAGCTGCCCGGGCAGCTGCGGGTGCTGGAAGCGGTGGAGGAGGTCGCCCGCCGGGTGCAGCTCGGCGACCGGGAGGTCTCCGCCTCCCAGCTCGCCGAGGTGTTCGGCTTCGACGACCGGCGGCTCTGGACCCCGGTCAGTGACCTCTCCGGTGGGGAGCGCCGCCGGTTGCAGATGCTGCGGCTGCTGGCTGGCGAGCCCAACGTGCTGCTCTTCGACGAGCCCACCAACGACCTGGACACGGACACCCTCGCCGCGCTGGAGGACCTGCTCGACTCGTGGCCCGGCACGATCATCGTGGCCAGCCACGACCGGTACCTCATCGAGCGGGTCACCGACACGGCGTACGGGATGTTCGGTGACGGTCGGCTGGTGCACCTGCCGGGCGGTGTGGACGAGTATCTCGCCCGGACCGCCGAGCGGGCCGGGACCAGTCGCGCCGGTGGCACCCCGACCGCCGCGGCCACCGGGGCGACCGCGAGTGGCATGTCCGCCGCCGAGGTCCGGCAGGCCCGCAAGGAGCTGACCCGGTTGGAGCGGCAACTCGGCAAGCTCGACCAGCGGGAGACCACGCTGCTCGACCAGCTCGCGGCGGACGCCACCGACTACGCCCGGGTCGCCGAGTTGGACACCCAGCTCAAGGATCTGCGCGCCGAGCGGGAGCGGATCGAGGAGAGCTGGATGACGCTCGCCGAGGACCTGCCCGAGAGCTGACGGGCGGGGCACACCGGCACGGCCCCCGTGTGCGGCGTCACACCGCCACATGCGAGACAATCGTCCGCGACACCTCACCTCACGGCGTTGGAGACACAGACATGGCCCACACCCCCGTCAACCACCCCGCGCGGCCGATCTACCGGGCGATCGGCGGGCTGACCGGTCTGTACCTGGTCGTCTTCGGGGTGCTCGGCATCATCGCGAGCACCGGCAACGAGATCCTCGCCCAGGACGACACCCGGGTCCTCGGTCAGGGCACCAACCTCGGCTTCTCGCTGCTCAGCGTGCTGCTCGGGATCGTCGTGCTGATCGGCACCGTGCTCGGCCGCAACATCGACGTGGCGATCAACCAGTGGCTGGCGTACGGCCTCATGGTGATCAGCCTGGCCGGTCTCGCGTTCATCCGGACCGACGCCAACATCTTCAACTTCAGCATCACCACCGTGATCGTGGTGATGACTGCCGCACTGGTGCTGCTGATGGTCGGCATGTACGGCAAGGTCGGCACGGAGGACGAGGCGGAGGCGTTCCAGAAGGCTCGGCTCGTTCTCTGATCCTGTCTGTGGTTGCTGCTCTTTGGTTGCTGCTCTTTGGTTGCGGCCGTGGGTTTTCGCCGGAGCCCGAGCTGCTCCGGGCGGTCAGGCTTGATCCCTGCGCAGCTCGGGCTCCGGCGAAAACCTGACCTGGTCCAGCCTTTCGGCGGACCCTGCCGGCATTGTGGTTCTGCGGACAGTCGGCGCTGCTCTGGGCGACAATTCCCCTGAAACGGTCACATCAGGGGGTCTGGGCATGCCGCATTTTCCGGTCAATCATCCGGCTCGGCCGCTCTACCGGGTCCTCTCCGGGCTGATCGGCGTCTACATCCTGGTCTTCGGCGTCTGGGGCGTCGCCGAGACGATCGGCGACCCGCTCTTCGCCCGCAACAGCACCTGGGCCCTCGGACTCCGGACCAACCTGGCCTTCTCGCTCGCCTCGCTGATCTTCGGGGTCTTCCTGATCATCGGGGCCTCGCGGCGCACCAACCTCGGCCACTACATGAACCTCACCGCCGGTGTGGTGTTCCTGGTGACCAGCATCCTGATGATGTCGGTGCTGCAGACCGAGGCGAACTTCCTCAACTTCTCGATGTCGACGGTGGTCGTGTCGATGCTGTTCGGGCTGATCCTGCTCGGCACCGGCCTGTACGACAAGGTGGGCCCGCCGGAGTCCGCCGAGGCGGAGTTGGAGCACCGCAAGCACCCGGTGGCCGACGTGCACCGCCCCTGACCGGGGTCAGCCGCGCCGGGCGGTGATCAACGTCGGCTTCGCCTCCAGGTGCGACAACCCGTTCCAGGCGAGGTTGACGAGGTGCGCCGCCACCGTCTCCTTGCGCGGCTTGCGCACCTCCAGCCACCAACTGCCGGTCAGCGCCACCATGCCGACCAGCGCCTGCGAGTACAGCTCGGCGAGCTTGGGGTCGTACCCCCGGCTCTTGAACTCGGCGCCCAGGATGTGCTCGACCTGGTGCGCCACGTCGTTCATCACGCTGCTGAAGGTGCCCGTCGCGGACATCAGCGGCGACTCACGGACCAGCACCCGGAAACCGCTGGTCTCCTCCTCGATGTAGCCCAGCAGGGCCAGCGCCGCCTGTTCCAGCAGCTCGCGTGGATGCCCGGCGGTCAACGCCGTGGTGATCCGGTCCAGCAGGGCCCGGACCTCCCGGTCCACCACCACCGCGTAGAGCCCCTCCTTGCCGCCGAAGTGCTCGTAGACCACCGGCTTGGAGACCTTGGCGCGGGACGCCACCTCCTCGATGGAGGTGGCGTCGAAACCCCGCTCGGCGAAGAGTTGCCGGCCGGTCGCTATCAACTGCTCCCGCCGTTGGGCCGCCGACATGCGAACCCGGGAGGTGGTCTTCGGTTTTGGTGCCGGGGCCGGCGTCGACCGCCGGCCCTCGGTACCATCCTTGCTCTCGGGCATATCGCCGCCTCGCTGGCGTTCGATGACGCCCTGCCGTGGGATGGTGTCTCCGCTGTGCCCGTTCACGTCGTCGCCTCACTGGCCGGCGGTCCGACCGCCCTGCCGCGCCGTCCGACCGAACCCGGGTCAGGGCCCGGCTGCCCGGTTGCCGAGTCGTCCGGTCCCCCCGCGTCGCTCGGTCATCCGAACATCCTGCCAGGCGGCATCCCCGAGCACCGCCCGGTTTCAGTGGGGTGCGACCGGCTTCACGAGCTTGGCGGCGATGCGTTCCGGCTTTGGCCAGCGCACCTGCGTCGCCGCACCGGTCTTCTCGAACAACCAGATCACGCGGGCGGAGATGTCCACCTGACCGCGCAGCACGCCGTGCCGGGCGCTGGTCGGGTCGGCGTGGTGCAGGTTGTGCCAGCTCTCGCCGAACGACAGGATCGCCAGCGGCCAGAAGTTCGACGCGCGGTCGCCCTGGCGCATCGCGAACGGACGCTCGCCGTAGACGTGGCACACCGAGTTGATCGCCCAGGTGACGTGGTGCAGCAGGCCGATCCGGACCAGCCCGGCCCAGAAGAACGCGGTCAGCGCGCCCTGCCAGGACCAGGTCACCAGGCCGCCGATCAGCGCCGGTCCGAGCAGCGAGATGACCACCAGCGCGGGGAAGAGCCGATCGACGCGGCTGATGTCCCGGTCGGCGATGAGGTCCGGTGCGAAACGCTCCCGGTTGGACAGCTCCCGGCGGAACAGCCAGCCCACGTGGGCGTGGAACAGGCCGCGGGTCAACGCCCAGAAGCTGGTGCCGAAGCGCCACGGTGAGTGCGGGTCGCCCTCCAGGTCGGAGAAGGCGTGGTGCCGTCGGTGGTCGGCGACCCACTGGATGATCTCGCCCTGCACCGCCAGTGAACCCGCGACGGCCAGAGTCACCCGCAGCCACCGCTTGGCCTTGAACGAGCCGTGGGTGAAGTAGCGGTGGAAGCCGACGGTGATGCCGAGCCCGGAGACGACGTACCAGACCAGGCCGATGATCACGTCGGTCCAGCCCAGCCAGCCGCCCCAGGCCACCGGCACGGCGACCAGCAGGGCGACGAAGGGGATGACCACGAAGGCCCAGAGGGCGGCCAGGATGCCGGGGGACTGGCTGCCGTCGGTGAGTGGTTTGGGGCCGGGGCCAGCGGTGTGGGGATCGAGCAGAGCGGTGGACATGGGACCTCGCAGGGGGAAGATGACGATCACTAACTTACGCCTACGTCACCGTAACTTACGGCTCCGTAGATCGCACGGGGAAGTTTCGAATCACCCTCGCGAAACTGATCAAAGACGCAGGTCAGCCGAGGATTGTGGCGGGGTACGTGGGTACTCCGGCAGGCAGGCGGCCGGGGTGCGGGTCGGCCGCCCCGACGTGCCGAGCGGGTCGGTCGCCAGCCGTGCGGCGGGATGAGCGATGGCGCCCGGCGGCCGGGGCGCTAAGGTGTAGCGGCGGGATGTCCATCCCTCAAGCGACGTGCTCGCGTCGCTGATCGGCCGTGGTGTAATTGGCAACACCCGGGTCTTTGGTACCCGTATTTCAGGTTCGAACCCTGGCGGCCGAGCTGCACACCTAGGTCCGTTTTGGGGCCCAGTAGGGGTAAGCGGGGAAGGTGCCGGGCCGCGCGGCTAGCATGGCCGCGAGAGTGTCCGCCGTCCCGACGGGAGCCACATCGTGCCCCAGCCCCACCTCCGTACCGTCGTCGTGCTCGCCGCCGGTGAGGGCAAGCGGATGAAGTCGACACTGCCCAAGGTGCTGCACCCCCTGCTCGGTCGCACGCTGCTCGGTCACGTGCTGAGCGCCGCCGCCCCGCTGGGCGCGGACCGCACCGTCGTCGTGGTGGGACACGGCGCCGACCAGGTCCGGGCGCACCTGTCCGAGGTCGCCCCGGACGCCACGCCGGTGCTCCAGGCCGAGCAGCTCGGGACCGGGCACGCCGTCCGCATCGCGCTGGACGCGGTGCCGGAGGGCGCCGGCACGGTCGTCGTGATCAACGGGGACGTGCCGCTGCTGCGACCCGAGACCGTCGGCGCGCTGGTGACCGCGCACGAGGAAGCCGCCGCGGCGGCCACCGTGCTGGCCGCCGAGGTGCCCGACCCCACCGGCCTCGGCCGGATCGTCCGGGACGCCGACGGCCGCCTGGAGCAGATCGTCGAGGAACGTGACGCCGACGCGACGCAGCGCGCGATCCGGGAGATCAACGCCGGCATCTACGCGTTCGACGCGGTGCGGCTGCGCGAGGCGCTGGGCAAGCTCTCCACCGACAACGACCAGGGCGAGGAATACCTCACGGACGTCTTCGGCCTGCTGCGCTCGGCCGGTGAGCCGGTGGCGGTGCACGTCGCCGTGGACCACGTCGAGACGTTGGGCTGCAACGACCGGGTGGAGCTGGCGTCGCTGCGCCGGCTGCTGCGCGACCGGATCAACGAGGCGTGGATGCGCACCGGGGTGAGCCTGCTCGACCCCGTCACCACCTGGATCGACGTGACCGTGGCGCTGGACCGCGACGCCGTGGTCGACCAGAACACCCAGTTGCGCGGCAGCACGGTGGTCGGCGCGAGCGCGGTGATCGGCCCGGACGTCACCCTGATCGACACGGTCGTCGGCCCGGGCGCGTCGGTGATCCGCAGTCACGCCGACGGCGCCGAGGTGGGCGCGGGCGCCACCGTCGGGCCGTACGCGTACCTGCGGCCGGCCGCCCGACTGGCCGAGAAGTCGAAGGTCGGCACGTTCGTCGAGGTGAAGAACACCGAGATCGGTCCGGGTGCGAAGGTTCCGCACCTCAGCTACGTCGGTGACGCCACGATCGGCGCGAAGGCCAACATCGGCGCGGCGACCATCTTCGTGAACTACGACGGGGTGAACAAGAACCGCACGATCGTCGGTGAGGGTGCCTTCGTCGGCTGCGACACGAGCCTGATCGCGCCGGTCGAGGTCGGTGCCGGTGCCTACGTGGCGGCGGGTAGCGCGATCGCGCAGGACGTCCCACCGGGCGCGCTCGGGGTCACCCGGGCACCGCAGCGCAACATCGAGGGCTGGGTGCAGCGCAAGCGCCCCGGAACGGTCTCCGCGGCGGCTGCCGAGCGGGCGCAACGCGCCGCCGAGGGTGCGTCGGGTGTGGCCGGTGCCGCAAGCGACAGTGAGGCAATGCACGGGGGAGCCAAGAGAGTGGGCGGCACATCCGGCCCGGGAGATACTGCAACCGAATAGTCCCTGACCCACCACCACCGGGTCGGGTACCGCCGACAAAACGGGAGCAGACGGGCCCATGGGCAGCATCGTCGCCGAAAACCGCAAAAGCCTGATGCTCTTTTCCGGACGTGGCTTTCCGGAGTTGGCCAAGGAGATCGGCGAGGTGCTCGGCGTCGCGCCGACTCCGGCCGACGCCTACGAGTTCGCCAACGGCGAGATCTTCGTACGCTTCAAGGACTCGGTACGTGGTTCGGACGCCTTCGTGGTGCAGTCCGTCACGCACGGGGTGAACACCTGGGTCATGGAGACCCTGATCATGGTCGACGCGCTGAAGCGGGGGTCGGCCAAGCGGATCACCGTGGTGCTGCCGTTCTACCCGTACGCCCGCCAGGACAAGAAGCACCGCGGCCGGGAGCCGATCTCGGCCCGCCTGGTGGCGGACCTGCTGAAGACCGCCGGCGCCAACCGCATCCTCACCGTCGACCTGCACACCGCGCAGATCCAGGGCTTCTTCGACGGCCCGGTGGACCACCTCTTCGCGATGGACATCCTGGCCGAGTACGTGGAGCACAAGTACGCCGGCCGGCCGATGACAGTGGTGGCACCGGACTCCGGCCGGGTGCGGGTGGCCGAGCGGTGGACCGACCGGCTGGGCGGCTGCCCGCTGGCGTTCATCCACAAGACCCGTGACCCGATGAAGCCGAACCAGGTCGTGGCGAACCGGGTGGTCGGTGAGGTCGAGGGTCGGGTCTGCCTGATCGTCGACGACATGATCGACACCGGGGGCACGATCGCCAAGGCCGCCGACATCCTCAAGGAGTCGGGTGCCGCGGAGATCGTTGTCGCGTCCACCCACGCGCTGCTGTCCGACCCGGCCACCGAGCGGCTGAAGAACAGCTCGATCAGCGAGATCGTGGTGACGAACACGCTGCCGCTCCCGCCGGAGAAGCAGTTGGACAAGCTCACCGTGCTGTCGATCGCGCCGCTGCTGGCGCGGGCGATCCGGGAGGTCTTCGACGACGGCTCGGTGACCACCCTCTTCGGTGGCCTGAGCTGACCCCGAGCCCCGTTTCCGCCACCTGACACGCTGGCGGGGCGGGGCTGGCAAACTGGCGGAAACGGGGCCGGCGCGCTGGTGGAAGCACCACCGGCGGGCCGGTCTTGAGCCGTGATCGGGGACTGCCGGAAACCCTGGAAACAGCTCGGGTAGACTGGTGCGGTTGCCACGGCGAGGGTGCCCGGCGGGCCGCTGAAAAGCGCCGCACGGAGGCACCGTCATCGACGCGGTGCTCCGGGCAGTCGTTCATGACGCATGAGCCCCAGCGAGCCCCTCGCCCCAGCACCGTTAGACGACAAGCCGCCGCAGCGAAAAGCATCAGGAGTTTCCCCGTGTCCGAGGTAAAGATCAGCGCCGAGCCCCGTACCGAGTTCGGCAAGGGTGGTGCCCGCCGTACCCGCCGGGCCGGCAAGGTGCCCGCCGTGCTGTACGGCCACGGCGAGAAGCCCAAGCACATCGCGCTGCCGTCGCGGGAGTTCGCCGCGGCGATCCGCAAGGGCGGTGCCAACCAGCTCTTCGCGATCGACATCACCGACGGCACCCAGGTGCTGGCGCTGCCGAAGGCGATCCAGCGTGACCCGATCCGCGACACCTTCGAGCACGTCGACCTGATCCTGGTCCGCCGGGGCGAGAAGGTCACCGTCGAGGTCCCGGTCCAGCTGACCGGTGAGGCCGCCCGGGACACCCTGATCGTGCACGACCACGACACCCTCTCGGTGACCGCGGACGCCACCAAGGTCCCCGACCACCTCGAGGCCTCGATCGAGGGCCTGGAGGCGGGCAGCCAGGTGACCGCCAGCGACGTCCAGCTGCCGGCCGGCGTCGAGCTGGCTGCCGACTCGGAGATGACCGTCGCCTCGGTGACCGCCGCCCCGACCGCCGAGCAGCTCGAGGCGACGCTGCCCGAGGTCGAGGTTGCCACCGACGAGGCCGAGGCCGAGGTCGGCGAGACCACCGAGGGCTCCGAGGGCGCGGACGCCGCCCCGGCCGCCGAGGGCGACGAGAACGCCGAGGCGCGCACCGAGGCCTGATCGGTTCAAGCTCTGCGACAGGCGTCCCCGGATGTTCGGGGGCGCCTGTCGGCATATCGGGAGTCGCTGGGATGGGCGTCGGAAGGGACGGGTCGTGACGGACGAGGCGGGGCCGTGGCTGGTGGTCGGCCTGGGCAACCCCGGTCGGGAGTACGCCGGGAACCGGCACAACGTCGGGTTCATGGTGGCCGACCTGCTGGCCGGTCGGGTGGGTGCCCGCTTCGGCCGGCACAAGCGGGCGGTGGCCGAGGTGGCCGAGGCGCGACTCGGGTTCGGTGGGCCGAAGCTGGTGCTGGTCAAGCCACTGACGTACATGAACCTCTCCGGTGGGCCGGTCGCGGCGCTGGCCCAGTTCTACAAGGTGCCGACGACGCAGGTGATCGCGGTGCACGACGAGCTGGACATCGGGTTCGGTCAGGTGCGGGTCAAGTTCGGCGGCGGTGAGGGCGGGCACAACGGCCTGCGCTCGATGTCGAAGTCCCTGGGGACGAAGGACTACGCCCGGGTGCGGTTCGGCGTCGGTCGACCGCCGGGGCGGCAGGACCCGGCGGATTATGTGCTGTCGGATTTCGGCACGGCAGAACGCAAGGAGCTGGATTTCCTGGTGGACCGGGCCGCCGACGTGGTGGAGTCGGTGATCACCAAGGGCGTGGAGCCGACGCAGAACCTCTACCACGGCACCTGAGCCGGGCGGGGCGTACCGACTCGGAAACGACGGCCCGGTAGTCTGCGCCTTTCGGCGTGCCGCGACCGGCGACGCGAGTCGCGGCGGATCGGCCCGTGCGGGCAGCGCGGCGAGGCGACGGGAGCGGGCAGATGAGCAGTCCTCCGATGATCGATGGCGCGTTCGCCCGATGGTTGGCGTCCCGGGCCGGGCAGGCGCTGCTCGACCTGCGCACCGAGATGGGTTTCGCCGACACCGGCGCGCTGAAGTCGGCCGGGGACAAGGTGTCGCACGACCTGATCCGCACGGAGTTGGCGAAGTGGCGTCCGGGTGACGCGGTGCTCTCCGAGGAGGACGAGGGGTCGCGGTTGGCCTGGGCCGCGGAGGTGAACACCGGGGCGGTGTCGCGGTTGACCGCGGACCGGGTGTGGATCGTCGACCCGTTGGACGGCACCCGGGAGTTCTCCGAGGAGGGCCGCTCGGACTGGGCGGTGCACGTGGCACTTTGGGCACGCAGCGCGCCGAGTCCGCACGGGCTGGTCGCCGGGGCGGTGGGGTTGCCGGCGCAGCACCGGGTGCTGGGCACCGACTACCCGCCGGCGTACCCGCCGATGACAGTGGAGGCGGCGACTGCCGGCGAGCGGAAGATCCGCCTGGCGGCGAGCCGGAGCCGGCCGCCGGTCTTCCTGACCGACCTGGCCGAGGACGTCGGCGCGCACCTGGTGCCGATGGGTTCGGCCGGAGCGAAAATCGCCGCCGTGGTCACCGGCGAGGTGGACGCGTACATCCATGCAGGTGGGCAGTACGAGTGGGATTCGGCGGCCCCGGTCGCTGTGGCGACGGCCACCGGACTGCACGCTTCCCGGATCGACGGTTCTGCGCTGAAATACAACGAGGCGGATCCGCGACTGCCCGACCTCCTGGTCTGTCGCAAGGATCTCGCCACCCGGTTGCTTGCAGCGCTGCAGAAACATTCCGGGTAGCCTGAGCGCACTTTCTTGACATGCCCGACCGGAAAGGTCTGGAAATCGGATGAGCGAGCGAATCGAGCCGGTGTCATGACCACCCCCGCGGCGTACCAGGTCTCCCACCTGGACGCCCTCGAAGCGGAGAGCATCTTCGTGATGCGCGAGGTGGTCGCCGAGATGGAACGGCCGGTGCTGCTCTTCTCCGGTGGCAAGGACTCGATCGTCATGCTGCGGCTGGCGCAGAAGGCGTTCGCCCCGGCCAACGTCCCCTTCCCGGTCATGCACGTCGACACCGGGCACAACTTCCCCGAGGTCCTGGAATACCGCGACCAGCGGGTCGCCGAGCTGGGGTTGCAACTCGTCGTGGCGAGCGTGCCGGAGGCCCTGGCCAGCGGCATGGTCCGGGAGTCCGCCGACGGCATGCGCAACCGGATCCAGACGCCGGTGCTGCTGGACGCGGTGGAGAAGCACCGCTTCGACGCGCTGTTCGGTGGCGCCCGCCGGGACGAGGAGAAGGCCCGGGCGAAGGAACGGGTGTTCAGCTTCCGCGACGAGTTCGGTCAGTGGGACCCGAAGAACCAGCGGCCGGAGCTGTGGTCGCTGTACAACGGCCGGCACCACCCGGGCGAGTCGATCCGGGTCTTCCCACTGTCCAACTGGACCGAGCTGGACGTCTGGCACTACATCGCCCGGGAACGCATCCCGCTGCCGTCGATCTACTACGCGCACGAGCGCGAGGTGGTCGAACGGGACGGCATGTTCTACGCCGTCAACGAGTTCTTCCGCCCCCGCGCGGGTGAGGAGCGGTTCAAGGCCCAGGTGCGCTACCGCACCGTCGGCGACGCCTCCTGCACCGCCGCGGTCCGCTCTGATGCGGACACCGTGGAGAAGGTCATCGAGGAGGTGGCGGCCACCCGGATCACCGAGCGCGGTGCCACCCGTGGTGACGACCGGGTCAGTGAGGCCGCCATGGAGGACCGCAAGCGGGAGGGCTACTTCTGATGAGCACCGAGATCATGGCCTCCGCGGACGCGGATGGCCGGGCTGTTGCCGGGGCCGGGCCGGAGGCCCGGGCCATGGACCTGCTGCGGTTCGCCACCGCCGGCAGCGTCGACGACGGGAAGTCGACCCTGATCGGGCGACTGCTCTACGACACCAAGTCGCTCTTCACCGACCAGTTGGCGGCCGTGGAGGCGGTCAGCGCGGCCCGCGGCGACGAATACACCAACCTGGCGTTGCTCACCGACGGCCTGCGTGCCGAGCGGGAGCAGGGCATCACCATCGACGTGGCGTACCGCTACTTCGCCACCCCCCGGCGCAAGTTCATCATCGCCGACACCCCCGGCCACATCCAGTACACCCGCAACATGGTCACCGGAGCATCGACGGCGGACCTGGCGTTGATCCTGGTGGACGCGCGCAAGGGCCTGGTCGAGCAGTCCCGCCGGCACGCGTTCCTCTGCTCCCTGCTGCGGGTGCCGCACCTGGTCCTCTGTGTCAACAAGATGGACCTGGTCGACTGGTCGCAGGAGGTCTACGAGCGGATCGCCGACGAGTTCACCGCGTTCGCGGCGAAGCTCGACGTACCGGACCTGACCGTGGTGCCGGTCTCCGCGCTGCGTGGCGACAACATCGTGTCCCGGTCGGAGAACATGCAGTGGTACGAAGGCCCCTCGCTGCTGCACCACCTGGAGCGGGTGCACATCGCGAGCGACCGTAACCTGGTCGACGTCAGGTTCCCGGTGCAGTACGTGATCCGTCCGCAGTCCACCACCGTCACCGACTACCGCGGCTACGCCGGTCAGGTCGCCTCCGGGGTGCTGAAGCCGGGTGACGAGGTGATGGTGCTGCCCTCCGGCTTCACCAGCCGGATCGCCGCCGTGGAGACCGCCGACGGGCCGGTCGCGGAGGCGTTCCCGCCGATGTCGGTCACGGTACGACTGGCCGACGAGATCGACATCTCAAGAGGGGACCTGATCTGCCGGCCGAACAACGCGCCGGCGGTGGCCCAGGACATCGAGGCGATGGTCTGCTGGATGGACGAGACGGCCCCCCTGCGGGTTGGCGGTCGGTACGCGATCAAGCACACCACCCGGTCGGCTCGGGCGATCGTGCGCGGGCTGCACTACCGGCTGGACATCAACTCGCTGCACCGCGACGAGTCGGCCGACGAGCTGCGGCTCAACGAGATCGGTCGAGTGCGGCTGCGTACGACGGTGCCGCTGCTGGCCGACGAGTACCGCCGCAACCGCACCACCGGCGGCTTCGTCATCATCGACGAGGCAACCAACCGCACGGTAGGCGCCGCCATGATCGTCGAAGCCAGTTAACCCCTCTCGACCCCCACCCCACCAACGGCCCACGAACGCCCGCGCTGTCGCGCCCGCCCCAAGATCGCGCTCGATCCATGAAGTAGTGGCCTCGCCCACCGGGCAAGGCCACTACTTCCTTGAACAAGCACGATCTCCATCCCTACAACCCCCGGCCCAGCCCGGCCCAGCCCGGCCCAGCCCGGCCCCGGCCCAGCCCGGCCCAGCCCGGCCCAGCCCGGCCCAGCCCGGTGATCAAGAAGTTTGCGTCAGGATGCGGGCTGAAAGTGACGCAAACTTCTTGGTCAACCGGGGGGTGTGGGGTGTGGGGGTTAGCGGAGGCGGGTGGCGCCGGGGGAGGGGAGGACCGTCACGGTGGTGGGGGCGGTGAAACCCTGCGCCGCGTACGCGTCGGTCACGGCGGCGGCGACCTCGTCGGCGCGGTCGGCCTCGATCAGGGCGAGCACGCATCCGCCGAAGCCGCCACCGGTCATCCGGGCGCCCAGCGCGCCGGCCGCCAACGCCGCCTCGACGGCGGTGTCGATCTCCGGCACGGTGATCTCGAAGTCGTCGCGCATCGAGACGTGGGAGGCCGTCAGCAGCGGGCCGATGTCGCGGACCCGGGCGGCACGCAGCAGCGCCACCGTGTCGAGTACACGCTGGTCCTCGGTGACCACGTGTCGGACGCGACGCCGGGTCTCCTCGTCGTCGAGCTGAGCCAACGCGGCGTCGAGCTGGTCGATGCCCACATCCCGCAGCGCGGCAACCCCGAGCGCGCTGGCGCCGGCCTCGCAGGAACGGCGGCGGGCCGCGTACTCCCCGTCGGCGTGGCGGTGCGGTGCCCGGCTGTCGATGACCAGCACGGCCAGGCCGGCAGCGTCCAGGTCGAACGGGATGTGCTCGACCGACTCGTCGCGGCAGTCGAGGAAGAGGGCGTGTCCGGCCCGGCAACGGATCGCCGCCGACTGGTCCATGATGCCGGTCGGCGCACCCACGTAGACGTTCTCCGCCCGCTGTGCCAGCCGGGGTTGCAGTTCCGGGGCCAGCTCCAGCCCGCCGAGGTCGAGCAGGGCAGCCAGTACGGCTGACTCCAGCGCGGCCGAGGAGGAGAGCCCGGAACCCAGCGGCACGTCGGAAGCGATCGCCAGCCGGGCACCCGGCACGGGATGACCCGCCTCGCGCAGCGCCCAGACCACACCCGCGACGTACGCGCCCCAGCCGGTGACCCGGCCCGGCTCGGCGACGTCGTCCGCGCCGAAGGTGATCGTCTCGCCGGAGAGCTCGGACCAGACCGTCCAGTGCTCCCCGTCCTGCCGATCGGCGGCGACGACGGTGCGCATCGGCAGGGCGAACGGCAGCACGAAGCCTTCGTTGTAATCGGTGTGCTCGCCGATCAGGTTGACCCGACCCGGGGCCGCCCAGCGCCCGGATGCCTGCCCGCCGAACTGTGCGGAGAAGCCGGCCGCCGCCCGCTCGGCGACATCATCGGCCGGGTGGGTCACGGCGTCTCCCTTCGTTCGCGGCTGCGGGGCTCGCAAACCCGGCTCACTCCTCGCACTCACTGTTGTCTCCTTGTTCGCGGCTGCGGGGCTCGCAGACCCGGCTCACTCCTCGCACTCACTGTTGGCCCAGGATGTGCGTGCGGTAGAACGCCCAGGCATCCCCGACCATGTCGTGCAGGGTCGGCTTCTGCGGCACCCAGCCCAGCTCCTCGCGGGCCAGCGTGGACGACGCGACCAACTCGGCCGGGTCGCCCTCGCGGCGCGGGGCGACCTCGACGGGCAGTTGGTGCCCGGTGACCTCGCGGACCACGTCGACGACCTGCCGGTTGGTGAAGCCGTTGCCGTTGCCCAGGTTGTAGATCCGGTGCTGGCCGCTGGTGGCCGCGTCCAGCGCCAGCAGGTGCGCGCGGGCCAGGTCGGCGACGTGGATGTAGTCGCGGACGCAGGTGCCGTCGACGGTGGGGTAGTCGTCCCCGAAGAGTTGGAGTTTCTCCCGCCGGCCGGCGGCGACGTCCAGCGCGATCGGGATCAGGTGCGTCTCCGGGTCGTGCCGCTCGCCGAGCGCGATGTCGCCGGCAAGGTGGGCGCCGGCCACGTTGAAGTAGCGCAGTGACACGGCGGCCAGCCCGTGCGCGATCGCCTCGGAGGTGAGTGCCATGTCGACGGCGAGTTTGGTGGCGCCGTACGTGTTGGTGGGCGCCTTCACCGCGTTTTCGGTGATGGGCAGCTCGGTGGGGTTGCCGTAGACGGCGGCGGTGGAGGAGAAGACCATCCGGGGCACCCCGGCCGCCCGGACGGCGTCGATCAGGGCGAGCGTGCCGACGGTGTTGTTCCGCCAGTACAACTCTGGCTTGATCATCGACTCGCCGGCGGCGATGAGGGCGGCGAAGTGCAGCACCCCGTCGAAGCCGGCGTCGGCGGTGATGACGCGGGCGGCGTCGTGGATGGACGCCTCGACGTGGGTGGCGTCCGGGGCGAGGGCTTCGCGGTGGCCGGTGCGGAGGTCGTCCAGGATGACCACCTGGTGGCCCGCGTCGAGCAGCATCCGGGTCACCACGCTCCCGATGAAGCCGGCGCCCCCGGTGACGAGCAGTTTCACGTCGTTGCCTCCTGCCTGGCCCGCCCGGGACGTGGCCCTTTGGGTGATCACACTAGGGCGGTGGCCGGCATCCTCGCCGACACCACCGGCAACCCATTCCATCATAATCTTTCACGATTAAACAGAGCCGAACATCTGTGGCCGCTCGCCGGATGGCCGGTGCGGCGGGCCCACGGTGTCTACCATCTCTGTCATGCGGGAAGTGGCCCGTACCGGGCTCCGGCGACGCGCGCGGGCACACCCCCGCCGCGACCCCGGTCCGCTCGCCCGGGCCGTCGCCCGGGTGCTGGTCCGCGCGGCGGACGGTGCCACCCGACTCGTCACCGACCTGCTCGGGACCGGTCCGACGGCCGGCCGGGAGCGCATCTCGGAGGCCGATCTGCGGGACCTGGTCGCGGCGAACACGGTGCTCGACCCGGACGAGCGACGGATCATCGACGAGGTCCTGGTGGCCGGTGCCAGTCTGATCCGCGAGGTGATGATGCCGCGCACCGAGGTGGTCTTCCTGCCGGCGCGGCTGACCATCGGCGAAGCCGCCCGACTGGTCCGCGCCGAAACACACACCCGCTACCCGGTCACCGACGCCACCCACGACGACGTGATCGGCTTCGTACACCTCCGGGACGTGCTGCTGCGCCCGGACGCCGACCCGTGCCTCACCGTCGGTGAGCTGGCCCGGGAGGTGAAGCGGCTCCCGGGCAGCAAACGGGTGCTCGCCGCGCTGACCGAGATGCGGCGGGAGGGCCAGCACCTCGCGGTGGTGGTGGACGAGTACGGCGGCACGGCCGGGATCGTCACCCTGGAGGACCTCATCGAGGAGCTGGTCGGTGAGATCCACGACGAGTACGACGCCGCCCCGGACCCGGTGCACGCTGGCCTGCCCGCCGTGGTGGACGGTCGCCTCAACCTCGCTGACTTCGCCGAGCGGACCGGGGTGGCGCTACCCGCCGGCCCGTACGAGACGGTGGGTGGGTTCGTGATGGCCGCGCTGGGTCGGCTTCCGGTGACCGGCGACGAGGTGCCGGTGCCCGCTGAGCCCGCCGACGTCGGCGCTCCCGATCCGGCCGAGTTGCCGGCCGGCTGGCTGCTGCGGGTGCTCACGCTGGACGGCCGCCGGGTGGCCCAACTCGCCGTCTCCGCCGCGCGCGGCACCGAGCCGCGCCGCGAGTACGACGCTGTGCCGGCCTCGGCGGGCGGCCCGGAGCCGGCCGGGGAGGCGGTCGCGGGGCAGCACCGGCGGGTCACGGTCGGGTCGACGCACCGGGTTGGCGCGGGCGAAGCACGCGAGGTCAGCACCCCGGCATCGGCGGGCCGGAGCCGACCCGCCGGCCCGTCATGACGGACCGGGTTGCTTGCTGACAGAATTATCGCCATGTCCGACGTTCCCGCCCGGCCCCGCGTCTTCTCCGGCATCCAGCCGACAGCCGACTCGTTCCACCTCGGCAACTATCTGGGCGCGGTGCGGCACTGGGTAGCCCTGCAGGACACCCACGACGCGTTCTACTGCGTGGTGGACCTGCACGCCATCACCGCGGGGCACGACCCGGCGCTGCTGCGCCAGCGGACCCGGGTGGCCGCGGCCCAGCTCTTCGCGGTCGGGCTGGACCCGGAACGCAGCACCCTGTTCGTCCAGTCGCAGGTGCCCGAGCACCCGCAGCTGGCCTGGGTGCTCGGCTGCATCACCGGCTTCGGCGAGGCCAGCCGGATGACCCAGTTCAAGGACAAGTCGCAGAAGCAGGGTAACGAGCGGGCCAGCGTCGGGCTGTTCACCTATCCGGTCCTCCAGGCCGCCGACATCCTGCTCTACCAGGCCAACGCGGTTCCGGTCGGCGAGGACCAGCGCCAGCACCTGGAGCTCTCCCGGGATCTGGCCCAGCGGTTCAACTCGCTGTTCGGCGCCACGTTCACGGTGCCCGCGCCACACATCGTCAAGGACACTGCCAAGATCACCGATCTGCAGGACCCGACGGCGAAGATGTCGAAGTCGTCGTCCTCGCCGGCCGGCATCATCGACCTGCTCGAAGATCCGGCCCGGTCCGCGAAGAAGATCCGTTCGGCGGTGACCGACACCGGCCGGGAGATCGTCTTCGACGCCGAGACCAAGCCGGGAGTGTCCAACCTGTTGACCATCCACTCGGCGCTCAGCGGCCGCAGCATCGACGAGTTGGTGGCCGCGTTCGCGGGCCGAGGCTATGGCGACCTGAAGAAGGAGCTGGCCGAGGTCGTGACGGACTTCGTCCGGCCGATCCAGGAGCGCACCCGCACCTACCTGGACGATCCGGCGCAGTTGGACAAGCTGCTCGCGGCCGGCGCGGAGAAGGCCCGCGCGGTGGCCGCGGCGACCCTGCGGTCCGCGTACGAGCGGGTCGGGTTCTTCCCGCCTGTGCGCGGCGAGTAGGTCCGCGGTACAGGTGGACGGGTCGGTGGTCGGAGGGGCGGCGCGAAGCGTGGATCGCAGTGGCGGGGTGCCGCCGACCGGCGACACCATCCAGATCGGCATCGCGGTGGACATCCCCGAGCCGTGGGGTGCCCAGCTCACCCGGCGACGGATCGAGGCCGGCGATCCGCTGGCGGTGCCCGCGCACGTGACGTTGCTCGGTCCCACCGAGATCCGCACGGCCAACCTGCCTGCGGTCGAGCGGCACCTGGCCGCCGTCGCCGCCGCGCACCTGCCGTTCACGCTGCACCTGCGGGGCACCGGCACGTTCCGTCCGGTCACCCAGGTGGTGTTCGTCGCGGTGGCCGCCGGGATCAGCGAGTGCGAGTTGCTGGCCGCGGCCATCGCCGCGACGCCCGGCCTGCACCGGGAGCTCCGATTCCCGTACCATCCGCACGTCACAGTGGCTCAGGACGTGGCACCGGAGGCCCTGGACAAGGTGTACGAGGATCTCGCCGACTTCTCCGCGGTGTTCGAGGTCGGCGCGTTCACCCTCTTCTCGCACAGCGGGCAGACCAGGTGGCAGCCACGCCGGGACTTCTGCCTCGGCGACTGAAGCGCGGCGACTGAAGCGCGGCGACGCGCCGGCCGGCGAGCACGGGAAGCTGGTTGCCACGACAGCGGTGGGAGATCGGCGAGGATGATCGCGTGAACGTGATCGGCCGGATCGAGGCGGGCATCGACCGCTGGGTGAGCGGCGCGCGCCACCGGTCGAGCCTCTTCGACCACGTGTGGCGGGCCGGCGTGCTGTACGGCGAGGTGCTGGCCGGCCGGTTGGCAGCCGCCATCGCCTACTACGGCTTCTTCGCGGTGTTCGCCCTCGCCCTGGTCGCGTTCTCCGTCTTCGGCGCGATCCTGGAGGACAACGACGAGGTCAGCGCGGCGGCGGCCGACTTCCTCAAGGAGAATCTGCCGTTCCTGGACGCCGAGCAGATCGCCAACTCCAGCGGCACCGTCGGTGTGGTCGGCCTGGTCATCCTGGTCTTCACCGGGATCGGCTGGGTGGAGGCCATCCGATCCTCGCAGCGACTGATGTACCGGCTCAACCAGCAGCCGGGCAACCTGGTGGTGCGGCGGCTCGTCGACCTGGGCGTGATGATCGGCGTCTTCGTGCTGCTCGGCGTGTCGGTCGCGGCGGTCGACGCGTTGGAGTCGCTGCTGCGTTTCCTGCTCCGCAGCACCGGCTCGGTCGGTCTGACCACGATCAGCGCGGTGCTCAGCGTGCTGGTCAACACCGTGCTCGCCACCGCGTTGCTGCTCGCCGTGCCCCGGCTGCGGATGAGCCGCTCCCGGCTGCGCCCGGTGGTGTTGCTGGTGGCGATCGGTATCACCCTGCTGAACACGGTCGGGCGATACTACGTGGTGCGGACCGAGCGGAATCCGGCGTACACCGTGGTGGCCGGTGCCGTCGGTCTGCTGCTCTACCTCTACCTGCTCAACCAGTTGGTGCTGTTCGGCGCGGCGCTCCTCGCGACCAGCACCACCGGTCGGGTCGTGGATCTCGCGGAGACCCCGGCGCCGCCGAAGGATGTCGACGAGGGCATCGACCCCGGTACGCCGGGCGGGGCGGGCTGATGACGGAAGGCGGGCAGGTGCTGATCTCGGTCGATGCGGACTCGCCGGTGCCCCCGTACGAGCAGGTGCGGGTGCAGCTCGCCGAGCTGATCGGCGACGGCCGGTTGCCGGTCGGCACTCGGCTGCCGACCGTCCGGCAGCTCGCCGCTGACCTGCGGTTGGCAGCGAACACGGTGGCTCGCGCCTACCGCGAGTTGGAGACGGCCGGGCTGTTGGAGACCCGGGGACGCAACGGCACCTTCGTCGCTCCGGGGCGGGACGACGCCGTCGACCGTCTCCAGCGGGCAGCGGCCGGCTACGCGGCGGAGGCGGCTCGGCTCGGTGTGCCCCCAGCCACGGCGCTCGCCCTGGTCCGCGCCGCCCTGGACGCTGTCCGTCCCGGCTGACCGGCCGGGCAACACGGCCGTCGAGACAGCCGCCGGAACGGCCGTCGAGACAGCCGCCGAACGGCCACCGAACGAGCGCCGGAGGACCGCCGGACGGGCGACAACAGTGGAGAACCGCATCGGCGCTCGCGTTCGCGGGCCATGATGAGCCGGTGGGCGCACTCATGACACTCGACCTGCCGGCGGACTCACCGCTGCTCGGCCTGCCGTGGATCATCACCTTCGGTCCGCTCGGTGACCTCGACGAGTGGGAGCCGGTGGTCTGCGGGCCGTACGAGCGCCCCCACGCGTTGGCCCTGGCCGAGGCGGTGGTGGCCGAGGAGCAGTTGGTGGCCGTGGTGGAGCCGTTGCTGCCGGCGCTGTCCCCCGACGAGATCCGCAGCGAGATCGCCGCCGCGCAGGTCGCCGCCGAGGACGAGGCCCGTCAGGTGGAGGGGGCCGACCTGTACGGGGACTTCGAGGACGTGATCGACGAGGAGTTGGACGCGGCAGCCGACGAGGCGGGTCACGGTGAACCCGCCGAACCGCCGGACGAGGCCGAGGTGCGTGCCGGCTTCACCCGGATCGCGGCGTTGCTGACCGCGAAGTGAGGGCTCAGCGGGTCGGCGGGCGGTCCAGCACGCAGAACTCGTTGCCCTCCGGGTCGGCGAGCACCGTGAACTGTTCGGCCCCGGTCTGCCCGACGTCGACGTGCCGCGCGCCGAGGCTCAGCAGCCGCCGTACCTCGGCCTGGGGGTCCGCGTCCGCGACCAGGTCGAGGTGCAGCCGGTTCTTGCCCCGCTTGGCGGTGCCCGAGCCCTGCAACCACACGGTGGGCGCCGTGGCGGACGGCGGCCCGGGCGGCCGGAGCCTGGCGCTGCCGTCGTCGCCGCGCTCGACGTCGTAGCCGAGGGCCGTCGACCAGAACGCGACCATCACGTCCAGGTCCTCGACGTCGAGCGTGCACTGGGCGATCCGTACCACCATGGGGCACCTCCGTAACGACGGTGCCCAATTCCGTACCCGCGGCCCCTGCGGGCCACACCACCGGCCGGCTACGGACACCGGCGCCACGCGGAGCGGACTCCGCGCGGCGCCGGTGGCACCTCACCCCCCACCACAAGGGGTCGGTAGCCCAGTCGCCCGCCGGCGCGGGGCACGACGAACGACCAGGTCGAGAACGAGTTACCCGTTCAGCGCTGTTCCAACCAGACTGCCGCGTCAATTGGCAGCAGATGACCGGTGCCCTGCTCGGTGAGCTCGTCGCTGGCGACGAGCGGCTGGCCGTACCCGTGGATCAGGACCGGTGCACCGCTGAGGTTGACCACGCAGGTCAGCACGGTTGTGCCGGCGGTACGGGAGAAGGCCAGCACGCCCGGTTCGCTCTCCCGCCAGGTGACCCCGTCGGCGTCGAGGGCGAGCGCGGGATGGTCGTGCCGGATCCGCAGTGCCGCCCGGTACAGCTCCAGGGTGGAGCCGGGCACGCCGGTCTGCGCGGCGACGGAGAGCGTCTGCCAGAGGGCCGGGGCGGGTAGCCAGCTCAGCTCGCTGCCGGCCGGCCCGAAGCCGTACGGGGTCAACTCGCCGCTCCACGGGATGGGCACCCGGCAGCCGTCCCGGCTCTCGCCGGTGCGCAGGAACGCCGGATCCTGGCGTAGCTCGTCGGGGAGGTCGAGAACCTCGGGCAGGCCCAACTCCTCGCCCTGGTAGAGGTAGGCGCAGCCGGGCAGGGCGAGCATCAGCAGGCTGGCGGCGCGGGCTCGGCGCAGTCCTTCGGGGCCGTCGCCGTATCGGGTGACGTGCCGTTGCTTGTCGTGGTTGGACAACACCCAGGTGGTGGGCGCCCCGACCACTGTCGCCTCGGCCAACGCGGTGTCGATCACCTTGCGGAACGAGTCGGCCGACCAGGTGGCGTCGAGGAAGTCGAAGCTGAACGCCTGGTGCAACTCGTCCGGGCCGATGTAGCGGGCCAGCCGCTGCGGCGTCTCGGCCCATGCCTCGGCGACCGCCATCCGGCCGCCCGGGTAGCTGTCCAGGATGGGCCGCCAGGCGCGGTAGATCTCGTGCACCTCGTCCTGGTCGAAGTACGGCAACCGGCCCTTGCCGAGCAGTTCGACCTGACGCTGGCCGGTGGTCATCGAGCTGAAGCCGACGTCCGGCAGCCCTTCCGCCTTGATCATGCCGTGCGCCACGTCGATGCGGAATCCGTCCACGCCCCGGTCCAGCCAGAACCGCAGCACGTCCTCGAACTCGGCGCGGACCTCCGGGTGGCGCCAGTTCAGGTCGGGCTGCGACGGGTCGAACAGGTGCAGGTACCACTGACCGTCAGCGATCCGCGTCCAGGCGGGGCCGCCGAAGATGCTCTCCCAGTCGTTCGGGGGCAGCTCGCCGTGCGCGCCCCGGCCGTCGGCGAAGAGGTAGCGGGCCCGCTCCGGTGAGCCGGGGCCGGCGGCAAGCGCGGCGGTGAACCACTGGTGCGCGCTGGAGGTGTGGTTGGGCACCAGGTCGACGATGATCCGCAGGCCGTGGGCGTGCGCGTCGGTGATCATCGCGTCGAAGTCGTCGAGGGTGCCGAACATCGGGTCGACGTCGCGGTAGTCGGCCACGTCGTACCCGCCGTCGATCATGGGCGAGGTGTAGAAGGGGGTCAGCCAGAGCGCGTCCACCCCGAGGTCGCGCAGGTACGGCAGGCGCTGCCGGATGCCCTGGAGGTCGCCGATGCCGTCGCCGTCGCTGTCGGCGAAGCTGCGGACGTACACCTGGTAGACGACCGCGGAACGCCACCAGTCGTCGGCGGCGGGCGGTGGGGTGGCGGCGCTGATCATTCGAGCAATATGCCGGCCGGCCGCTGCAAGAGTCAAGCAGATCTTGCGTAAGAAAGGCGTGCGGAACTCGGTGCGACAGCCGTGGAGCCGCGGACCACCAGCTCCGGGCGGAACAGGTACTCCGAATGCGGGGCGCCGTGCCCGTTGATCTCGTCCACCAGTGCCCGGACGGCGGCCACCGCCATCGCGGTGACCGGCTGCCGCATGGTGGTCAGCGGCGGGTCGGTGAAGGCCATCAGCGGTGAGTCGTCGTAACCCACCACGGAGAGGCCGTCGGGCACGTTGAGGCCGCGTTGGCGGGCGGCCCGGACCGCGCCGAGCGCCATCAGGTCGGAGCCGCAGACCACACCGGTGACGCCGCGGTCCAGCAGTCGCCCGGCCGCCGCCTCGCCACCCTCCACTCCGAACAGTGACAGCTCGGCGAGTGGGCCCAGGTCGGCTTCGGCGACGCCGGCCAGTCGGGTCATCGCGGATCGCCAGCCGGCGACCTTGCGCTGCACCGGGACGAACCGGTCCGGGCCGGTGATCAGGCCGATCCTCCGATGTCCGAGCGCGACCAGGTGGGCGACGGCGAGTTCGGCCGCCTCCCGGTCGTCGCAGGACACGAAGGGTGCGCCGATGCCGGGCACGTACCCGTTGATCATCACGACCGGCAACGGCCGGGCGAGCAGCGCCCGGTAGCGGTCGTGGTTGGCGGCGGTGTCGGCGTGCAGGCCGGAGACGAAGACGATCCCGGAGACCTGCCGGTCCAGCAGCATCTCCACGTACTCGTCCTCGGTCACCCCGCCGGCGGTCTGGGTGCAGAGCACCGGGGTGAACCCGCTCTGCGCCAGGGTCGACTCGATGACCTGGGCGAAGGCGGGGAAGATCGGGTTGTCCAGCTCCGGTACCACCAGGCCGACCAGGCCGGCGCTGCGCTTACGCAGTCGGGCCGGGCGCTCGTATCCGAGCACGTCGAGGGCGGTGAGGACGGCCTGGCGGGTCTCCGCTGCCACGCCGGGGCGGTCGTTGAGCACCCGCGACACCGTGGCCTCGCTGACTTCGGCCTGCTGGGCGATGTCGGACAGTCGAGCGCGCATGGCGGCACTTTAGCCCACCGGCAAGTTCTTGCGGAGTGCTTTGCAAGCCCTTCCATAATCTGCAACGTCTTGCTAACGTCCCCGCAACATGCGCGAGCAGCGGCGCAACATCATGCGTCGGTTGGCAAGAACTTCCAAACTTTCCACTGGCCGGCCGCCCTCCCCCGGCGGACCCGCCATGACGACAGGAGCACCGATGCGCATCCGTACCGCGGGTGTGGTCGCCCTCTTCGCCCTGGCGCTCGCCGCCTCGGGCTGCGGTGGCGACAGCGACGAGCCGGCCGCGAAGGACACCCCCAAGGCAGCCGGCGGCAAGATGGTCATCTGGGCGGACGACAAGCGGACCGCCGCCCTCAAGCCGTTCGCCGAGAAGTTCGGCCAGGAGAACGGCGTCACCGTCGAGGTCCAGGCCGTCAGCAAGGACCTGCAGACCAACTTCGTCACCGCGTCCCAACAGGGCAGCGGGCCGGACGTCGTGGTCGGCGCACACGACTGGATCGGTAACCTGGTGCAGAACGGCGCCATCGACCCGGTGCAGCTCGCCGCCGACCAGAAGAGCGCCTTCAACGCGACAGCCGTCAAGGCGGTCACCTTCAACGGCCAGCTCTACGGCGTGCCGTACGCGCAGGAGAACCTGGCGCTGATCCGCAACACCGAGCTGGCCCCCGAGGCGCCGAAGACCATTGAGGACCTGGTCGCCAAGGGCAAGCAGCTCACGGCGTCGAAGAAGGTCACCGAGACGCTCTGCCTCCAGGTCGGCCAGAACGGCGACGCCTACCACATCTACCCGCTCTACAGCTCGGCCGGCGGATACCTCTTCGGCACCGGCGCCAACGGCGACTACGACCCGAAGGACCTGGGCGTGGGCAAGCCCGAGTCCATTGAGGCCTTCAAGAAGATCGGCGCGCTCGGCGAGAAGGGCGCGGGTGTGCTCAAGCGCTCCATCGCGGACACCAACTCGATCGCCACCTTCACCGGCAAGAAGTGCGCGTACCTGGTCTCCGGACCGTGGGCCGTGGCCGACGTCAAGAAGGCCGGCATCTCGTACGACATCTCGGCGATCCCCGGCTTCGCCGGCGGCAGGGAAGCCCAGCCGTTCGTGGGCGTGCAGGCGTTCTACGTCGCGGCCAAGGGCACCAACAAGGCGCTGGCCCAGGAGTTCGTGGCCAACTACACCACCACGCCCGAGCTGGCCGTCGCGCTGTACAACGCCGAGCCCCGGCCGCCGGCGTTGACCGCCGCCCTCGACCAGGTCAAGGGCGCCGACGCGGACCTGGCCAAGTTCCAGGAGGCGGGCAGGAACGGGCAGGTGCTCCCGGCCATTCCGGCGATGGCCGCGATCTGGGACCCGTTCGGCAAGGCCGAGGCCGCCGTCATCGGTGGAGCGGACCCGACCAGCACCATCACCGCCGCCGGCAAGACGATCTCCGGCCAGATCAAGTAATGAGTACGCCGCTGTCCGGCCCGGGGTCTGCCACGCAGGCCCCGGGCCGGGAGCCCGCCGGCTCCCCACCCCCGCGCTCCCGTGCCACACGTGACCACGCGCCGATCACCCTGACCGGACTCGCCGGCAAGGTGCTCCTGCTCGGCCTGACCGCCGGTGTCGCCGTCTGGGCGGCGTTCCCGCTCGTCGCCGCCGAGATGTGGGTCGGCCTGGCGCTGCTGGTGGCGTCCACCGCCGGGCTGTTCTACCTGTACCTCACCCGTCGGCACGTCCCCGCGAAGTACCTGGTCCCGGGAACCCTGTTCCTGATCGCCTTCCAGGTCATCCCGGTGCTCTACACCGCCAGCACCGCCTTCACCAACTTCGGGGACGGGCACCGGGGCAGCAAGGACGACGCGATCGTCGCCATCGAGTCCTCGTCGGTCACCCAGGTACCCGGATCCGCCGAGTACGCCCTGACGATCGCCACCACCGGCGACCCGGCCACCGGTGCGCTGGTCTTCCTGGTCACCGACCCGGGCACCGGCGCGGTCTCCGTCGGTGACAGCGACGGGCTGCGCCGACTCGACAGTGCCGACGTCACGGTCGCCACCGGCGGGAGGGTCACCGCCGCCGCCGGTTACACAGTGTTGAACATCGGCCAGGCCAGCTCCCGCAGCAAGGAGATCACCGACCTGGTGGTGCCCACCCCCGGTGGCGCGCTGCGCTCCAGCGGCCTGTCCCGCGCGTACGAGGGCAAGGCGGTGCGGGCGTACGACGCCGCCTGCGACTGCGTCCGCGACGCCGAGACCGGGCGGACCTGGACCGCCGACGACGAGGCGGGTGCCTTCGTCGCCGCCGACGGTGAGCGGCTGGCCCAGGGCTGGAAGGTCAACGCCGGGCTGACCAACTTCACCCGTGTGCTCACCGACAAGAACGTCTCCGGCCCCTTCCTCAGCACCCTGATCTGGAACTTCGCCTTCGCCATCGGCTCCACCGGTGGGACGTTCCTGCTCGGCATGCTGATCGCGGTCGCGCTGCACTCGGCCCGGATGCGCGGCACCAATCTCTACCGGGTGCTGCTGGTCCTGCCGTACGCCATGCCGTCGTTCGCGATGCTGCTGGCCTGGCGGGACATGTTCAACGCCGACTTCGGGCTGATCAACAACCTGTTCGGGCTGGACGTGGACTGGTTCGGTCAGGCGTGGACGGCCCGCTTCGCGGTCATCCTGGTGCAGCTCTGGCTCGGGTACCCGTACATGTTCCTGGTGGCCACCGGTGCGTTGCAGGCCATCCCGCGCGAGCTGACCGAGGCCACCTCGGTCGACGGGGCGTCACCCTGGCAGTCCTTCCGCGCGGTCACCCTGCCGCTGTTGCTGGTAGCGCTCTCGCCGCTGCTGATCTCGTCGTTCGCGTTCAACTTCAACAACTTCAACGCGATCTACCTGACCACCGACGGTGCGCCCTTCCCCGCCGACAACCCGACGAACGGCGCCACCGACCTGCTGATCACGTACACCTATCGGCTCGCCTTCGGCGGCCAGGGGGCGCAGCTCGGCTTCGCCGCCGGCATCTCGGTGTTCATCTTCGCCATCGTCGCGGTGGTCTCCGCGGTCGGCTTCCGGCGGACCCGCAAACAGGAAGAGGTGTACGCGTGACAACCCTCAACCTCAACCAGGCCGGCCGGCGGCGTGGCCGCTGGTTCGCCCAGGTCGGCTGGCGGCACCTGGTCGCCGTGCTCGCCGTGTTGTTCAGCCTGTTCCCGATCGTGTTCGTGGTGTCCGCGGCACTCAACCCGCTCGGTACGTTGTCCACCACCGAGTTGGTGCCGACCGGCGGGGTGTCGCTGGACAATGTCGGTGGGTTGTTCGAGCGGACCGCTTTCGGGAGGTGGTTCCTCAACTCGTTGCTGATCGCCGGGGTGGCGGCGTTCGCGTCGGTGTTCCTCTCGGCGCTCGCCGCGTACGCCTTCTCCCGGATGCGGTTCCGCGGCCGCCGGGTGGGGCTGCTGTCGCTGCTCCTGGTGCAGATGTTCCCGCAGTTCCTGGCGATCGTGGCGATCTACCTGATCTTCGGCACGATCACCGACCTGTGGCCGTCGATCGGTTTCAACACTCCGTGGGGTCTGCTGCTGCTCTACCTGGGTGGCGCGCTCGGGGTGAACACCTGGCTGATGAAGGGTTTCTTCGACACGTTGCCGCGGGAGTTGGACGAGTCGGCCACCATGGACGGTGCGTCGCACGCCCAGGTCTTCTTCCGGATCATGCTGCCGCTGGTGGCGCCGATCCTGGCGGTGGCCGGGCTGTTGGCCTTCATCGGCACCATCAACGAGTTCCTGATGGCCAACGTCTTCCTCACCAGTAGCGACTCCAAGACCCTGGCGGTGGGGATGTACGGCCTGTTG
The DNA here is from genome assembly GCF_018070385.1 of Micromonospora sp. C97. Taxonomy (NCBI): domain Bacteria; kingdom Bacillati; phylum Actinomycetota; class Actinomycetes; order Micromonosporales; family Micromonosporaceae; genus Micromonospora; species Micromonospora sp. C97. The sequence continues at coordinate 87,234 of NZ_JAGPXU010000026.1, forward strand.
GAGGGCAACGAGCGCAACAACAACTTCGGCATTTTCGCGGCCGGCACCCTGCTCACCGCGATCCCGACGGTGCTGGTCTTCCAGTTTCTCCAGCGGTACATCGTCTCCGGGCTGACCTCGGGAGCCGTCAAGGGGTGAGACCGGGGGCGGTCGATCTCCGGTGGCGCGCGGTAGGGTGCTCCGGCGCCGTGCTGACGTTGCTCAGCGAGAGCGGGCCAGCGAACGTGTGGCGCTTTTGTTTCACTGGCCGCTGGTGGCCCGCCGCCCTTCATCCGCCGTCCGGTGCTGTTCCCGGGGAGACTCTCGTGCAACTGTCGATCTTGATGCCGGTCTACAACGAAGCGGAACGCGTCGGGGAGGCCCTGAAGCAGGCCCTCGCCGTGCAGTACCCGTGCGAGATCGAGATCGTGGTGGTCGACGACGGCAGCACTGACGAGACCGCCGAGATCCTCGGTCGGATGGATGACGCGCGGCTGCGGGTCGTGACCCACCCGCGCAACGCGGGCAAGGGCGCGGCGATCAGGACCGCTGTGGACAACGCCCGGGGCGAGTACATGGTGATCCTGGACGCCGACCTGGAGTACGACCCCCAGGACATCCCTCAGCTGTTGGCGCCGGTGTTGGAGGGGCAGGCGACAGTCGTCTACGGCAACCGCACCTTCGGCAGCCACAGTGCCTACAGCTTCTGGTACGTGGTCGGCAACCGCGGCGTCACCACGGCGGCGAACATTCTTTTCAATTCCTACATCGGCGATGTGGAGACGTGCTTCAAACTGATGCCGGTGGAGCTGTTCCGGTCGTTGAACATCCGGTCGCGCGGGTTCGGCATGGAGGCCGAGGTGACCGGCAAGCTGCTGCGCCGGCAGATCCGCCCCTACGACGTGCCGATCACCTATCGGGCGCGGGGCCGCGCGGAGGGCAAGAAGATCACCTGGCGGGACGGCATCGAGGCGTTGTGGATCCTGGGCCGGGAACGAGCCCGGCGTCGTCCCGGCGGCATCCCCGCCAAGACCCTCGCTGACCGATGACCAGCACGAAGCGCCGGGACCCGACCACGATCGCCCGGGTCGTCGTGGCGCTCGTCGGTGTGGGCTGCCTCCTGCTGACCGCCCAGGGCGCCGTGCAGGCCACCGGCCGTGGCGTCGCCTTCATGACCGACCGGGAACACGACCTTCCGGCCCTCCAGCATCAGGTGGATCTGGAGACGCTCTGGCAGCAGTTCGTCGAGCAGGTGCCCGCCGGCAGCCGGATCTCGCTCACCCCGGCCCGGGCGAACAAGGACCTCTGGCAACAGCGGTTGAGTGAGCTTGCCGTGCTGCGCGGATGTGTGGTCGTCCAGGCGGGTCCTCGGGACTACTGGGTGGGCGTGACCACGGTGCAGCGGAAGCGGCCGACCAGCCCGGGCGTGCGGCTGGTCGTCCGGAAGGTCGGCTGACGACATGGCTCCCACCTCGATGCTCGCCGTGCTCGCCCTCCTCGCCGCCGGTTTTCCGCTGGCCTTCGCGGTGCTGCGCAGTCCCTTCCTCGCAGTGCTCTTCGCGCCGGTGACGGCGGCGCTCCTGAGCACTGTCGCGGTGGTCCTGATGCTGGTCGTCGGCGGTCCGCTGTTGCTCTGGCTCGCGCTGGTGCTGGTCGCCGGGGCGGCCGGCGCCTGGTGGCTGTCGCGCCGCCCCGGCGAGTCGGCACCGTACGGGGGGTGGTCGCACGCCCTGCTGATCGCGCTGCCACTGCTCCCGCCGTGCTTCATGATCTTCGAGCCGGCCTTCCAGTGGGACGCCCACTCCATCTGGTGGCTGCACGCCGGCTACTTCGCCAACGGCAGCGAGTACGCGCGGGCGACGATCGGCAGCCCCGCCTTCGTCTTCTCGCACACCGACTACCCGCCGTTCGCCTCGGCGCCCGTCGCCGCCGTGTGGAGCGTCGTCGAGCCGGACTTCCGTACCGCGCAGCTCGTCGGCACGTTGGTCACCGTCTCGGCGGTCGCGATGCTGGTCTACCTGGTCCGGCGGGCGCTGAACCGGGTGTCCGCGCGGGTGGCCTGGGCGCTGGCCATCGCGGTGGGCCTGGCAACCTGGGCGAACGTCCCGTACGCAGTGACCGGTGGTCTCGCCGACGCGCTCTGGTCCACCGCCTTCGCCGGTGCGGCGGTGGCGCTGCTGCTCGGTGCGGATCCGCTGCGCCGACCCGCGGTGCCGCTGGTGCTGTTGACCGTCGCGGCGCTCAGTAAGAACGAGGGGCTGATCGCCGTCGCGGGCCTGGCCGTGCTGGTCACCGTGCGGGGCCGCGCCGACCTGCGGAGGGCGGCGCTGGTGTGGCTGCCGGTGCTGGCCGGGGGTGCCTGGGCGGTGCTGGCCCGCCTGTTGGACGCCCAGTCGGACATCACCAGCGGCACCTCGGATGCTCGGGACGCGGGGGTGGTGGAACGCTTCCAGTTCACCGTCGCGGCGTTGTGGGACGTGGTTGGTCCGCTGCTGGTGGGCGCCGCGGTGGTGGCGTTGATCGGCACCCTCTTCCTGCGGGGGCGGCGTCATGCCGCCGGGCTGGCGGCGGACGGCTGGGTGTGGGCGGCCAACGGCTACTACCTGGCGGTTCTGATCGGGACCTACCTGTCCGGCCCGAACGAGATCCAGTGGTGGCTGGCGACCTCGGTGAACCGGGTGACGCTGCCGGTGGTGCTCCTGGCTGCGGTGAGCCTTGCCGGATGGGTCGCCGTCGCGTTCGGCGGTGACAGCCGAGCCGGGTCGCAGACGGTGCTCGACCAGCCGCGCGAGCCGGCCATGTCCGGTTCCACCCCGGGAACGACCGGTTGATCGACTGATTCGCGCCTGTCGGCGGATCCCGCTACTACGATCCGTCGTTCATAGGGGAGTATGGCGAGCGTGGAAGCTCTCAGACTCATCCTCCTCTACGTCCATCTGATCGGGTTCGCCCTGCTGCTCGGCGGCTCGATCGCCCAGTACGCCAGCGGTCGGCTGCGGATCAACCAGGCCATGCTCTGGGGCGCGGTGATCCAGTTGCTGACCGGGCTGGGCCTGTCCGCGCCGCTACGCGACGGCGACGAGCCGGCGCCGGCGAAACTTGTGACGAAGTTGGTGATCGCGCTGCTGATCTTCGTCATGGTCTTCTTCTCCCGGAAGCGGGACGTGGTCAACCGTGGTCACTTCCTCGCGATCGTCGGCCTGACCCTGGTCAACGCGGCGGTAGCGGTCTTTTGGCGGTAACGTCCGGGGAGGGTGAGCGCCTCCAGGAAACGGACGTTGCGGACACCTTGGCGCTCGGCTACCAGCACGAAGAGTGACTTGCCCCACGCAAGGGTTACACCCGGGTAACAGGCGCTCAACAGTCGTGCACGATTGTCGGCCGGTGGGTGGACGCGGGCGTACGCTCCCGTCCGTAACGTGGGACAGCCGGCGGCACACCCGCAGGCCGGCTGATGGGCTGCCACCGCACAAGGCGCGGTGAGCAATGGGAAGGAGACGTCTTGCGCTCGGTGCGTGGGATGCGGATCGCCTCGATCTTCGCGGTGGGTGGGCTCGCGCTCACCGCCGCCGCTTGTGGCGAGGCGCCCAAGGATGACAACAACGCCGGCAGTGGCGCCAAGAAGTTCAGCGCCTGCATGGTGACCGACGTCGGCGGCATCGACGACAAGTCGTTCAACGCTTCGGCCTGGAAGGGCCTGCAGGAGGCCAAGGCCGCCAACGACAACATCGACATCAAGTACGTCGCGTCGAAGGCGGAGGCCGACTACGAGCCGAACCTGACGCAGTTCGTCAACCAGAAGTGCGACTTCATCCTGGCGGTCGGTGGCCTGATGGAGAACGCCACTAAGAAGATCGCGGCGGCGAACCCGAACCAGGTGTTCGGCATCGTCGACGCCAACCCGGGTGTGGACAACGTCTACCCGATGCAGTTCGACACCGCGCAGGCCGCGTTCCAGGCCGGTTACCTGGCCGCCGGAATGACCAAGTCCGGCAAGGTGGCCACCTACGGTGCGGTGCCGATCCCGCCGGTGACGATCTTCATGGACGGCTTCGTCGACGGCGTCGCGCAGTACAACAAGGCCAAGGGCAAGAACGTCCAGGCGCTGGGCTGGAACAAGGAGACCCAGAAGGGCTCCTTCTCCAACGCCTTCGACAAGCAGGACGAGGGCAAGAAGGTCTCCGACGCGCTGGTCGCCCAGGGCGCGGACATCATCATGCCGGTCGCCGGCGGCTCCGGCCTCGGCACCACCGCCGCCGCCAAGGCCTCGGGTGGCAAGTACAGCACCATCTGGGTGGACGTCGACGGCTGCGAGAGCACCCCGGACTGCTCGGCGATCATCACCACCGTGGTCAAGAACATCCCGGACGCCGTCAAGGAGGCCGTGGTGAAGGCTGCCGCCGGTGACAAGCTTCCGGCCAACCCGGGCTTCGTCGGCACCCTGGCCAACAACGGTGTCTCGATCGCCCCGTACCACGACTTCGACAGCAAGGTTCCGGCCGAGCTGAAGGCTGAGGTCGACAAGATCAAGGCTGACATCGCCGCTGGCACCATCACCGTCACCTCGAAGGCTCAGCCGACCAAGTGACAACCGCACGGCTCCTCCGGTGAGATCATCGGGGAGGTCGGCGGGGGACAGGTACGACCGATCGGCCGCTTCGGCCCTGCGGGTGACCGTGGGGTCGGAGCGGCCGATCGCGCACCACGTCAGCCGGGCCGCTCCGGCCGGGTTGACGGCAGCTAGGCTGCACCATCGCTCGCACTCCAGGAGGTTGCGCTGAGACTCGAACTGCGCGGCATCACCAAGCGGTTCGGTGATCTGGTCGCCAACGACCACATCGACCTGACGGTGGAGCCTGGAGAGATTCATGCCCTGCTCGGCGAGAACGGCGCGGGCAAGTCGACCCTGATGAACGTGCTCTACGGGCTCTACCAGCCCGACGAGGGCGAGATCCTGGTCGACGGCAAGCCGTTGAAGCTGAAGGGCCCGTCCGACGCGATCGGTGCCGGGATCGGCATGGTGCACCAGCACTTCATGCTGGTGCCGGTCTTCACCGTCACCGAGAACATCATGCTCGGCGCCGAGCAGGTCCGAGGCGGCATCGCCGGTTTCCTGGACCGGCGGCGGGCCCGGCGCGAGGTCACCGAGGTGTCCGAGCGCTACAACCTGCGGGTCGACCCGGACGCGGTGATCGAGGACCTGCCGGTCGGCATCCAGCAACGCGTCGAGATCGTCAAGGCGCTCACCCGCGACGTCGACCTGCTCATCCTGGACGAGCCGACCGCGGTGCTCACCCCCCAGGAGACCGAGGAACTGCTGACGGTGATGCGGTCCCTCAAGGCGGCCGGCAAGTCGATCGTCTTCATCACCCACAAACTTGGCGAGGTCAAGGCCATCGCCGACCGGATCACCGTGATCCGACGCGGAAAGACGGTGGGCACCGCCTCGCCGGAGGCCAGCCGGGACGAGTTGGCCGCGCTGATGGTCGGGCGCAACGTCCGGCTCACCGTCGACAAGACCCCGGCCACTCCGGGCGAGCCGGTGCTGGAGGTGTCCGGGCTCGTCGTCGACGACGACCGGCAGATCCGCGCCGTCGACGGCATCGACCTGACCGTGCGGGCGGGTGAGGTGCTCGGCGTGGCGGGCGTCCAGGGCAACGGTCAGACCGAGCTGATCGAGGCGATCATGGGCCTACGCCCGGTGCTCGGCGGCACGGTCAGCCTGGTCGGCGACCGGATCAACGGCTGGAAGCCCAAGCGGGTGCTCCGGGCGGGCGTCGGCTACGTGCCCGAGGACCGCAGCGTGGACGGCCTGGTCAAGGAGTTCAGCGTCGCGGAGAACCTGGTGCTGGACATCTACGACCGGCCGCCGTTCGGTGCCGGGCTCGCCCTCAAGCCGGACGCGATCGCCGCCTCGGCGAAGGAGCGGATCGAGCAGTTCGACGTCCGCACGTCATCGGCCGACGCGGCGGTGGGCACTCTCTCCGGCGGCAACCAGCAGAAGGTGATCGTGGCCCGGGAGCTGTCCCGGCCGCTGAAGCTCCTCATCGCCGCCCAGCCGACCCGTGGCGTCGACGTCGGGTCGATCGAGTTCATCCACAGCCAGATCATCCACGAACGGGACGTCGGCACTGCCGTCATGGTGGTCTCCAGCGAACTCGACGAGGTGATCGGGTTGGCCGACCGGATCGCGGTGATGTACCGCGGTCGCATCATCGGCATCGTCGGCCCGGACACCCCGCGTGAGGAGATCGGCCTGCTGATGGCCGGCATCACCCCGGACTCGGCGAACGAGCGCAACACGGACGCCGCGCCCGGCGACGGGCCGGCCACCGACGGGAGCCCGGCGAGCGACCCGGGCTCCGCGAGCGAGGACGAGGCATGAGCGAGCGGCAGCGAGTGAATCGGTGTTGCAGGGCGTTGGTGCCTCATGGCGTCACGCAGCGAAGCGGAGTGACGGCATGAGCGAGCGGCAGCGAGTGAATCGGTGTTGCAGGGCGTTGGTGCCTCATGGCGTCACGCAGCGAAGCGGAGTGACGGCATGAGCGACTCACCCAACCCGCAGTCCGGCTCGCCGGACAAGGAGCCGGCGAGCGAGGCGCAGGCGGCGCAGAACGCGCTCGGCAACACCGAACGGGCCGAGGTGGCGACCGAGCCGGACCGCCCGGCGGCGAAGCCGGAGCCGGGGTCGAAGCCGAGCCTGGGTCGGCTGTTCCTGGACAACCTCTGGGCGGCCAACACCTTCACGGTGACCCTGCTGTCGCTGGTGTTGGCGATCGTGGTCGGCGCGGTACTGATGATCATTTCTGATCCCGATGTGCTCTCCACGTACTCGTACATCACCTCCCGCCCGTCCGACGCGATCAACTCCAGCTGGACGCTCGTCAGCGAGGCGTACGCGAACCTGTTCAAGGGCTCGATCTTCGACCCCGAGGCGTTCTCCGGCTGGCTGGACGGCGCCAACGGCTGGCAGGCGGTGCTCGCGCCGATCTCGGAGACGCTGACCTACGCGGCGCCGCTGGTCTTCACCGGTCTGTCGGTGGCGTTGGCCTTCCGTGGCGGCCTGTTCAACATCGGCGCCCAGGGCCAGGCCACCATCGGCGTGATCATGGCGGCGCTGGCCGGCTTCTTGCTGCCGCTGCCGCCGGGCCTGCACCTGCTGGTGGCGGTGCTGGCCGGCGCGCTGGGCGGAGCGATCTGGGGTTTCATCCCCGGCATCCTCAAGGCCCGGGCCGGCGCGCACGAGGTGATCAACACGATCATGCTGAACTACGTCGCCACGTACTTCCTCACCTGGTTGATCGTGCAGAACGGCGTGCAGGACCCGACCCGTACCGACGCGATCAGCAAGGCGGTGGACACCTCCGCCCAGCTGCCCCGACTGCTCGGCGACAACCTGCGGGTGCACGCCGGCATCCTGCTCGCCGTGCTGGCCACCTGGGCGGTCGCCTGGCTGCTCAACCGCTCGACGCTCGGCTTCGAGCTGCGTGCGGTCGGTGCCAACCCGGACGCCGCCCGGACCGCCGGCATCAGCGTCACCCGGACGTACATCCTGATCATGGTCTTTGCCGGCATCCTGGCCGGCCTCGGCGGCTCGAACATGGTGCTCGGCTCGACCGCCAGCGCGTTGACCCCGCTGGTGGTCGCGCAGATCGGCTTCGACGGCATCCTGGTGGCGCTGCTCGGGCGGGTGAAGCCCTGGGGGGTGTTGCTCGCCGCGCTGCTGTTCGGGGCGCTGCAGGCCGGTGGTAACCGGATGCAGTCGTACTCCGGGATCTCGCTGGAGCTGGTGACGGTGCTCCAGGCGCTGATCGTCATCTTCATCGCCGCGCCGGCCCTGGTGAAGGCGATCTTCCAGCTCCGGGCCGCCCGCGCCGCCCGGTTGCAGACGAGCCTGGCGAAGGGCTGGTAACTGATGTCCACCATGGCTGTCCCCGACATCGCCGTCGCCCCGGTAGACGAGGGCTTCTGGACCCGCAGCCGCAAGGTCGGCCTCACGCTGCTGGGGCTCGGTCTGCTGTCCGCGGTGCTCTTCGGCGCGCTCGCCACCGACCAGCAGGCCCGGTTCACCCTCAGCGACGACGCGGCCGGCGCCGCGTTGGAGATCAACGGCACGATCGGGGCGATCCTGTTCGGGATCATCGCGATCGCCGCCGGTGCGGCGCTCCTCGCCGGGGTGCCGAAGCGGTGGTTCCTTCCCGTGCTCGCCGTCGGGCTGGTCGGTTTCGTGCTGTCGTTCCTCTGCTGGCAGATCTCCGCCGCACCGACCGGGCAGAACTTCATGCCGCTGGTCAACATCATCCGGGGCACCTTCATCCTGGCCCTGCCGTTGATCTTTGGCGCGCTCGCCGGTGTGCTCTGCGAACGCTCCGGCGTGGTCAACGTGGCGATCGAGGGTCAGCTGCTGATGGGCGCGTTCAGCGGCGCCCTCTTCGGCAGCATCTCCGGCAGCGTCTGGGTGGGCCTGGTCGCCGCCGCCATCGGCGGCGCGTTCATCTCGCTGCTGCTCGCCGTCTTCGCCATCCGTTACCTGGTCGACCAGGTCGTCATGGGCATCGTGCTGAACCTGTTGGCGGTCGGCGTCACCGGCTTCCTCTACGAGCGGCTGATGCAGACCGACGCCGCGAGGTACAACAGCGCGCCCCGCTTCAGCAACTGGGAGATCCCGCTGCTGAAGGACATCCCGGTGCTCGGGCCGGCGTTGTTCCGCGGCAACATCTTCCTCTACCTCGGGCTGCTCCTGGTCCTGGTGATCCACATCGCGTTGTTCCGCACCCGGTGGGGGCTGCGTACCCGGTCCGTCGGCGAGCACCCGATCGCGGCCGACACGCTCGGCGTCAAGGTGCTGCGGGTGCGCTACCGCAACGTCCTGCTGGCCGGTGTGGTCGCCGGCATCGGCGGCGCGTCCTACACGCTGGCGCTCTACTCGTTCACCAAGAACATGATCGGTGGTAAGGGCTTCATCGCCCTGGCCGCGCTGATCTTCGGCCGGTGGAACCCGACCGGCGCGCTGCTCGCCGCCCTCTTCTTCGGGTTCGCCGACCAGCTCGCCACCTACCTGGGCGCGATCAGCAGCTCGATCCCCAGCCAGTTCCTGGCCATGCTGCCCTACCTGGCGACCATCCTGGCCGTCGCCGGGCTGGTTGGCCGGGTCCGGGCACCGGCCGCCGACGGCAAGCCGTACATCAAGGGCTGACCACCATCACCACAGACCGCTGCGGGCAGGGCCGGGGACCCGGCCCTGCCCGCTTCTGACCTGGGCTACTTCGGCAGAATGATGACATGACCGACATTGACTGGGCGCAGTTGCGCGCTGCCGCCACCGAAGCGATGCGGCACGCGTACGCGCCGTACTCGACGTTCCCGGTCGGCGCCGCCGCGCTGGTCGACGACGGCCGGGTGGTGGTCGGCTGCAACGTGGAGAACGCCGCGTACGGGGTGACGCTCTGCGCCGAGTGCGGGGTCGTGTCCAGCCTGCACGCCACCGGTGGCGGTCGGCTCGTCGCGCTCTCCTGCGTCGACGCGACCGGCGAGCCGTTGATGCCGTGCGGCCGGTGCCGGCAGCTGCTCTGGGAGCACGGCGGGCCGGAGTGCCTGATCGAGAGCAAGACCCGGCCACTGCGGATGGCCGAGCTGCTGCCGCACGCCTTCGGCGTGGAGGACCTGGAGGCCGTCACCGGTGAGACGCCGGTGCCGGTGGTCCCGGAGCGGCTCGCTGCCTGGCGCGGGCGCGGCACCGTCTTCGTGCACCCGGACATGTCCGCTGGTCAGCAGGTCTGGACGGCGTACTGGGAGCGGTCGGCCGGAGACGACGCCGGTGCCGAGACCGGGGTGCTGGAGGAAGCGCCGAGCTGGGACCAGCCGGCCGAGGCGATCACCTGGGGTCTGGCCCGGACGCCCCGGGTGGTGGTGGTCGACGAGACCGGCACGATCTTCTGGGCTGGTGAGGGTGAGCCGCCTGTGGAGATCCCGGTGCGGTGGTCTTGAGTGTTGCGGTTGGGGGCGGGGGCCGACCGTGCCCGGCTCCGGGC